>CAVRJR010000002.1:0-357271 GCA_963722095.1 Candidatus Bathyarchaeota archaeon | reverse complement strand
CTACAGTTCACTGGGAAATCGATGCGTGACGCTGAGGAGTCACGTGAAAGCATTATGCAGCAAAGGGCAGCTATGAGGAGGGCTGAGAACGGATGAGCGACGAAGAAACAAGGGTCTCAAAAAGCAAGTTCCATGGGCTCTGGGCGCTAACTAACCGAGACCTCAAAAAATGGTACCAAAACCCGATAGTCCTGGTCATAGGCATAATGCAGCCGATTCTGTGGCTGGCGCTTCTTGGAAAAGCAATGAACATAAGCGCCATGTTCTCCGCTAGCTCACTCCCAGCATTGCCACAGCAGTTAGCTTCAACTCTCACGCTGCAACAACTTACTGGATTAAAAACTTACTTTGCAGGCATGCAATCCAACATTATGCAGTCAACGTTCGGAACTTCTAATTACTTCTCGTTCATGGCTATGGGTATGGTCGCATTCGTCACAGTCTTTACTACAGCTTTCGTAGGCATGTCAGTCGTGTGGGATAGACGCCTCGGCTTCATGAACAAGGTCCTCAGCACACCAGTTTCGCGGTCAGTCATAATAACTTCAAAAGTTATCTCTGCAAGCATCCGCTCAGTGTTCCAAGCAGCCATCGTCACAGTCGTTGCTTTCCTACTTGGACTCCAGTTAGGAACAAACTTCACTGCATTCAGCGTGCTCGGAGTGTTCGCAATAGTGTTCCTAATAGGCTTCGGGCTATCATCGCTGTTCACCGCAATTACTTTGAGGACAACCCGAATGGAAACGCCGCAAGCCATCTTCAACCTGGTGACCCTGCCATTGATGTTCGCCAGTAGCGCGTATTTCCCGATTAAACTGATGCCAAGCTGGCTGCAGGCAATAGCAAACGTGAACCCCATATCATACACGATTGACGCGGTTAGACGACTAATGATATTCAGTGATGGATACGGACGCTTGCCGCTTGACTTCGCCTTCGTCGGCGCTTTCGCAGTTGTCGTGACAGTCATATGCGTGGTTCTTTCATGGCGGTACCTGAACAAATAAATACATCCATGGTTTAAGCACGGAAATGCATGTTGAGGAAAAAGACGATGACAACACTAGTTGAAGCAGTAGACCTTAGAAAAACGTACATGCTTGGAAAAGTCCCGGTTGAAGCTGTCCGAGGAGTAAACATGAAGGTTGAAGCGGGCGACTTCGTCTCAATACTTGGGCCCTCAGGCAGCGGCAAATCAACTATGCTGAACCTGATCGGTGCCTTAGACAAGCCAACATCAGGCACATTGCTCATCGACGGCGTTGACATATCCAAACTAAACGACAACCAGCTGACCGACCTGCGCAAGCGGATCGGCTTCGTTTTCCAATTTTTCAATCTGATACCTCGCCTGACTGCGTTAGGTAATGTTGAATTGGCAATGTCCATAGCTGATGTGGGGAGGGCAGAGAGAAGGCAAAGAGCCATACAGCTTCTAGAAACTGTCGGCCTAAAGGATCGGGTTAACCATAAACCCGCGGAGTTAAGCGGCGGACAACAGCAACGAGTCGCGATCGCCCGAGCGCTGGCCAACAACCCAAAATTCCTTTTGCTGGATGAGCCGACTGGAAATATCGACTCGAAAACGGCAAGCGAAATCGTAGGTTTGCTGAAGCGCCTTAACACGGGAAGCCATGTCAGCATCATCATGGTAACGCATGACCAACATTTGGCGAGGGAAGCCAACAAGATCCTGCAGATGTTTGATGGACAAATAGTCGCAGAAGTGGTGAACCAACAATGAAAACGTACGACATCTTAGGTTACTCTTTCAGTGCAATAAGACTCCGCAAGCTCCGAGCAGCATTGACCACGCTGGGCGTAATCATAGGCATCGCAGCCATAGTTGCCTTGCTCTCGATCACTCAGGGATTGCAGGCTACAATAACTCACTCGCTAAACCAAGGGTTGTCAGCCTCCACGCTAATTGTGACGCCAGGCACAGGCGGCTTTTTGAGCAGCGCAAGCAATGGACGCGGAACGTCGGGGGCAAGTGGAGGCGGACCGTTTGGCGGTGGCGGAGGCGGATTTGGGGGAAGCTCTGGCTCTTCTGGATTCAGCCTCTACGTCAGCAACACCACCGATATTGACGCTCTATCTCCTGACATTACGTCGTCGTTGGCTGTGATACAGCATTCAGGATACATCGATGCTGGCGGAATCAACAGTTCAGTCAATCTCTACGGTGTCGACTTCAACCAGTACGCACAGGAGTACTCGACAACGTTTGTCGCGGCGTCTGGAGCAATTCCGCTGAACCCCACCGACAACAACATAGTGGTTGGAACCCGAATCAATGACCCTGGACAAAACGGAACCCTGCTTTTCAGGGCAGGCGACAGCGTCGGCATAGTGTGGACCAACGCCACAATTATACCCGTCGTCAACGAAACTTACGTGGCGCAGGTTTCAGGTGTCCTCCAGAAAATCGGCGGATTCGGCATAGGCGGGCCCTCAGACGACGGCGTCTACATGCCCATTAATCAGGCTGAAAGCTTCTTCGGAACCAACCAATGCGACATGATAATCGTGCACCTGAAAAACGCCGATAACGCAACCATTAGCACTGTTACCAAGCTTATCACCGACCACTTCGACGGGCAGGTAACTGTTATTTCGTCTACAGCAGTCCTCAGCCTGCTTTCAACCATCTTTGGCACGGTGCAGCTGTTTCTGGGCGGCATCGCCGCTATTTCATTGATAGTCGCGGGCATAGGCATCATGAACATAATGATCGTCTCGCTGATTGAACGCACAAGGGAAATCGGCATCCTCAAGGCGCTAGGCATGAAGAACCGAACAGTGCTCAGCGTTTTCCTCGGCGAATCGGTCATAATCGGGTTGATTGGCGCTTTCGCTGGCGTAGCACTTGGCTGGGTCATAGCAAACGTGGTTTCAAGGGTCTTAGCGTCAGGGGTTTTCGGAGGTGGATTCCAAGTAACGCCTCTGTTGACTCCTGAGGTGTTCGGCGGCGCCTTATTATTCGGCGTTGGAGTCAGCGTGATCTTCGCCCTGTACCCAGCATGGCGCGCATCCAAGCTTAGACCCGTAGACGCTTTAAGATACGAGTAAAAGAGCGCCACCCAACTTTTTTCTTTTTTTAATCGAAACTGAAGCAGAAGCTTTAATGTTGGATTAGGTATAAGCCATGTAGAGGCGTTCTCTGTGAAACGGTTGTATCCTGATCAGCCAGTTGTAGGCGTCGGCGCAGTAATATTGAGCGAAGGCAAGATTGCTTTGATAAAGCGGGGAAACGAGCCGAGCAGAGGCAAATGGACGATCCCCGGCGGCTTAGTTGAGCTAGCCGAAAGCCCCGAGCAGGCGGTTATCCGCGAAACCAAAGAGGAAACGGGTCTTGACGTTGACAATCCAAGCTTGATTGACGTGGTCAGCAACGTTGACTATGACGAGCAGGGCAAAGTGAAGTACCATTACGTCATCATCGAATACCTTGTGCGAGTAAGGGCGGGCACAGCTGAGGCTTCAAGCGACGCTGTAGAGCTACGTTGGGTGCCTTTTGGCGAAGTGGAAAATTATGATTTAACTGCGTCTTTTCGGCTTTTCTTTAGGCATAACAGGGAAGAGCTGGAAAGAGCCAATTCATATTGACTTAATGCAAAATAAGGGAAAAGGCTCGTTAAAGCCTCTACTTGTTTAGGAATCTCCAAGACAGCACGATGCTTATTGTGGTCAATATCAAAGCAAATGCGCCGACGTAAGCGAAGTCAACTGCAAGATGGTTTAGGCTACCGCTGTCGATTATGAATCGTCTTACCGCATCAACCGCGTATGACGTAGGATTGGCATTTGCAATTGCTTGCATCCAGTTAGGCATCAAACTGATTGGGAAAAAGGCGTTGCTGGCAAACATTAAAGGTATGGTTATGAAGTTTATGAAAGCGCTTTGTGTTTCTATTCTTGTTGACCTTAAGCTGACAGCTATGAAGACCGAGCTCATCCCCATGCCGAATAAGAATATGATCGCGATTGTGCCAAGAATGCTAAGTGGCGTGAAGTTTGTTCCCCATTTGAGGCCGAACAGGAAAGCGATGCCTATCAATATGAATGATTGCACCAGCGCTCGCAGTGTTGCGGAAATTATCTTGGATGTAACAATGACGGATTTGGAAACAGATGTTGACAAAAGTTTGTCAATGAAGCCGAAACGGCGATCGAGAACGACTGATGTAGAGCTGTACGTTGTTGCGAGAAGAGTTATGAAAACAACGATACCGCAGGCTAAGAATGAGAAGTAATCATTCACGCCAAAAATATTCGTCATTATGTGCGACTGCAAACCGGAGAAATAGGTGTGTATTTGCACGCCTTGCTGCTGTGTCGGCGACGGAGTAAGTGTTAGAGGCGGAAAATTCCCAGATGCAAATATCCCGTTTATGTTTATGCCTTTCCCCAGTAAACCCAGCCATATGATGGGTTGAGCAACGGTGAGTATGAATATCACGGGGTTTTTGAACCATTTTATTAGTTCGCGAGTAGTTAACGCCCCTAACCCGTGGAGAGGATTATTCGAGTCTTTACTATTGTCAGTCATAGTTATCCCACCTGTCTTCCTTCAGCTCTTTGCATTGTTTCCCTTTGCCGAAGAACAGTGTCCTTTGACCCTGCTTCTTCTCTCAGGCTTTTGCCCGTAAACTCAATGTAAACTTCATCCAGCGTGGGTTTCGCCAACGAAAGCCTTTCAACCTTATACCCCATTGTTCTAACTGTATCCATTATGTCAGGGGCTGTTTCTTCGCCATTTTCAACTTTTATCCTGTAGGTACCGTCCTGCCGCTTCACCTCCTTGACTCTTGGAACTCCTTCAATAATACCCGAAATGTCAGTCGTGTCATCTCGAATGCTTAACGTAACAATGTCTCCGCCCAAGCCTTCTTTCAAATCGTTTGGCGTGCCGACGGTAACTATTTTGCCATGATCAATTATTGCAACACGATCGCACAGTGAATCAGCCTCTTCAAGATAATGTGTGGTCAGAAAAAGAGTCATACCGAACTCTTTTTTCAGTGTTTTAAGATATTTCCAGGTTGCAGCTCGGGTTTGCACATCTAAACCCAAGGTTGGTTCGTCGAGGAAGAGCAGTTTTGGGTTGTTGATTAAACTGCAGACAAGTTCCAGTCTTCTGCGCATGCCGCCTGAGTAGGTTTGGACTTCTTTGTCTTTGAAAGCTTCAAGCTCAACTAAATTCAGGAGGTCCAAGGCACGTTTTTTCGCCGTGTCCTTTGGGACCCCGTAAAGGGCAGCGCACAACATTATGTTCTGTAAGCCTGTTAGGTCCTCGTCGGCAGTGTATTCTTGGGGTAGGACGCCGATCGTATTCTTTACGCTTGATGTCTGTTTGACAATGTCGTTGCCAAATATGAACGCTTTACCCTGTGTTGGTTTTATTATTGTCGTTAGCATTTTGATGGTTGTTGTTTTTCCAGCGCCGTTAGGTCCTAGGAACCCAAAAACTTCTCCGCTTTTCACTTTGAAGCTGACGTGATCGACAGCTACAAAGTTGCCGTTAAAAATTTTCGTCAACCCCTCAACAACTATTACATCTTCATTCATGGTTTCTCACTCTCTGAAACATTTACCTCTGAGGAAAGGTATTCTGCTGAATTAGCTTTTAGCGGACATGTCCTCCTCAACCATAACGCATATTTGTTTAAGTGATAACAAATAGTTTATGCGAAGACTCGTATTGGAGTTTCCAAAAGACGAATTGAGCAAAATAGAAGTCAACTCACAACTATTTCAAAACGTCAAAACCTTTCAAGTTTTACTGCTTCTCAAGCACAGTGAAGAAGAGATAACAATGATTTGCAGAGTGGAACTTGAAACGAAAGTTCCCAACATCGAAGAATTCGCCAAGTTAATCAATGACCGTACCGATGAAGTGCAACTTCTGGAACGAGAAAGCGGTGACGCCTACATTTTTCTCGTTAAGCATAAGCTGAAAAGAATTGACGCAAAAACCAATGTGTTCGGTGAAAAAGGCGGATACATCCTTTCTAGAGAAATGTGGGGCGGGAAGTTCAGGATGACTTTTCTTGGCAGCGTAAAACAGATAAAAGAAACTCTTAGACTGCTGGAAATGTCCGGCATGCGCCACAGAATAGTATCACTCACTGACACGAAGTTCTCGCCTGATTCACCGCTTAGTGCTCTGACGGAAAAGCAAAGGCGGATTCTGATTGCCGCGTACAAGTTAGGCTATTATGACCTGCCGAGGAGAGTCAGTTCTAGGCAGTTGTCTGAGAAACTCGGTCTTCATAAATCAGCTTTAGTGACCCATAGGAGGAAAGCGGAGCTTCGCTTGCTCGCTGCATTATTAAGCGAATTATAATGCTGGATTTGCCATTTAGTCATTAGCTTATGTTACTACAAGCGCTTAAGAAAAGTATGCAAAAGCCATTCGCGATGACTATGGTTAACATCTTGAATTAAACCAGAGCCTTCTCAGCCCATATCTCTTCTCCATTGCTTTTAAGACCAAAAAAGGGGAAAAAAGGATTGTTGTTTTATTGTTTTGGTTTTATGGCTTTTTTCTTAGTAAGAGTAAGCCCACTATGGCGATTGCGATGATTATAGCAATTACTGCAGCAGCGATCCCGATAGTTACGTCTGACACTGTTGCTAGGTTTGATGCAGGTGTGGCGGTTGGCGCTGGTGTTGCCGATGGCGTGCTAGCATAGAAGTGTGTTTCAGCAGAAGATGCATAGTATGAGTTTGAACCTGCGAACGTGGCAATGACAGTGAAGTTACCTGGGATGTCAGGTGTCCAAGTGAAAGCGTATGTGCCGCTGGCGTCAGTTGTGGTAGTGCCAATTGGTCTGGTGTTGTGGTTGGAGTCTATAACACTTAGAGTAACTGGAACACCAGTCACGTTTGTTGGCATTGGCTGCTGTTCGTATACGGCTTCCATGAATTGGCTCATGCTTGCGTCAGATACGCATGGAAGGCCGTTGGGGAAGTTTGTTGCTACTGCATTTTGTTGTGAGCCTGCCGAGATGTCCATCACTGTGCCTGCTATTGTTACTGGTGTGGCAGTTGTAACGCCAACGCTGGGTGCGGTAACGGTCGTTTTGCTAGGTCCCATGCCATAGGCGTAGATCTGGTTATCATATGCGTTGATTGTCGTCATGATGCCGTCTGAGATAGCTTTAACGCCGTTAACGTCGAAAGCTTCCATGCTCCAAACTTCCTGCCCGTTAGCAGTGTTCAATGCCAGTAGCTGTGCGCCGCGGAATAATGGTGGAGCGAATTCGTGTCCTTCAGCGAGGAAGAGTATGCCACCAGCGACTAGTCCTGTACCGAGGTAAGGCCATAGGGGTTCCACGCCGTAGGGGGAGTCGATGCCGCCAGATTGTGTGTGATATTGCCAGATGAGAGCGCCAGTCGCTATGTTATAGGCATAAACGTCTCCTCCCAAGGTCCAGATGTAGATTGTGCCGTTGGCGACAATTTGCTGCAAAGCAAGACTAGTGTAAGGATTAGCATTTGGAAAAGTTTCTGGTCCCCATAGATGCGCTCCCGTGTAAAGGCTGTAGCCAGTAACTGTTAACGTGTCAAGATTGCATTCTACGAAAACGCCATCTCCAATTGAAGCGCCAGTATTACCGTTACTAGAAGCGCCAATAGATATTCTAGTATTTGGTATTTCGGTTCGATTAGTTATCCATAGTTGTGTCCCCGTTGTTGAACTGTAGCCTGCTTCGACTATCCATCCATTCTGGAAAGCTGAACCAGTTGCACTCCCTGTAATGCCATATTCATTCATAAGTATCACTCCGCTGCTGATTCCTGAATATGTGAGAGCTATAGGAGCACCCGAAATGCTAGTTGCTATTGGCGCGGTCCATTCTATTCCGTCGCTAAACGGAACAACACCGCCTTGTGAAGGTCTCCATGTCCACAGATTATCGATTGGAGCGGCTGCATAGAGTCCCCCAGTTTGGAACCCGTAGTTAAAGATGGCCAGCGTAGAGTTCCACTCACCCAGAGTGGGGGCAGTTGAAGTGGTTGAGTTAACGTAGTAGCCTATCATATCTCCGTGTTCATCCTCAGTAAGTGTCAATCCCGGAAGTGTCAATCCTGGAAGAGAAAGACCTACTGGAACGTTAACAACGCTAAGTATGTAGTCTCCAGTCATGGCGTCAAACATGTTATATGCAGTTGTTTTAGAGGTGGTACTGATTCCATTGAGGACTCCGGCGGTCCATAAGTATGCTTCACCTCCGTACTGGTTAGGCGACACGTAATTGAGTATTTGACCGTTACTTAGAGGCGTGACTATGCCAGAAGTTGTCAGAGCACTTTGCGTTGGAGAACCTCCACCGTAGTTTGCGGCATTGTCAGTCCATAATGTTTGTCCAGTCTGTAGGTCCACGGCAACATTGGCTGCCGGATAATTTATTGATCCCGGATATTGAGTGTAGTAGAGTATGCCCTGCATTATTATTGGCGAGAATTTAACCTCGTACTGCGCCGTTGAGTAATAGTTGCCTGTTTCGCTACCGCCGAATTCTCCTCCAATTGTGCCTCCGAACGCCTCAGGTTTTGTCCAAAGTATGTGAGCGGTGGTTGGCGCTGTAGTGTAAGGATTGTAGTTTCCGGTAGCATTGTACGTTCCAGGAAATGTGGACGTACTGAATAATCCAAGCCAGTTCCCAGCAATCGAGTACCAGTTGTTGTTCAACGCATTTATCGGGCGTGACCAGTAGGTTGTTGGAAGCGAAGTTACCGGCGCAGATGCTATCGGTGTCGATTGTACGGTCAACGTAAATACGCTGCTAGTGCTAGGCTCATAATAATCGCCAATGGATGGAAACATGGAAGGCGTTTCATGTGGTGGAAGATTGTTGCCTGCTAATGTTTGTCCACCGAAGAACGACTGGAAAGTGTAGTTGCCCACAGCGGAGGGCGTGTAGGTAGTTGATGTTCCTCCTGTAGCATCGGATGTGTAGGGTCCCAGTGTCTGAGTGGTTTTGTCAGGCTTGGTAACTACAACGGTCAAATTTTGCCATCTGTCACCGTACTGGGCAGTAGCTGTTGGTGGTGGGGAATTGACCCAGAAGTTGACGTAAACGGTTTGTCCTACTCCTATTGGATTTGGTGAAACGCTAACGTACATGTATGTTGGGACTTGCGATGAATTTGCGCTAGCACTTGGTATTAGTATCAGTGAAGCTGACATTGAAAGCATTAAGAGTACAGCAATCGAAATAGTCATAGTTTCATTTTTAGTAATTTTCATTTTTCATTTCCTTCATTTTGTTTTTTTCTAAGAGCATGGTTCCTAGAAATTGGATATTAGCGCTTGTCAGAAAGGCATTTTCTTACATCAATTACTATGGTGGTAGCTAATTCTGGTTTCGACAAGTTTTGTCGCTCAATTCCATTTGGTGCGCAAATTCTAAATGAACAAAAGCATAAGCAAAAGAAAGGAGATTGGCGAAAGCGGAGGACAAAATGCATGAGAAACATCCGAAAACGGCCAATAGAACTTCAACTCAAGAATGACAAGTCAAAACCAACTTAAACTAGCCGACAAACACCGATTACTAGCAATAAATTTAATAGCTTAACAATCCCACGTAGAAAGTGTTCCGCAAACGGTTCCACCACTAATGGACGAAATCAAGGAAACACTGACAGAGATGGGGCTCTCATCTTTGCAGGCCAATGTTTATCTCGCGCTCAATAAGCTAGATCAAGCTACTGTAAAGGATATTTCGAATGTTTTAAAAGTTGCTCGGCAGGAACTTTATCGAGCACTGGCTGAGTTGTTGAGGTTGGGTCTCATTGAAAAAAGAGTTGCGGCGCCGAACCAGTTTAGGGCGATCCCACTGGAACAGGTACTGGGATTTCTGCTTGAACGCAAAAGAAGTCAGGTGTCAAAATTAGAGGAAAAAACGGCGAGAATGGTCAAGACAGCTAATTTATTCAAGACAGCTGGCGTGTCAGAAAAGCCAAATCAACTCGATTTCGATTTTTGGCTTTTCGATGGGAAAGAAATACTTTTGCGTTCAGTTGCCGATTTTTTTGCGCCTTCGCAAACAACAAAAATAATTTTTGAATCGAACCTTTCTGCTTGGTGGTGGGCTAATCGTTTTCAAGGGTACGCGGACGCCCTTAAGCAGGGTGTAAAGATTCAAGTGCTCATTGATAAGCCTCAAAAGAATAACCCAGCAATAGAAGCGATCCGGAAACTGAAGAAAAATCCATCCTTTGAAATTAGGTATCTTCAATCCACGCCTTCCCTTATTTGCGTCGTGTGTGCCCATAGGGGAATGTTGGTTATTTTGCCAATTAAAGAAGCCCTCGCGACAAAGGAATGCTTTCCGCCGTGTTTGTCCTCCACTAATCCAGCCTTCGTAGAATTACTTCAAAACTACTTTGAAACTTTGTGGGACAATGCGGTGGAATACAAAACAGAAAAGTTGAATGCAGATAAAGTTAGTTGATGTTTGCATTTTCTTTGAAGAATAGGCGTGTTTCTCCCATTGTTTTGATGTCTAAGGCTCTTACCCGCGCAACTATTGGAAAGTCACTCACGACCCTGCCAAGCGTGAGGCAGTGATGCGGCGGCAAGTCATGCGCTATTGAACGCACAGTTTCCGCGTCTACCCGCGCCGCTCGGCTGACCACGTCTAGGTCGTGTTCGTTGGTGAAGTTGAAGAGGAAGATGTTGTCGGCTTGGCGGTAAATCGTTTCCTGGATGGTGTCTGGCTGGTTGGTGATGAAGGTGGTGAAGATGCCGAAGTGGCGCATGCGGGTCACGATGTCGTCCCAGTAGGTTTCCCGCAGGTACAGGTGGGCTTCCTCCGCAAAGAGGAAAACAGCTTTGAGCTTCCAGTTTGACAGGGAATCAACCAGTTTGCCCAAGGCGTATTCGACGACGATTTGGCGGTCGATGTTTGACGTGTTCTTCAGGTTGATCACGATGGCGCCTCCCTGGTCCTTGGATTTTATAAGGCTCTCATCCAGCAGCGTTGCCTCGCCCAATGAGTCGGTGAAGAAGCCTGAGTTGGCAAGCGAATGGAAACGGGAAGCCAAAGCGTCACGTACATGCTGGTTACAGTTCAAATTGCGAATCTCCTCGCCCAGCTCCTGCATGTTCAACTTTCCTTTTTCTTTGAGCATCTTCCATATTCGGCGGAATTCCCGCGCTGAAGTTCCCGGCAAATGCAGAGCGTTTACGAGTATGCCCATGACGGTGTTCAGGTGGAGTTGTTCGAGGGCTACTTTGAAGTTTTGCCCGGGGGTTAGGGTGTGGATTTTGTCGTAGTACATGTTTCTTTTGCCGTCGTTGCTCATGCCGAGGCTGGTGTATTCGCCGTTGAGGTCGAAGATGACGACGGTGGCTTTGTACCCGACCAAGTTAACCATCAGCAGTTTGGAGAGGTGGGATTTTCCGCAGCCCTTCTTGCCCGTGATGATGTTCAAGGTTCCGTCTATTGCCGAAGCGTCGATGGTCAGGAGCGAGGAGTCTTTGGTACCGCCTAAAACTATGGGCAGTTTGCCGTCGATTTTCGCCAGCTTCATCAGCATGGGAATGGAAAGTTTTTTGATGGTGGATTGGGAACGGCTGGGAAGCCAGCTGCTGCTGGGGCTCAACATGTCGTTCTCCAGGGTTGCCCTTATTTTGCAGATTAGCAGGCTCGCGTCTTGGATGTAGGTGATGTGGGGCGCTATTTCCATCGGGTCAATGTCCTCGCCCTGCAGGGGTTCGCCTCCGTCAGGAAGCGTACGCAAAAGCTCTTCAAGAACACCTGGGACAGCGGCAAATTGCACGTCGATGACTTGGGCAATTAAGGCTTTCCTCGCGTCTTGGTCCTCAACAAGCAGGTAGTCACCTTTCTCGGCGCTTTCCGTGGGGAAACTGATGATTTGCAGGACGTTGCCTTCTTTCTTGTAGAGTTTCATGAGTAGATTTCCCCCTTGCCGAAAGGTCCGAAAAGCAGCCTGTGCATGTCTGGGCGGTTGACGATTTCTATTCCGTGCTTGCGGGTGATGAAGTGCTTGATGGCTAAAACTTCGTTAGCCGTAAACGTGCACAAGATATGGGAAAGCCGCAGGGTTTCAGGGTAGCTCTGCGTGTAAAGGTCATTGCCAACCAGCTTCTGCATCGCGTCCATTCTCTGGTCGGCAGACGTTTCTTTGTCGATGTCTAGGCGGAACGCGAAATTCGCCCTGTTAAGCCGTGCCACATAAACGTCGCCCAACAACATCATCGGCGGCTTCGAATGCAAGCCTGCGGTTTCAAGCAGGTACGGCGGTTCATGGTTGGGAAGCTGCTCCGTTATCAGGATCCCGTTCGCCCTCAGGGTCGTTGCTTTTGAGAAGGCGAGAACGGTGCTGCAGTTTCTTCTCGCGTAACTGAGAATTTCACGGAGGCGCTGTGTCGGCGTGTCAATGGTGCCAGCAGTCAGGGAGCCGTCGAAGAGGATTACGCCGTCTTTCACGGTTTTCGCAAGCATCGTTTGCATCCAACGCTCCAGCAGGCTGGCGAGCCGCGTGGGCATCTGCATAAGGTTTGGCGCGGATTGATGCATGCTGCCATAAGTGGTGCTGAAGTAGGCGTGCTCCAGCGTGTTGAAAACGACGTTTTTGTTGTCTTCTGTTATGTGGAAGATGAATGGGCCTAGCCGCGTGTACTTGTAGCTGTGGTTTTGGCGCCAGGTGATTGCTCCCCGTATGGCGACGATGATGCCTGTGGAGGTTTCTCCGATTTTCATGGTTGAGGTGTCGACGGCTGCGATTAGGGTTTCCTGGTGGTCTGCTTTTATCTGGATTGGCTCTGGTTTTAGTTGGATGCTGGACGGGTAAGGGTCGGCTAGGGTGGGTTGGTGGAGGTTTTGGGGGTTTAGCTGGAAGGCTTGGTGTTGGACCTGCCTGAGTGAGTTGAGACTTTGCTCTAAAAAGCGCTGCGGTAGGGCTGTGTCGATTGTGGGTTGTGGAAAGTTATATTTGTTAGTAATTGTATATTGTTCAATCACCATGATTCACCAATATTCAACAACATGTTGGTGAAATATTTAAGTATTGTGCATGCGCATCTTGCACAATACAATATGCAATAGTGACGGACTTGACAGAAAAACAGCAAAACCCTCCAATACGCGTAAAGATGAAAGTCGGCGACATAGAATTCGAAATCGAAGCCCAACCAGACCAAATCCAAATAGCCGTCGACAGAATACTCGCCACCGTCACCGACCGCCTAAAAAACACCAACCTCGCCCAAGTCGCCGAACGACAAGCCCCCCCGCCACGCGCAGAAACCTGCAAAGGCGTCATCCAAAAACTCTGGGAAGAAAACTGGTTCACCGAACCCCGAGGCTTAGATGACGTCCACACAGAACTCGCACGCCGCGGATTCCATTACGACCGCACAGCAGTAGCCCACGCGCTTGTTGACCTCGTCAAAGACAACATACTCACACGCATCGGTAAACCACGCCGGTACCAGTACGCACAAAAAAGACCCCCAAAATGAAGGTAACTATTTGGCGAGGGATGGGTCTCGTTCGTTCAAGCAAACATTTGGCCAGCCAATTGTTGAGCGGTCAATGAAAGTGCCTTGGTAATCAAGCAACTTAAGCAGCACCCTATTGAACAGAGTTTCAAATGTTTTCTTGCTTTGGGCGATTGCGTTCCAATTCGTCTTATCAAAAAGTGCCTCGCCATGAACAAATACGTGGCGCTTCTTTATTGCACCCCATTCTTTTTCGCTGACAAACAAGTCAATTTCTTTGAAGAAAACCCGATAACGTTCCATAATTCCAATTTCATTCGAACGCTTGATTTTGTCCAGAACTTTTTGGCCGTTATCCGAATCTTTCCATCCAGACTCTAATCTCGGCAAGTTTTCGTCCAAAACCCGCGCAAATTCATCTTTCGGCATAAACAGACCTTTGCTGCCTGATTTGTTGTAGTCGAACCAACCATTAATTATCGTTTCGAGCCCTGCGGCCAGTATGGATAGATTTGTTCCTAACGGCATTTGACGAGAAAACCAATAGTTCCATAACGCTTCCTTTAAGCAAAGCGGCTCGCATAACTCAAAATACTTCGGCAAGAGTTGCTCTGTCAGCTTATCCAAAGATGCCTCCCGTGGAATGTCGATTTTGATTGGAGGGTCATCAGGCATTGAACATACGGCTTTTACGGAGTTCCCCCAAGGGTTCCGCGCGTAGGCTTCCAAGAGGTTTTTCTTTTCGTCGAACACGGTATAACCGATAGGCAATAATTGTCAACCAAGGACAAAACTGCAGAATTCCAGAATTTCTTCTCTTCGCGCAGGGCTAGGTATTTCTCCCCATTCGCTCCTGTACTCGATGGCAACATTAGATGACCAACTTGGCCCCACTTTATCAGGAACCTTTCCGATAATGAACTGAATATCACCCAATTTTACCGGGATGCAGTTGATCGCGAACTCGCCCGACTGACGTTCAAGCTTCACGGAATCGAAAGATTCTTTATCCTTCGATGCGAAACGCTCGCGTATATAATTGGTTAAAACGGTTCTTTTCGTTCGACTAGTAAAAACATAATCTCTCGGACCGTTCAGGCACCATTCCATCTGATACATCGGTTTATCCTTGCTTTCGGCACTCAGTCGGAATCCTCCAAAAACGACGGTTGCAGTACTGGAGTACCCATTCTCGGCATCACCTAAATCTGCGATGGGAATATAGGCATTTTCAAGCATGCAAGGGCGTTTGAATTCGTCGAATCCGTCGATATTGAAAGTCCTAAACAAGCTACCTGGTTGACCAAGACTGTTGAGTTTGTTTAAGAAATCAAAGTCATTGAATTGTAGGATTGCCTTTAAAGAGTAGTCATCTAATCGATTGACGCTTATCTTCTTGTTTCCTTTTGGCAGGTTTTCATTTTCAACGAAGTTGACAATATCGAAGTTATCCATTTCTTTCCACTCAAAATGTGGAAAAAACGACTGAGGGTTTCTATTCATTGGGACCATCAGTGACTCTGCTACAGAGCGTTAATAAGACTTCCCTTCAGCATGCCTGCAGATTCATACTGCATAAATACCCATCCGCGTTTGTAATCCTATGCAAGTTGCCGATTTAATCCGCTACAACCACATTGTCCGCGGTTTGTACCTTGATGCGATGGCGAAGTTGCCGTGGAGCGAAGTCACCGCCAACAGGGGTCTAAGTTTTGACTGCATGCGTGATGTGTTTCTGCATTTGACGCTGGTTGAGGACCGCTGGATCAGCTACATCATTCCAGGTCGCATTAAGGAGTGGGTTGACCCCGACTTCAACGCGTTCAAAGATGCTGATTCACTCAAAAAATACGCGGGCGACGTCAAGTCCAGAACCGAAACCTACCTCGCCAAGCTTTCAGACTCGGAGCTCAGCAGGCAAGTAACGGTGTACTGGGGCGGGAAACCAACCGACATACCCGTTGAAAAAGGTCTCACGCACATGGTTATTGAGGACATGATTCATTATGGCGAGTTGTCGGCGGCGTTGTGGCAGATGGGTTTGGAGGCGCCGTACATGGGGTTCTGGCGGTTCGGCATCTCCGAGCCTCTCAGCGCCAGTTTTGAAACTAAAAAGCCTTAATCCCAGCGGTGCAAATTCCAGCATCCACGGTGGGCGCTTTATTTTTTAAAGTGTATATGGAAAGTGTATATGCTTTCCGTATATGTTTTTGACCCTATCTACCCTTAAGTGCAAGCAAACAAACAAGCTAGAAACCAAACCTTACCGCCCGCCTGCGCACCTGACGGGTCAGCAAAGGTTTATAGTTCATTTTTTCCATTGTATCCATGTAGTTTCTGAAGAACTTTTAGTTGGAGGTGAAAATTTTGGCGGATATTATTGATACAGCCATGTCTTCAGACATGTTTAAGACACTTGTGACAGCCATAAAGGCGGCTGGGTTGGTTGACACGCTTAAGGGTCCGGGTCCATTCACGGTTTTTGCGCCTACTGACGCAGCATTTGCTAAGCTGCCTAAAGGCGCCCTTGACATGTTGCTCAAGGACACGGCGAAACTGAAGGATCTTTTAATGTTCCACGTGGTTGACGGGAAGCTTATGGCGGCAGATTTGGCTAAGCACCAGTATTTGCAGGCGCTTAACAGTGGAGAACTGAGGATAGACGCGAAAATGTGGCATCTGCACCGAAACATGAAGGTTAACGGAGCAAACATCATCAAACCCGACTTAGTGGTAGACAACGGAGTTTGCCACGCGATAGACGCAGTCTTGATGCCGAAGATGGCAGTTGTAGGGCAAACCATGTAAAAGCAGTCCGCGTTTTTGCGGAAACCCATTTTTCTTTTTAGAAATTCATTAACGAGCGAAAGCCGACAGCATCAAAGTTGCTTGATTTCGCCGAAGCCGTCACATTCCGCGCATGCTTGCCCGTTAATTGCTAAACGGTAGTCTTTGCCTCTGCCTGAGCATGTGGGGCATTTTTCTGTTTCTCCTTCTGGAAACAGTCTCCAGCCTTTTCCGCTGCATTTTAGGCAGGGGACGCCGATTTCGGAGTTGCTTGTATCTCTGCCTGTTCCATAGCAAATTTTGCATCTGACGCGTCTGTAGCTGATTTGTGTGCTTTCGGGAGAAGACTCTAATGCGGTTTTCATTGGATCCACCGAAGGCATCAAATTAGCGTCTTCTCGTATTAAAAATTTGTTGATTTACAATTTTGATTCTCAATTAAACAACTTGGTGTTTTAGAGTTTTTCTTTAATTTTTTCTGCCATTTTGTCAAGTTTAGCTCTTTCAACCTTTCTAAGCTCGCTGAAACGCGGCAGCTTTTGCTCCTCAAACCTCGGAACGACATGCACGTGCAGGTGGAAAATGTCTTGGCCTGCAGCTTTGCCGTTTTGCTGAATGATGCTTATGCCGTCGGCGTCGGTGGCTTCTTTTATGGGCGAAGAAATCTTTTTTGCGACTAGGTATACTTGGCTTAGCAGTTTTTCTGGGATGTCGAAGATATCTACGTAATGAGCTTTGGGTATGACAAGTGTGTGTCCCATATTTAGTGGTCTTATGTCAAGGAAAGCCATCACGTCTTGATCTTCGTAAACTACGCTGGCTTGCGCTGTTTTGTTGACTATCTTGCAGAAAATACATGATTCGTAAAACGTCAAACCCGACGCCGCCTTTGCGTCTCTACTTTGTCGTATCAAACGCATTAAGTTTCCCTTCAACTTTTTTAGTTAGATGCGCTTGTTTTCAATAATACAATCGAAAGCGAGAGAGCGCGCGATTTAAGGTAAGACGTGGGGAGACTGGTTGAGAAGAGTAAATGCCATAACTTTCCTGAATTACTTCGTCTCAGGTGCACTTACGCTTCTGATTCCCCTCTTGTTGTTAGCGAAGCATATCAGCGTGGCAGAAATAGGCTTAGTTCTCTCGATCCTGCCTCTTGTCTTCCTCGTAGCCCGCCTCATATTCAGCTCCATCGCAGATTACATCGGCTGGTCACACATCTTCGTCCTCGTAAACTGGCCCTCCGCGTTCTTCTCCACCCTAATCTACTACTTCTCATCCATATGGCCCTTCTTCGCGTTGGGAAAACTCGTGGAAGCCCTAAGAGAATCATCCTACTGGGCAGTGAGCCGAACAGCGATCTACCACCTTTCGCCGCATCGCGCGGGGCACGAAGCCACAAAAATGAACGCAGTCATCTGGATCGGCATGGCTCTGGGCGGCGCGATGGCTGGTTTAGGCATCGACTACTTGGGCTTCTCACCGAGCCTTTTGGTGCTAGCCCTTGTCGCCTTGGCTATAGGGGTACCCGCGGTGATGTTGTGGCGAAGCAGCGAAAAAACCTGCATCTTCAAGACTGAGCGCTTCCATAATCCGTTGAATCCGAGAGGCAGATCACGGTTGTTTTGGCTGGCTTCAGTCGCGTTGGTGTTTAACAGCCTCGCAACTTACCCGCTTGTTAACCTGTTGCTTCCGGTTTTTATGAGTGAAAAGTTGGGGTACAGCTACATAGTCATCGGCGTCTTGTTCATGCTCTACTACGCTATTTCCGCTGCTGCAACTTGGCTCAGCGTAGAGCAAGCCTTAGATTGGAAACGGGCAGCTGCCTTGACAGTCGTGAGCGTTGTCGCTTCGGTCTTTCTGGCGGGTTCAGGGCTGATTTTTCCAGTTGCTCTTTTGATCCTTGCGTTTGTTCGAGGCTACGGGGTAGGATTCTTTGAACACACGGTTCTGAAGGTGGCTAAAGACAGCAAGAATGTGTCCCTTGACATAGGCATGCTTCATGCGCCGATGAGGCTGGCTGAGTTTTCATCGCTTATAGCAGGAGGGTTCATCGCTCAAACGTTGGGCTACGCACCCGTCTTCATTGCTTGCGGCGCCTTCATGGGCGTACATGTCTTCATGTCTCTTTACGTCATTAACCGCAACTCAGCGGCAACAACAAGCATGCCGAAGGCTTGAAAACTTCCAAAAGGTTGAGCTAGCAGTTTATATGCTATGACATTTCTTAGTTTAATCATCAGTCATGAGGTTATGAAAAGATGAGTTTAGAAGACAAAGTGCGTGAAGAAGTCGGCAAAGTCCAAGACCCCGAAACAGGACAAAGCTTCGCTGAAATGCAGATGATCCAAAGCGTCAAAGAAACCGCGCCCGGAGAATTCACCGTTGAATTTGTTCCGACCAGCCCATTCTGCCCGATCGCTTTCAAGCTTGCAGCTGACATAAAAGCCGCCGCAAAATCAGTTTCAGGCGTAACCAAAGCCATTGTTTACTGCCGTGGACACGCGATGGAACAGCAGATAAACGAAATGACCAACAAACAGTAAAAACCTTTTTTTCGATTTCTTTTTTCCAATTTTTAAGCAAACCCCTCAAAGGTCTTACTGAACGTAATTACCCAGTTGACCCTTCACTAAACAAAAAGGAAGTTGGTTTTATCTTGCGTAGCTGCATCTACCAGAGCGGTGTGAACCATCAGCATCCATTGCATCGCTGTAGTCGCGAAAGCCCGTGTGAAGCTTCGCTCTTATCTCAAAACGTACCCTGGAAACGTTTTTCGCCAAACTTTTCATCATCATAAATACTTTGTGGAAATTCATTTGCCTAGCAATCGCCAAGAAAGCAATCATGCTCATTGAAGCCAACAAAACCATTGATGGGCTAATCGTGGCTGCCAGCAAACCTACGGTGGCAACCGCGGTAACATAAATTATGCTTTTTAACTTTCGCATATTAGTCACCATTGACTGTAAAGGTTCAAGTTGCTTAAAGGCTTTTTTATGGCTCAAAAATCCCTTTTAGCAAAGCATTTAGAAAATAACTAAAAAAGAGGCTTGTTTCGAGCCCTGCTGCGGCAAATACGGGGTTATAAGGCAATTGCTATTTCATTCTGGTGAAAGCCCAAGTGCCCACGACAACCATTATTCCGTCAAACAACGCGACCACGCCCAAGTCAACCCATAACGATTGAACCTGAAAAGGCACCCACGCCGCGCCCAAAGTAACGTGTCTTAGCGCGTCGATGCCGTAGGTCAACGGGTTCCACACGGCGATGTCTGAGAGCCAACTCGGGAGCCCGCCTCCTTTGAGGAGGAACAGTGCGCCGCTTAGGAAGAACAGTGGCAGGTTCACGAAGGTTTGGATTGCGCCGAAGCCCTCAAGGTTGCCCATGAAGCTTGCTATTGTTAATCCGATGCTTACCAAGCCGAAAGTGACAAGCAGCATTACAGGCAGTGCGTACAGAACCGTTATAGGGCTTATTGGGATGCCGATGGCTAAGCCGATGGCGAAGACAATTATGCCCTGCATGAAAGCGTCTGTGCTGTCGCCGACCATTTTTCCCAGAAAAATTGTCAATCTGGAAACGGGTGCAACCAAGGTTTCTTTCATGAAGCCGAATTCTTTGTCCCAGATGACGTTTATGCCCATGAACATGGCTGTGAAAAGCAGCGTCTGACCGACTATGCCTGGAAGGAGAACTTCTTGGTAGTTTAAGCCTGGCGGCAACACGATCCGTGCGGCGAAGGCGGCGCCGAATATTATGAGCCACAACAGAGGCTGAACGAAGCTGGTTACTAGCCGTGTTCTGTCACGGATGAACCGTTTGATTTCTCGAAGCCACAGGCTGTAGAAGCCGCGGGTTTCACTCATCTTATGGCCCTCCTGCGGGCTGCTGCGGCTCCATGTAGTTCTTTGGTTGTGTCTTCCCTGATGTTTCTTCCAGTGTAATGCAAGAATACATCTTCAAGGTTGGGTTCACGCAGCAGTAAAGACTCGACGTAAATGTTGTTTTGGGTTGCCAACTCCATGATTCTCGGCATCACAGTTTTGCCGTTGCGAACGGTAATTTCCAATGCGCCGTCAACGATTTTCTTGTTGTCTAACCCTAACCATTTAGCTACAAGTTCAGCAAGCTCATCAACTTTGTTTGTTCTAATTACCACAACGTCGCCTTCAAGCGTGTCCTTAAGCTTGGGCGGGGTATCCAAAATGACGATTTTGCCGTGGTCCATGATGCCGATGCGGTCGGAAAGCCTGTCCGCTTCATCCATGTAGTGAGTAGTTAAAACCACAGTGATGTCATGTGCCCTCTTAAGCTCTAAAATATACTTCCAGATGTGGTCCCTTGTCTGGGGGTCAAGACCGACTGTCGGTTCATCCAGAAACAGCACCTTAGGGTAATGGATTAAGCCGCGTCCCAGCTCGAGCCTGCGTCTCATTCCGCCCGAGTAGGTACGCATTAAATCGTCTGCCCTATCCTCCAGCTCTATAAGGTTTAGGATGCGGTCTATGCGTTCTTTCTGCTCGGAGGCTGGAACCCCGTACAGGTTGGCATGGATGTAAAGGTTCTCTCTGCCTGTTAAACGGTCGTCGATGCTTGGATCTTGGAAAACAATACCGATTGATCTACGAACCTGATTTGCCTGCTTGACTATGTCAAAGCCGTTGATCGTTGCGGTGCCAGATGTCGGCTTAAGAATGGTGCAGAGCATCGATATTGTTGTTGTTTTGCCCGCGCCGTTAGGTCCCAGCAGCCCGAAGATTTCTCCAGACTCAACCGTTATGTTGAGGTCGTCAACTGCCTTAAACGAGTTGTAAGCTTTAGTTAACTTGCGGGTTTCGATGACGGGCATTTTTCATGCTTCTCTTTTTAGCAATGGGAACATACGAGGGATTTAAAGTTTAACAGGTCTTTGCCCTCAAAAACCCGATTCAAACCTGTTGTTGCGTCTCCATAGATCTAAACAGAAGGATTAAGCGGGTTTCTGCGCGATTCCGTAACGTTAAAATTCCCTTCTTACAATGTTGTTTATGGTGAATTTTGTTGCCAGAAATGAATTTTGAAGGAACTGCAAGTTGGAAAGGCGGAACCGAATGCCAGCTTTCAGTCAAAGGCAAAGACCTCGTTGTGGTCAGTCCTCCGCCGATGTTTGGTGGAAAAGAAGGCTACTGCGTTCCCGAAGACATTTTCGCCGCTGCCCTGGCGTCATGCATCAACACGCTGTTTATGCTGATTGCAAAAAACAGCCAACTGGGGATGAAGAGTTTGGATACGAAAGCTACGGTTAAGATGAACATTGAAGGAATGGAGAAACTGATCTTCACGGACGTGCATTTCCAGATGAACGTCGGCTTGCAAACCGACAATGAACGCGAACGCAAAAAAGCCAACACTGTCTACGGGATGGCGCAGAAGATTTGCCCAATAAGGCAGTCATGGGGCGAAGCGGTTCCAATAAGCTTTGAGCTAAACTTCAAGTGATAAAGTAGTAGCTTTTTGGCAGATTTTTTCCTTCCCGATTTTCCATTTTTTTAAAACTGGCGCTTTACCACCGCTTTTTTACATATGAAGCGCGGGTTGAGGTTGCTGGCGAATTCGCATTATCCTTAAATACTGATTGCTTTTTACTGTTGGAGCAACTGGGGCACAGTTTGGCATGTACACTTCGAATGCTGTTGAGCTAAAAGACGTAACGAAACGCTACAACGAAATCGTGGCGGTAAACAAACTTAACCTGTCGATTGGTCAGGGTGAGATTTTCGGGCTTCTGGGACCCAACGGGTCAGGAAAATCCACAACGCTAAAGATGCTGCTGGGTTTAGTTACTCCCGACCAGGGCAACGTTACAGTTTTAGGGTTAGACGTTACGAAGCAGCCTGTCGAGGTTAAGCAACTTACAGGTTACGTTCCTGAATCAGCCAACATCTACGAGTTCCTGACTGGAATAGAATACTTGGACTTCATCGCTGACGTCTACAGCGTCCCAGCAGCAGAGAAGAAGCAGCGGATAACCGAGTACCTTAAAGCTCTCCAGCTGGAAGGCAGGGAAGGCGACATGATAAACAGCTACTCGGACGGCATGAAAAAGAAAATTAGCTTAATCTCAGCTTTCATTCACAAGCCCAAGTTGCTTCTGCTTGATGAGCCGCTTAACGCTTTGGATCCACGTTCAGCAAGGATAGTTAAGGATTTTCTGCATGAACTCAAGGGGCAGGGTGTCACCACAATCATGACGACCCACGTTCTTGAGATTGCAGAGGCGATATGCGACCGAATCGGCATCATGTACCAGGGACAGCTGCTGGCGCTGGGCAACATGGAGGAGCTGCGAGAAACGGCGAAGCTGCCGGGTTCAGGTTTAGAGGATGTTTTCCTCAAGTTGACGGGTACGGAAGATTTGAGAGCTGTTGTTGAGGAACTCATGAAATGAACTGGAAGAACGTCCTCTACCTGCTTCAGGTGGAACGCAAATCTGGCAGGCTAATCAGAGGAATAAAAGCCACAAGGTACAAGGAAAACAGCTTCATCGCGTATTGGCCCTACTGGGTAGCAGCAATACTCGGGGTTCTAGGCGGTTTTGTAGCTGACTTTGTCGTGAATCTTGTACGAACCTCCCCCTCAGGATTGCCGAATCTGAATACCCAGGCAGTCAGTTTCTTCTCGGTTTTGCCGACTCTTGTTTTAGGCATCAGCATAGTTTTCACCTTGTTCCAGCAGGTCCAGTTAGCTGGAAAAGCGTCGAGTCAAGTGATGTATTGGCTGCCTGTAACTTGGCAGGAGCACACTTTAGCTTCAATCCTCGCTAACTTGCTTGGGTTGCCAGCCGCGATTGTTGTTGGATTAAGCTCTGGACTGCTTGTCTTTGGAGCGTTTAACGGGTTAATTCTCCAGGTACTATTGACTATACTGGTCATGTTTGCGGCGGCTTTCTTAGCTAGCTCAATAACAGAAATCCTAAGAGTTTTACAAGTGCGTTTTACAGGAGCTGTCTATAAATCAAGCGGAAGAGCAGCCATATGGCTACGGCTCATAGGCTCGCTGCTAGTCGTCGTGATATTCTACATCATCTATTTCTACGCAGTCTCAGGAACCAACACTTTCATTTCAGGCTTAACTGCCGCCCAGAACGCGGCGTGGTACGTGCCTTTTGTTTGGCCAGCACTAATAATTTCATACCTCGCCAAAGCCTTGTTCTTGCAAAGTCTTCTATACGTGGGTTTATCAGCCCTTCTCATAGCAGGCTTGTATTACCTCGCTGTTCAATTGAACATGCGGTTCGGGCTGTATGAGCCTCCAGCAATTACGTTGCAGAAAAGCGGCGTTTACGCACCAAAAGTCGGAGCGCTGGGCAAACTCGGGTTTTCCAGTGGTGAAGCAGCCTTGATTCGAAAGGATTTAAGGGCGTTTACTAGGCGACGCGAACTATTAGGAATCTATTTTATGCCAATTATCTTTGTAATAATTTCAATTTTCTACTCGTTCGGCAATATTGGCGGTTCATCATCAGGATCATTCTCTGGTCTGATAATTTGGTCTGGCGTAATTTTTCTGGTGCCTGCCAGCGGAATGGCAATGTTGCTTGGACAAGTTTCAATTGGGGAGGAAGGGCAAACGATCTGGCGAATTTACGCTTCCCCAATTTCAGCCAAGAACTTGGTTAAAAGCAAATTTTTCTTAACCATGATTTTTTCAATCATCGTTCTAGCCGCAACTGCAGCCATAGGTACAGTTGTCTTCCAACCGAGCCTAAGAAAAGTAGTCATAGCCACGCTTGAATCCTTCTTCATGACACTCGCGGTAGCCTCGGTTTCGATTCAGATCGGTCTTAAAGGACCTGACTTTTCTGGGACTCGAAGGCAAAGGATGGTTCGTCAGGAATGGTCACTGCTAGGTCCATCGTCGGCCTAGTGACGGGCGTAGGGGTTTTTGCACCTGTGCTTGTTCAATATGCTTTAGGGTTATTTTCTAACGTATCCGTGAGCACACTAAACTATGCCATAGGTGTAGGTATAAGCGCCGCAATCTCAATCGTCATCACCATTGTCTTCTACAGAGTCAACATTGGCAGCGCACAGGAGTTTTTGCGTAAAGCCGAAGCCTAAAAGAGCCTCGCAGAACCCGCTTTTCGGGTATTTTAAGGGTTAAGATTGGGGTAAATTTAAAAGCTATTAACGAGAGAACGTTAACTTGTTTGGTGATTGAGCGTGGGGAATGAGGGGAAAGGAACGATATTTAGGCGCAAAGACGACAGGTACCTGCTTTATCTGCCCGTACGCGTGGTTGACGACAGCATGTTCCCGTTGAAGTGCAACGGTTCGATGCCTGTCAAAGTGAGTTTTAACCCAAACGACGGCAAACTAATCGTGGAGAAATGGCAAGAGCAAAAAAGCTGAAAGCCTCCCAGCAACTGTTTATTTATCTGTTCAGCCAATTCTTTTCTAGTGAAGTTTTATGGTAGATTTGACAGTTAGGAGCCCCGCTTTTGAACATGGCAAACTTATTCCGAGGAAATACACTTGCGACGGACAAGAAATCAACCCGCCCCTGACCATTGAAGGCATCCCTAAAGAAGCAAAAACCCTCGTTTTAGCTTTAGATGACCCTGATGCGCCAAGCGGCACCTTTGACCACTGGATAGTCTGGAACATACCGGCGTCAACAAGCAAGATTGCTGAGAACTCGGTGCCTGGAAAAGAAGGATTCAACAGCGCAAGGCAAACGGGTTACATGGGTCCATGTCCCCATTCGGGTACGCACAGGTACTTCTTCAAGGTCTACGCCTTAGATTCTGAACTCAACTTGGCTATTGGCTCAAGAAAGAAGGACGTTGAAAAAGCCATGCAGGGACACGTTCTGGCTAAAGGCGAATTGATGGGGACATATCGCAGGTAATCGAAGCGGCTCTCAACCAGTATGCCCAAATCTATTACTACAATCAGACTGTCACGTGATTTCTGCTGGTATCCCAGTTTACGGGTAAAGCCTTTAAACGTGAATGTAACATTTAAGCAACCTGTCTATTGGTTCATGGGAGTAAGGGGCATCTGCACTTGGATGAAAAATCATGCGTTGAAGCTGAGCCTGTAGGGGATTTGCCTTCTCTTGACGCGTCTGGCATAGCTGAGTACATCCGTTTCGACTGTTGCCCACGCTACTTCAAACTCCGTTTCGAAGAAAAGGACGAGAAGAAAAAACCGTGGCCTGAAGCCTTCCATAAACCATTAAGCCCCTTGCTTTTTACTGCTGGAAAGCAGCTGGAGGAAAAAACGGTTCAGGAACTCAAGGCAAAAGCTGCTGCCTACAAAGACTTCACATGTTACGACCCTAAACAGCAGAAAGACAGGTGGCCCATCGAGTGGCAAAAATCACTCCAGTCCATAATGGAAGTTCTCGGAGACGCCGTTTCAGCCAAGAACGAAGCAGTTTACAACCCTGTTTTGATTTATCAAGCGCCAGTGATGGGTCACATCGGCATGTGGGACGTAAAGGGCATAGCCGACCTCATCGGTGTATGGCCAAGCAGGAACGGCAAGGTTAAAGTTCGCATTTTTGAAATCAAGTCATCTTGGAAAGAGCAGACAGCACACCGCATACAGGTTGCAATATATGTACTCTTGTTAACCGCAGCCATAGGCGAGCTTGCTTCGAAAGTCGATTTCGAAGGCGGAGTGATCAACAAGGAATCAGACCTAGAGAATCTTGCGCCAGAGAGTCTGCCTTCTTTTCGGCTTGAACCCTTAATCCAAGATGTTCAAAGGCTCCTAAGCGCGAACGGTGAACTTTTCAGAATCCACAAAAAAAACCTCTGCGACGTGGAGTATCAGCTCTCTTGGCGATGTGACAACTGCGGCTATAACGAGTGCTGCGTTGTTCGAGCGGTAGAAAAAGAAAGCGTTGCGCTTCTTAATTTAACCCGTGGTGAGCAGAAGGCGTTGCGGCAACATGGGATTTTGCTGCTGGAAGACCTTGCCAAGTTGAAAGCAGTGCCCAGACTAGAGGAGCAAAAACCGTATAACTTCAAGGAGATTCGCGCTTTAGACCTTCAGAAAGTGCAGGCTTTGTCAGCTGACCCTATCATCGGCGGCAAGCTTGACAGGCTAATTCAAAGAGCCCAATTCATGCTTTTTGGAATAAGACCGACAAGCCCGTATGCGAACAAGGTGAGGGCGATGCCTTGGCTGACCGGAACCGGTTATGGAACCTTGCCTGAAGATAGTCCTGTGGAAGGCGCCGACACAACGCTTCTATTCAAGCCTGACGGAATGATACGTGTATACTTTCACATTCAATGGGACTACTTAGTAAACATTATTTCAATGATCACTGCGCGAGTCAGCTGCACACGGTACAGAGGCCAACCAATCAGCTTCTCAAAAATCGTCAACGCAATACCCAAGGAACAAAAAGACTGCGTAGACGAAGAAAGAAGCTTGCTGCAGGTGTTTTTCACTGAACTTACAGAAGCCGTCAACAAAATCGCGGTTGAGGTAGGCAGCCCCGATGAAGCACCCCTTCACCTGTACTTTTACACTCGCCAAGAACGTGACCACCTTATGGACGCAGTGCGACGCCACTCTTCTCTGGTGACCGCCAACGCGGTTCGAGACCTTTTGGGGCTAAGGCAAGCAATAGACCAGCCCATGTTTTCCATACTCCAAGACGAAATTCTACTGAGAAAGGCGGTCGGCTACCCCAGCACCGGGCTTCTTCCAGTTCTGAAGCAATCAAGCTATTTTAACAGCAACCAGTGGGTAGTCAACCGCAAAGACGGTTCACAGCTTGACTCAAGACGGGTTTTCTATGATGGCTTCTTCAACTTTGACATGCCGTACACAAAAAACCCCGACGACACTATGTCATTTCTCATAGGGTCTGACGTTAGACGCAAAGAAGGTTACTATCCAGCCCGTGCCCGTTTCGGAAACCAGATTCCCATTGAATATTTGTGGGCTGCAAAAGGGCGACTTGATAGCAACCAGGAGAAGTCCCAAGCAAGAATTATGGTGGAGCGACGCATGTGGTGCGACTACCCAAATAACACGCGAAGAATTGGCGATGAAGATTTGACGCTTCTTGGAATGCAGCTTTGCTTGGCGTTGGAACATATTGAACGGTCTTTAAACATTCGGAATCGTCGTTTGGGCAAGAAGCCAATTCCTGTGCCGCAAATTCCGAAGTTTACGTTGGGCAAGGCAACTTTGAAGAGCAGTTGCAGCGAATTCTTAGACTTAGAATACTTTGCAAAACGCCAAGAACTGTATCAGCATTACTCATTGCTGCCATGCCAGCGGGTAGCGACGGGCAGATCCGTGATTTTCGAGTGCCTAAGCGCTGAAGAGACGGACCGTGACTTTGTTGTCAGGGGCAGAGTGATTTATGAAAGCCTGGGCTTGCCCAAGTCGGAATGTATTGTTAACGCCTGCAGAGTCAAAGGCTCAGATGAATCAGGCTCCGGAGACTGGATGGTTGCCACAGAACTCAGAAGAAACGAGCAGGGACAGCTTGAAGAAACACAGAAAAAGTCTCCTTCCGAACTGGAAAAATCCGCGCTTGTAATCATCGACAAGGTTGACCTACGCAAAATGGAAGTAGCCATCAAAGTGCTGAGTTGGCCCAGCGGAAAAACCAGGCAGTACCGAACATGGCACAGCCTTCCAACCACTGACAAGATGAACGCTAAAGAGGGCAGACAACAGGTCTTCGAGGCTGGACGAATCTACATTTTAGACGAGATGGCGGATGACATCATTTCTGAACGGGCGAAAAAATGCCTCGACCACACAGACGATAACCAACTGTACTGCTTGCTGGAAGGCTTCTTGGCAGGCACAAACAAACCCTCAGAACGCACCCCGATAATGAGAGATTCAGCGAAGCCTTTCTTGCGTTGGGCTAACGGCAGAAAGTTGCCTCCTAAGCCCGAGCAGAACCGTTTTGTTGAGCGGGTTTTCAGCAAAGAGCCGGTTGTTATGCTTCAGGGTCCGCCTGGCACAGGCAAAACTGAAACTTTGCAGTTGGCGGTGCTTACTCACATTGCCGCACACAAAGCCTCGGGTAAATGCCGCGTGTTGATGGTTGCCCCGACTCACAAGGCAATCCATGAATTTGTCAACAAGCTGGCGAAGACGTGGCAAAGTTACTGCAGGGAAGGCGGCAAAGATCTGGCTAACTTGAAAATTTACCGAGTAGTAAACAGCAATT
Source organism: Candidatus Bathyarchaeota archaeon (assembly GCA_963722095.1). Taxonomy (GTDB): domain Archaea; phylum Thermoproteota; class Bathyarchaeia; order Bathyarchaeales; family Bathycorpusculaceae; genus Bathycorpusculum. The sequence continues at coordinate 328,802 of CAVRJR010000002.1, read as the reverse complement.
ACTCTTCAAATAAAGCCGTTGACGGCATAACATACGTGAACTACAACGAGGACGAAGAGGTCGTAACGGAACTAAAGGGTGCCCTTTCAAGCCAGGACAAGCTGGTTCATGATGTAGGTGACGATTTTCCGCTGGTTTTGTGCGTTACGCCGCCGGGATTGTACGGTCTCATGAAGAAGATCGGCGGCAAAGAGCCGTCTTGGGATGAAGGTTACTTTGACCTGCTTGTGGTCGATGAGGCAAGCATGATGCGGCTTCCAGAGCTGATTCTTTCAGGCGCATTTGTCAGCAAAACCGCGCAGATTTTAGTTGCTGGTGACCATCGGCAGCTTCCTCCGATTCAAGCGCATAACTGGGAAAAGGAGGACCGACGAACCATAGAGGAAATGGCTTCATTTTTGTCAGCTATGGATTTTCTTCGTTTGCTGCGCCAAGAAGATTTGGGGTTGGAGCACATTAAGTCATTACATAAAGCCGACATTCCAACCGAGCGGCTGAGCGAAACTCATCGGTGTCATCGAGTGGTTGCGCAGTTCTTAAAGGACTGGGTGTACCATAAAGACGGGATCGATTTTCGTTCAGATCAAACGCAGACTCTTCATTGTGCAACTCCTTCCACTGAAGGTTTGAAAGTGGTTTTGGAGCCAGAGAACGTTTTTGTGCTTGTCGTTCATGATGAAGAGGAAAGTTTCCAGTCAAATACGGTTGAGGCTCAAATCGTTGATGCCTTGGTTCGCAGTGTGAAACCTGAAAGTGTAGGCGTCGTTACTCCGCATAATGCTCAACGCGGGGTGGTGAAGAATCTGCTGCTTGATGACTACCTGAACCTGCGGGTTGACACGGTGGAGCGGTACCAAGGCGGCGAAGCAGACTTCATAATCATATCTTCCACTGTAAGCGACCCAGACTACGTGCGTATAGAAAGCGACTTTCTGCTGAACCTTAACCGCGTAAACGTCGCCATCTCCCGAATGAAAAAGAAACTTGTAATCATCGCCAGCCGATCAATCTTCGAGTTCATGCCGCAAGACGCCAAAGACTATGATAAAGCGCTTCTGTGGAAAGGCATCGCGCAAACCGTAGGCTTCACCGCCAACGGCGTTCCCAAATGGAGAGGTACGCTGACGGAGTTCTTAGGGAAACCCGCACAAGAGGTTGAAGTTCAAGTTTATGCTAAATCCGCTCAAAGCGTTTAACGCTGGAACATCCCGAAACTTTGCATAAGAAGTTGCATAAGTTGAATTATGGTCGGGGCATTGTTGTTGATGATGGAGTATTTTCCTTCTTTTCAGAAATCTAACGACTAGTAAAACAAAAGAAAAAGAGGGATTGAACGTTTAGTTGAGGTTTACTGTTGCTATTTGTGTTAGGTCGCTTAGGCTGGTCAGTTTGACTTGGGCGTTTGACACTGTGTAGAGTGTGTTGCCGATGTAGAGTGAGCGTGTTATGACGTCGTTTTGCCAGTCGTAGGTTTGATAGCCGAAGTAGTTTGAGTTGACGAATCCTTGGTTGTCCAAGTAGGTTGCATTGAGGTTTGTCACTGTACCTTTCAGTGTGAAGCCTGTTGACGGGTTGACTTTGAAGACGTATGCGCCTGCCCAAGACTGCGAGTTCTCAATAGTCGCAGGTACGCTCCCACTTGATGAATCACCCTTCGCTGGAAGTGTAGAGTTCTCAGGCTGCGTGTACGTGTATATGTAGTTGTCAATTGATACGGGGATAACAAGCAACTGCAACTGCGAGTTAAAGAGGAACGCGTGCGGGTCATCCATCGCCGATGAATAAGTGTAGTTGCTGGGGACAATGTAATTCGCGACTTCGGTCGGGTTGCTGAGGTTTGAGACGTCGAAAAGTGACAGCTTGAGGTTGACGGTTTCGCTGTCGTTTTTAACGGTGCTTAGCGAGCCTACGCCGATTACGTGGGTTGCGTCAAGCGGGTAGAGATAGCTTGAGTACCCTGGAATTTGGAGTTCGCCTGCAACTGTGGGTGCCTGCGGGTTGCTGAGGTCAATGACGAAGAATGGGTCAGTTTGATGATAAGTTACGAGGTAGCAGGTGTCGCCTAGGAAGCGTGCAGCTTGGATTTCTTCGCCTTTAGCCATGCCTTCAAGCTTGCCGACGACGGTTAGATTCATGTTGAGGACATAGAGGTTGTTCTGCTGGTTTTTGCTTTCCCACCATAAACCTGAGTTTGTGGTTGTTGCAACTCTGAAGTACCCGTTGTATTCATCCATGGAGTACTGGTTGATGATGTAACCGGGCACTGAGCCTTGAGCTTGGAAGGTAAAATCTAAGCCGTTGATGCCTACACGGTAGATATCTGTTCCTTGGCCGCTTGAGCTGGGGCACGTCACGTACATGTTGCCTTGTGAAACATACATGTTGCTTGAGCCGCTCATCATTATAGTCATGCTTGAAGGCGCAGCAGACACATCAGCCAAGCTTAACCCGACAAACGTCGTGTAAGTGTAGTAAGTCTCGTTTGCGTTTGTGTAGTAGATGCTTGGCGGCATTATGGCAGATGAGACGGCGTTGTCGTAGACGGTGGGCAAGACAACTGTGCCGTTGTCCAAGGTTGCGGGTTGACTGATTACGACGTAGACGTCGTCGCCGATCATTCTAGAGTCAAAGTAGCTTCCCGTCACAGTGTAGTTGCGGGCGAGCGTAGGCGAAGCTTTGTTGGATACGTCGTAGATGTAGATGAAGCTTGAAACACCCCAGTTAGTGAAGCCAGGGTAATATGGCACATCGCCACCAGCCATCAAAACCATCGGGTGAACAATCATGTCAGCGTAGTTGCTTCCGACAACGACCAGAGTGTTGCCGTCCGGGCTCAGGTACATGCCAGCTAAAGATGAATCGTTGCCCAAAGCAATCTTCGCCGTCACCGATGGATTCTGCGGGTCAGCGTTCAAAACGTAAACGTTGTTCTGGGACTGAGCTGAATAATCCTGGTTTATAACGTAGATGTATTGCCCGTCGGTTTTAACTGTGTCCGCTTCGTCTACGCCTGCGACCTGAACGTTCGTGGATGAGTAGCTGGACAACTGATTCTCTCCACCCAGAGTTCCAGTCGCTGTTGTCGAGGCAGCTGAAGGCGTGAGAGCGTAAGCGTTTCCTCTGTCAGCGTTAAACTGAGTATCTAATGGTCCTCCTGTGAAGGTTACGCCAGATTTTGCGTTGGCTGATAGAAAGTTTTTCAGTTCAGTGATGGAAGCGAAGGCTTTAAGGGGCGAAACGTTTCCGACTGAGAAAGGCGCCGCGGGGTTGCTGACGACGTAGATTGTGGATACAAGCACTATTGCTGAGAGTACTGCGATTAACGCGTAGATTCTTGTTTTCTTCTTTATTTCTTTTTGAACCATACTTTTTTTCTCCATTTAGGGTTATCATGGCTTGTTATTTGATGCTAAGCACGCGAACAGGTGTTCTAACTGTTAGAATGGACGCATGTTCCATACTCGGTAAGCTTCATACCAGAATACGGTGCAGACGATTGCTCCAAACGAAATTATGAACAGGTTGCTGCGGGTGAACCCGTCGAATAGAACCGCCATGTAAAGGGCAAGGAACACGGTTGAGAACAAGGCGTAGAAGAAGTATCTTGGGAAAAGCAGCCGACCTAACTTTACGTAGTGGCGAAGCACGCCGATTTTTACTTCACCGACCAACGTGTAGCGACCGTTAACATCATCTTTCTGAACCAAACCCAACTCGCGCAGCTGCTCCAAATGGTGGAAAGCGATGCTGGGGCTGCTGAAATGGAGGGCGCGCTGAATTTCACGGACTCCTGAGGGGCTGCCGTTTTTAAGCAAAAACCAGTAAACCTGCCACGCTTTTCCTCGTAACGAATACTCAATCTCGGTTCCGTCGGCACTATTCAATCAGCTAAACCTCAACGGAAACATACTACAGAGGCTGGAACATATAAGCCCAAGCATTAGAACAGAGCTGCCAAGCCTTTTTTGGCGGAGAAGCAAGTGAATCAAAGTTTAGAACAACCTCTTTGTTCATGACCTAACCGAATATTCTTGGTTAACCTCATCATGTTATCCATTTTAGGCAATTAGAGCTGGAAGATACTCAACTGGAGTAAACTTGCCATTCGAAACTCCCGCGTAAAAGTATAATTGGCGGTAAGAAACGTCCCAAGGTTGACCTCTTTGTGCATCCGCTATTCTAAATAGACCTTGGCTGGTTTGCAATGAAAGCGAAATGTTGAACCTTGTGCTGTTGGTTATTGTGAAGTGGACAGTGACATTTTTTTCTTGGTATCCGCCGAGAGTGAACGAGAATTTAGCTGCTGTATCACTGACCTGTTGATAGGGCATTGGAGTGTCCGTTGAGAAAGAAGCGCCGCAGAAAATAGCGGTGATTACGAAGGTTGCGGGCATAAAGCCGCTGTTTTTGCAGCCGATCGGAATAAAACAGCCGCTTGCAGAAGCGTTGTTTGCGTAGTTGGTGGTTACCCAGTTATCGGCAACCTTTTGATATTCGTAGTTTGGCACAATCCAAAAATCCACATCCGGCATTACGAATAACCAAAATATGGAGCTTCCCGCCACGGCAGCAATCAAGATGATGGCAGCCACCAAATAAGTCGCCTGCCTTCTTTTCATTGTTTCCTCAGCGTTTTCTTACTGAGGTTTGCTGTTCATTTAAGTCTAATGATTAGAACGCTTTGACCCACCAGCTAAGTATAGCAAAGCTCGTTCCTGCTCAATGCCAACCCATTTGGAGCGGGTTTTGCGCCTGTCTGGTCTAATGTCCCGCGGTGCTGTATAAAACGCGGTTGCCGCATTTCTTGCATTCGTAATAGATTATTATTTTTTGGCTGTTGCGTACTGGCTTCATTTTTTCATAACAGTCTGGGCAAAGAAGCGTTCGACTAGCGGGTTTAGGATTCTTCATAAAATCTTACCTATTTGCTGTCGATATAACTCTTGCTGCAAAAATGCCTGTTTGGCTTAAATCAAGAAAAAGAAAAAAAGATAAGATTGGGGGGGGGGGAAGAAGCGCTTTTCTGCGTTCTTTAAGTTTGGGTTTTGTTGGCTGTTTGGCCTGTAGACATTCCTGGGGGCAGGTCTGGGAAGTTCTGGCTGACTCTTTGCTCTGCAACTGTGGCTGCTTCGGATAGGATTTTCGCTGCGTCCTCGTTCACTGAGTCGAAGTTAAGTGACATTCCGCTGCTTGTTCCAGCTTCAAACATTAAGCCGCTTAGCATGTCGCCGATGCTGCCGAGTTCGCCTTCTGCTTCAGGTAAGACACCGCCAAGTCCTGTGCTGACACTGCGCAGTACGCCGATGCATGGCCCAAGCGTTGCGACGACATCGCCTAATTCTGAGACAGTCTTTATGCGTAGCGAAATCTGGTCGAGCGCAAGCCTTGCGTTCATTATGATTTTTCCCATTTTGCGTATTTCAGCTAGTTCCGTCGCGTAGATGTTGGCGTGGGGTTGGTCGTGGTGTGTGTAGGCGTCGACTAGTTTGGCGAATAGTGATCTGTCTTTTTGTGTGAAGCGTTCGTTTGCTTGGTCAAGCTTGGCTATCTGCATGTCTAGTTTTCTAACGGCGAGGTCTAATGCAGGTTTCAGCGGCGGGGGCGGGGTGATCGTGTTTTTTATGGTTGTGCTGAATGAGTCTCCTTCTTTTTTCTGTTCCCATTTCTTAGCGAAATTTTCAGACATGTTAACATCCTTCGTTGTGTTTCATGCAGTGGAAGGCGCTTTTAATTGTTTTTAACATGCACGTATATATGTGGAAAGAAATGGGTGTTTTTTCTGCGAATTTTTAAATTGCGGCTCGTGGAAGCAGGTTAATTTGCAACTTTTTGGTCTTCAGGTTGCATCCTAAGATTTTTTGCTTAACTCGCGGTAGTGTCTTTGCGGTGCCAACAAATTACTAAAAGAACCGTTGATTTTTTTGCTTGACTTTTGGGCGCAAATTGGGTTTGGAAAACATTAAAAGGATATACATCACCCTATCTTAGCATACATTGGTTTGCGGTGAACTGCTTGAGTGACAATTATGCACCCCTAGTAGGAGACAACTACGCTCCTGAAAAAATCCGCGTAATCATTCCCGTAGGCGGAAAAGCCACAAGGCTTCTGCCGTTGACAGCTGAAACAAGCAAAGCCTGCCTTCGCCTGCTTAACAGGCCGCTGGTTGAGTTTTCACTTCTGTCGCTGGCAAACCAGGGGATACGTAACTTCATTTTCGGAGTGAAAGGCTACACTAACTACCGAGACCTGTACGACTACTTTGAGTCGGGGTACGGGTTCAGCGCACGCTACAACATCAAGCCACGAATCCACATAAAATACCAGCCTAACGTGGACGATTTGGGAAGTGCTGATTCAGCAAGGATAAACATGGATTACTATGAACTCAACAACCCTGTTTTCGCTGTGCAGGGCGACAACATCTTCGACATCAAAGTGAAAAGCATCATAGACTTCCACAAGGAAAAATGTTCAGCCTTAACCATTGTGCTGCGTGAAGTCGACAACGTTGAAGGCTTAGGCATAGCAGACATCGACAAGAACGGACGCATACAACGCTTCGTCGAGAAACCTTCACCTAAAGACGCACCCAGCAACCTCGCAAACACGGGCTTATACGTACTCTCCCCTGAAGTGAAAAAAATCTTCCGCGAAAAAGGCGTCCAGCAAATCATAAAAGAGAAAAATCGCCTAGATTTCGGCTACGACTTTATCCCGTACGTTATCCAGACTGGTCGTCCCGTGTTCGGTTACACGTTGCGGGGCAACTGGTTTGACGTTGGTACCCCTAAAAGCTACTTGGAAGCCATGAAAAAGCTGCTGTACGGCGGTTTCCCAGCTTTGAGCGACTTCGGCGGAAGGCTTGATGATGGCAGCTTAATTTGGGTGCAAGGCGAAAGCGGCGACTCGGAGAAACGTAGGCAAGAAATCATCCAGAAGATAAAGCAGAAGAAAATCACCCTCGAAGGAGCAGTTTTAATCGGGCGGCACTGCGAGATAGATGACGGCGCAAGAATCGTGGATTCAAGCATCGACAACTTTACGCGGATAGGCAAGAACGCGTTGGTAGTCAACTCCTCCGTGATGGATCGGGTGATAATCGGCGAACACGCCGAGGTACATGACAGCATCATCGGAAGACATGTGGTTGTCAATTCAAGCCAGAAATGCCCAACCAAAGTGGGAGCCGTCTCAGTTATCGCCGACGACGTGCGGCTGGAAGAAGGATGCATCCTTACAGGTTCAAAAATTTACCCGCACCAGACAATACGAGGAGAATTCCAGAACCAAACGATAATAGCCAACTAGTCCCCGTTAGCTTGACCTTCTTTTCTAAGGTGCGCATTGATAGGTAACCTTATAAGGTATTCCAAATGAATTATTATTGGTAACCTTTATGGGTGAACAAGTTAAGGTGCTCCAAAAAGGCAAAATTACGATTCCAGCGAGCGTCAGGCAAAAACTTGCGATAAAGGAAGGCGACTGCTTGAAATTGGAAATAATAAATAACAGACTGGTCATTTTGCCCCCCAATACTGTTCCTAACCCGACCGAAATGCTCAGGAGTCTAGGCAAAGTTCCGAAAAACAAGGGGTCTATAAGACAGCAACTGTTAGAGGCTTCAGCGGCAGGCATTGAGGAAAAGCTATCGAGGGCCAAGTAAATGCGGTTCGTGGACGCAAACGTCTTCATTTATCAGTTTATTCAATCCCCTAAAGACGATTTCGAAATTTCTGGAGAGATTCTTAATAGAATTGAACGCGGAGAGCCGGCAGTCACGAGCCTGCCAGTTATTCAGGAAGTTGTCAAGTGGTTAGAATACAATCACAGACGAAAAGACATAAGAGGATTCCTCGTGGCTGTCAACTCATACGTTTCAATGGCGAAAATTGCTGTGTCTTGGGACGATTTCATTTCATCCTTGGAAAACATTGAGAGAAGGCAAATTGGCTTCGTTGATTCTATGATCCTACAAGTAATGAAGGAACAGGAAATTAGTGAAATTTACTCAAACGACAAAGATTTTGACAGAGTGGATTGGGTCAAGAGGATTTGGAAGTAAATTCAAAGGAGTTCAGGCTTTGAACCACTTGAAAATCAGGTACTGCACTTTTTCCGCTGCCAAATCGGGAACCGCGATGATGAAGCGTTTCCGCACGGTTGTGGCTAATCGTCCTGCCTTGACGATTTCTGTGGCTGACATGTCTGAGCCTGCCTTCTTCACGGAAACCATGTAGGGAGCGTGCTCAACGCCTGGACCGTACTTGTAGACGGCGAAGTCACAGCCGAATTTGATGCCTGGCGTAACAATTAAGCCGCTGCTTCGAAGGTCACGGTAAACAGCGTACTTCTCCTCGAACTCATCGTACAGCTGCTTGACTTTTTGCTTAAGCTTCTTTAGGCTAACGCTGACCTCGTCCGATCCCTCATAAATGGCGATTTTCTTGTTTTCCAGCAGGTACAGGCCTTCCATCAAATCAAGAATCAGCGGCGCGTCAAACTCGGGGATTTTCGGCTTAGGGATGCCGAGTGGTTTGCCGTAGTATCCTGCTTTGTAGAGTTGGGCGCCTTCTTTTGAATCCCATACGACTAAGAAGTTTTCGATGAGTTCAACTCTTATCTTAGGCATCGCATTCGTCTCTTCTACATGATGAATGAAATCATTCTTGCCGCGTCAGCTGCATCTTCAGCTTTGTCAGCGGAGTTTTCTAGCAGTTGAAGGACATCTCTTAGAAGCAGCAGCACGGGGACGTCAAGTTTGCCGTTGAGCACCTTTATGGTTAACGCCCTGTACTGGTCGTCAACTATGCGTTCGGCTATTTCGACGTCTTTGGCTTTTTCAAGGGTTTTCTGTGAACCATAATTTAGAACCATCATTGTTTCCCTAAGCTTAAGCACGCTATCAAGGACCGCTAACGAGAGCTTAAGCAGGTCCTTTTTCACGTCGGAGGAAATGTTCCAGTTATGCTCCATGATTTCAACGAGGTAATACGCGATGCCTTCGCTGAAATCGGAGATTTCGCTGGACAAATTTGTGAACCTTAAAAAGTCTTCGCGGGCAATCAAGATGGCGCCTATCTCAGATAGTTCCTGAGACACCATGCGTCTGGCTTTAACAACTTCTTCTTCGCCCGTTCTGATTTCGGTGAAGAGTCTACGCACGTTTTCCTTGTCGCCGCTTGCAAAGCATTCAACAAGCTGAGGGATTTTTCTTGAGACATCGACAACCTTTCGTAAGTTATCTTGGCAAGCATTCAACGCCCGTCTCTTTACGCGTTCTTCTGTTTCTGAAGGAAGTACCACTGTTTCGCCCCGCCAATAATCATCCCGAATTTACGATGTTAGTATCTTGCGTTCATTAAAAAAGGTAGCTGATTAACTTTCGATTGCCTTGCCTAAATCGTTGAAGTTTATTTTCCCTTGGAAGTAGCAGTGGAGAAGAGCGGGTAAGTCTTTAATCGGTGTCCGCACCTGCAGCCAGCTGTCCCTGTCCCTGATGGTTACCGTTTCATCTTTTAAGGTGTCGTAGTCAATGGTTACTCCCAACTGTACACCTGCCTCGTCAGCCCTCGCATAACGCCTGCCGATGGAACCTGCCTCATCCAACTCCGTCATGAAGCCTTCGTTCGCCAGCAACCTCTGCACCTGAACCGCTTTCGTGTCTAAGCCGTCCTTGCTCATCAACGGGTAAACGCCAACCTGAATTGGCGCAATTGTCCTCGGAAAACTCATGACAACCCGGTCCTCTTTTAAGCCGTAAGCGTACTCCAAAGCAACGTAGAAGAGCCTGTCAGAGCCGAAGCTGGGTTCGACCACGTGCGGGATGAACCGTGTGCCGCGGACAATGGTTTTTTGGACGCTGATGTCGACTTGGTCAGGTTTGATTTCGTAGTTTTCAACCGCGAAGAAGCCCTGCTGCTTCATGGCGTCAGCAACTTCCTGAGCGGGAACTTTAGCCAGAAGCCCGGCGACTTTTGCGGCTTCTCCCTTGTACACTGGGCCAAGCTTCGCCATTATGGGTTTGACCACGAGCATTTCCTTTTCAACGGGTTGGGCATATTCTTTGTAAACGGTCATGTCGACGCCGCTTGCTTGCATGTGGCATTTTAAATCGTAGTCTGTTCGGTAAGCGTGCCCTGAGACTTCTACCCAGCCCCAACGGTCAACCAAAACTTCTTGGTCGAAGCTTTGGCTTGAATAATGCGCTTTTTCCCACGTCAGTTTTTCGATGAACCGCTGCTTCTCCGCTGGAACACCGAGCTCCACCAAGAGCTTCTTCGCCATCGCCATGAAGAATGCTTGCCATTCGGAGCGAATTATTTTGCGGTCAAGCGCCTCCCTAACGGTTAGGTTCGTTGTATCTTCGCATTCTTTGAGTCTGGTTTCGCAAAGCAGGATGGGCAGCACTTCGTTTTCTACTTCTGGAAGCAGGTAGCACGCTGGCTCTTCGGGGTCGAAGAAGAACTCCAAGTCGGAAATCGTGAATTCCCTTAGCCTAATCAAGCCTTGTCTGGGTGAAATCTCGTTGCGCAAAGCGTGTCCAATCTGGACGGCGCCGAAAGGAAGCTTTTCCCGGGCAACGTTGTAGAGACGGTTGAATTCGACGAAGATGTTCTGTGCAGCTTCAGGTCTCCCGTAACCAACCGAACCTGAATAGGGACCGATGGTGGTTTCAAACATGGTCAAGTAACGTTGGGGTTCGCCGAATTTGCCGCCGCAGTCAGGACAAACCACGCCGTGACGCTCAATCTCTTCTTTAATTTCATCTAACGTCATTTTTTCTGCTTCAGCTGAGCTTATGCCTTTTTCTTCAAGCAAATGGTCAGCTCGGAAGCGGGTATGACAGTTTTGGCATTCAACCATCGGTTCTTTGAAGTGGTCCACATGTCCCGATGCTTCAAAGACTTTGGCGGGAGCAATTACGGATGATTCCATTTCGTAAATGCCGATTTTTTTGACGAAAAGCTCCCTGAGTTTTGCCTCGATATTCTGTTTGAGCCTTGCTCCCAGGGGACCGTAAGTTACAAAGCCGCCGCTGCCGCCGTAAATTTCAAAGGAAGGCCAGAAAAATCCTCTGCGACGCGCCAACTCGTTGATGGCTGTGAATTTGTCGCATTCTGGTTTTGAACATTTTGCTTCGTTGTTCAATTTTCTTTACCTTTTTTTAGCTATTGTAGCGAGTAGATTAAAAGGTTACTAGCAGTTAACCTTGGTTATTCAAGCGTTAGAACGTAAAATTTTGGAAATCTTTAGCTGGGCTTCAAATTGAATTAGCCGATGAACTCATAATCAGGTAGTTTGAGCTTAATTGTGAGTCCACAAACTAAATTAGTCACTGGAAGCTATCCATTGATTGTAGCCAGCGTGGCAATTTGAACCAACTTCTAGAGAGCGATTTGAAAACGGTTCCTAAAGATGATCGCATACGAGTTTTGCACGTTGATGATGACTCTTTTAATACAGATTTCTCGAAACAGATTTTAATGGATATAGGTAGCTTTGATGTTGACCACGCCTGTTGTGTTGAAGACGCCTTCAAAAAACTGGCAATGGGGCATTATGATGTTGTTGTTTCTGATTATGAAATGCCCCAGAAAGATGGACTGCAATTCCTAAAGGAGTTGCGTGAACAAAAAGACGAAATTCCCTTCATATTATTTACTGGGAAAGGCAGAGAAGAAGTAGCCATAAAAGCGCTAAACCTTGGTGCTGACGGCTACATAAACAAACAAGGCGCCCCCGAAATAATCTACGGCGAACTATCACATACCATAAGACAAGTAGTGGAACACAATAAGACAAAAAGAGAGTTGCAAGAGCGTGATATTCGGTTGGCGAAGCTGGCTTCTCAAATACCCGGAGTGCTATACCAATTGATGAGGCGACCTGACGGCACATATTGCGTGCCTTATGCCTCGGCTGCCATAAGGGACATTTTTGGTTGTTCACCCGAAGATGTGCGCGAGGATTTTTCCCCGATTGTCAGAGTAGTAGTCTCTGAAGATTTGGATAGCGTAACTCGTTCAATTGACCATTCTGCTATGCACATGACGCTTTGGCAATGCATGTTTCGCGTGCAACTTCCCGGTCAGCAAATCCGTTGGATAGGGGGACAGGCTGCACCAGAGAGACTCGACGATGGCAGCGTTATCTGGAATGGCTACAGTACGGACATTAGTGAACTCAAAAAAATTGAAGAAGAACTGAAAATAACTGCAAATATTTTTGATTTAGATACAGACTTGATTTTTGTTCATGATACAGAAGGAGACATTGTCAACTTCAACGAGGCAGCTTACAAGTTGGGCGGCTACACCATGGACGAAATGGCAAAAATGAATATTCGCGACATAAATGCGCCTAACTCTGCTGCTCTATTTGAGTCTATGGTCAAGCTGTTGCTTGAGACAGGCAGCGCAGTTTTCGACTCTGTGTACATACGCAAAGACAAAACCTTGCTGCCGACAGAAATCCATGCCCACACATTTGATTCGGAAGGAAAAAAACTAATTCTCAGCGTAGCCAGAGACACCACTGAACGCAAAAAAGCTGAAGAAAAATTGAACCGGATGATGGATCAATTGGTGTTGGTTAATGAAAAACTGGGGGTTGTGGGCGAAATGACTAGGCATGATGTTCACAACAAGCTTTCTATGGTGACTGGATATTCGTATTTGATTAAGAAGAAACATGCAGATCAAGCAGATATTCTTGAGGGACTTGGGAAAATGGAGCAGGCTGTTAAGGAAATTTCGAACATTTTTGACTTCGCCAAAATTTACGAGCAGATAGGTGTGGAAGAACTAACTTACATTGATGTTGAAGAGACACTAAACGATGCGGTAGCCCTCTTTTCTGGGCCTATTCCAAGAGTAATAAATGAATGCCACGGATTGATGGTTCTTTCAGATTCTTTTCTGAGGCAGATGTTCTTCAATTTGATTGAAGACACGAGAAAATACGGCGGGAAGACCACGACAATACGGGTGTATTTTGAGAAAGCTGAGTCGGGTGAGTTGCGGCTTATTTACACAGACGATGGTGTCGGCATTTCTGCGGAGAATAAACCGAGGCTTTTCACAGAGGGATATAGCACCGGAGGCAGCACAGGCTTCGGTTTGTTTTTAATAAAGAAGATGATCGAAATTTATGGCTGGGGCATTCAAGAAACTGGAGAACCTGAAAAAGGCGCTAAATTCACTATAACTATCCCCAAAATAAACAAAAATGGAAAAGAAGGTTACAAAATTGAGTAAAGAAATAATTCCTAAAAGCGAGCGAGAGCGCGGTTTATGCCCAGTTGATCTTTCTATTTCGCTAAAGAATTATTATTTTGTCTTGTCATTATTTTGCTGTAACCAAAAGACTGGAAAGAGGGTTTTAATTGCCAAATAACGTGCTTATTATTGATGATGATGCAGAAGTAAGAACTTTGCTCTCTTCAATTCTGAAAGATGAAGGATATTCAGTTGAAACTGTGGAAAATGGCCAAGACGCCGTTAAAACCTGCGAGAAATTGCCTTTTGACGCCGCCCTTATAGATATCGACCTGCCGGATATCAAAGGAATTCAACTGCTCAGCATACTGAAAAAGATTCAGCCTAGCATTGTCGAAATAATCATCACAGGTCACCCTTCAATTGAGAACGCTGTGAAAGCAGTTAACGAAAAAGCCGACGGATATGTATTAAAGCCTTTCAATGCAGTCGAGTTGCTGGAAACATTAAAAACACTCCTTGCAGAAAAAGCTAAAGAAATCAGTAGGATGAACATTCTTTTCCTCGGCGCGCACCCTGATGATATTGAACTTGGATGCGGCGGCACATTAATCAAACATGTCCAAAACGGCAATAAAGTATGCGTCTTAGTTTTTACGGATGGAGAAGAAGGAAAAGGCGAAAATTGTAAACTGGACAGAGTTCAGGAATGTACTCAAGCTCTTACATTTGCAGGCGTACCGCTTTCCAACATACAATTTTTGCATCTTCCAGATACGGAGTTGTGGCGAGAGCGACAAAAAGTAATGAACGCAATAACTGATATCTGCGAAGAATTTCAAATACAAATCGTCTATACACATTCCAACAAGGCGTATCATCAAGATCATGTAACTGTCTTCGAAGAGACCGTGAGAGGCGCCAAGAAAGCAACGGGCATACTAGCCTACGAAACGCAGGGAGGCACGAATTCCTCCTTTTCACCCACATTCTTTGTGGATATAGGCGATGTCATAGATAAGAAAATCACGATGCTTAAGTTTCATCAGTCGCAAATTTCCAAAAACTACCTTAATATTGAGTCCGTTACAGCTCTTGCGCAATTTAGATCATCACAATCAGAAGAATTTCATTACGCAGAAGGCTTTGAAGTAATCAAGATGAGCGCGCAATGGGGATGGTAGCAAAATGAGGATCTTGGTTACCGGAGCGGGGGGACCAGCAGGCGTATGCACAATAAAAGCTTTGAAGAAAACACATTTTGTAGTAGCCGTTGATGTTGATAACCTTGCTTCTGGCTTATATCTTGCAAAACGCGCACACATAGTTCCTCCTGCAAACGACAAAGAGTTCATACCTAAAGCTCTAGAAGTGTGCCGTCAAGAAAAAATTTCTTTGGTTATTCCAACCGTCAGCGAAGAATTGATACATTTTTCGAAAAATATCGCGTTGTTCGAGCGGGAAAACATACGAGTAGCTGTTTCCAACGAGAAATCTATTGAAATTGCAAATAACAAACTGAATACCTACAAATTTTTTAAGGGGGAACCTTACTGCCCAGAAGTATACTCTATTCTGAATACAACATTTCCATGCGTGGTTAAACCGGTTAACTCAAGAGGCTCCCGCGGATTCTATATTTGCGATAACAAGGCTGCTTTGGAGGTAGCATTACAGAAAAACGGAAAAGAATATCAAGAATCCATTGTTATGGAATACCTGAAAGGGGATGAGTACTCCGTTTATGGTCTATCGGATTTGAAGGCTCAACCTCTGGTTTCAGTTGTAAACAGGAGAATTAGAGCTTTAGGCGAGTCAAAAATAGCAAAGACCGTTAAAAACCCCGAAATTAGCAAATTAGCAAATACAATTGCGCAGAGGCTGAATTTAGTCGGACCATGGAATGTGCAACTAATGGGTTCTGAGGGTTCTTTCAAACTTGTTGAAGTTAACCCGAGAGTTGCCGGTTCCTTGTCATTGGTAATTGCTTCTGGTCTGGAATACATTGATTTAATAATTAAAATTTTCACTGGCAAAGAAATCAGTAACGATGAGCTCAAATACACTCCCGATTTCATAATGACTAGGTATAACGAGGAAATATTTCTAAAATCTGACGCGGTTATCCCCCTTGTTTGACATAATCATAAATTCATTGTTATTTTTGGGTTACATAGTAATCATCCTTTTGTTATTTTTAATGTGTTTAGCACCTTTGAATAAGCTAAGGTACAGAAATTTCAAGGCTGATAAGTCGTATGAACCAACGTTTTCATTAATAGTGCCTGCCTACAACGAAGAAAACGTAATAGAAAGAACAATAGAACAGTTTCTAAAAACAGATTACCCGTCAGATAAAAAAGAAATTATAGTAGTAAACGATGCTTCAAAAGATAGGACTCAGGAAATAGTACAAAAATACGCATCAAAAATTATAGATTCAGATACTGGTAACATTCAAATGGCGAATTCTAATTTTAAAAATGTTATACTAGTTAATCGAAAAGTAGGCGGGAAGGGAAAAGCTTACGTTGTGAACGATGGAAGAAAATATTCGTCTGGAGAAATACTGTTTTTTATAGATGCTGATGTTCAGCTTACTGAAAATGTTTTCAGCATTGCCGCCGGACATTTTAGTAACGAAAAAGTGGGAGCTGTTGCTGGATATGTCGAAGTTTCCGAGAAAAAGGCGATATTGAATAAGTTCGTTGACTTCGAATCCGCAACTGCTCAAAAAATTACGAGACGGGGATTTGATACTATAGGTGTTCATTACATTATACCTGGCGGCTGTGCTATCTTCCGAAAGGAAGTTGTAGATCAGGTTGGAGGTTATCAACATGATACCCTGGCTGAAGACACTGATATCACTTGGAGAATTGCAACTGAAACAAAAGTAGACATTCATTTTGACCCTTCCATAGTTGTCATAGCTGATGAACCAACAACCTTAGTAAGCTTATGGAACCAGAGGGTTAGGTGGGCAAGAGGAAATCTTGGCGTCACATTAAAGCATAAAAATAAAATAGGTAAACGAAGATTTGGAAAGGCTGCTACTATTGGATACCCCTTTTGGCTAGCCATCGTAGCTGCGCCCCTTGCTTTCATTTTCACATCGTTGGGCTTGATTCTTGGAATTTTATTAAACGTTAATATGACATTAATTTCAACATTAGGCAGATTTGTACCATTTGCCTTCTTGGGCACTTTAATTGGAGGCACAGCTGTAAACAAGGGCAAATCATGGCTTGGCGGTCTTATGTCTCCCGGCTTGCCCCTTTTAGTTGCTTTGTTTTCTAATTTATTTTATTCTGACGGCATCAAAGGATTATTAACTAGTTTTGGTTATGCTTCCTACTCAAGCCTTGTTGGTTTTGTATTTGTTTTCTGGATATTTTTCTCTGTACCAGGCACTTGGTTTTCATTGAGGATATCAAAGAAGCATCCCAAGTTGGCTAATTTTCTGCAACTTGGACTTTTCGGTTATTGGATACTATTGGTATCAAGTGTGTTATATGGCTATTTTAAAGAGCTAAGAAGAGAGGACATGATATGGATAAGAACTGAAAGGTGACCAAATGGACGATTATCATATCCACACCAAAGTTACGGATGGCAAGGAGGCTCCTGAGAACATTATAAAGACGGCAAAGTTGCTTAATGTAAAAACGATTGCGTTTACTGAGCACATTTCGAAGAATTCTACGTATGACTGGTTTGCATTCAAAGAAGAAATAAGCAACCTTGATCATGCTGGAATAAAAGTACTGGTTGGTGTAGAAGCAAAGGTCTTGAATGAAGCTGGCGACCTAAATGTGAACGATGAGGTGATGCAGTCAGCTGATATAGTGCTGGGTGCATGCCACGGCGAGGGCAAAGTAGAGTGGCTTCTACAATCAGGATGCGATATCATAGCACACCCTCAGATAGATTATGCTAATATTGACAAATTCATAGATTGCGGAAGAATTTTGGAAATTAACTCAAAGCACAGACTTCCATTAGATATCTTAGACAAGTTAATTGTAGGTACAAATAACGTTTTCTCATTTGGGTCAGATACACATAGTATTGAGGATTTTGTTGCTGCTCAAAACTATTTTACAGATATAATAAGGAGATACCCAAAATTAACTCTAATAACTCATCGCTAATCTGACTAATTAGCAGTTTTCCAAATGCTACCGAGGATGACTCTGTCTCGTAAATGCCGATTTTTTGACGAAAAACTCTCTAAGCTTAGCCTCAATATTCTGCTTCAGTTTTGCTCCCAGGGTCCGTAAGTTACAAAGCCGTCGCTGCTCAACCTATCTTTACCTTTTTTAGGTGTTATTGCCGAAGGTAGATTAAGGTTACTAACAAATTAGCCCCATTGTACAATCGGCTGAAACCAAATTTCGGAATATTACCAAACCTGCCCGCTGTTTCCCCGATGTGCTGGCAAACTCAACAATTTCCCATCAAAAAACACCCCTAAGTATGTTGAACAGAACCATTTCCACATAGAAAACCGTGGGTGCCAAATGTATGTTGAAGTATGTTGTTTCATATTTGGTGCATATTAGAAGCATCTGAGTTGACCGGGAGGTAGAGGTTGCACGCAAACACAAACAGACGCGAGGGATGTCGTTTTTTGTCTCTATTTGGCTCATCTAGATGTCCTTATTTGGTTCATCTAGAAAACCGTAGGGAGGCTGGGTACGAAAAAAGAAAATGCCCTACAGTCAGAGAGGTATCCCTTTTTTAATCGAAGCTGCAAACCCTTAATTCATCCGCTGTTCTATCTAGAAATAGCCTTACACTTTCTCTTTTAGGTATATTTCGGCTGGAGTTAAATAGCCTATTCCCTCGTGCGGTCTGACGTAGTTGTAGTAGCGTATGAAGCTCCAGTGCTCTTTGAAGAGGTGAGACTCCAGTTCGTAGGCTTTATGGAAAGCCTCAATCTTGCCGCAGGTGGTGGGCCTGCGAACGCTGGCGGTATATGCTCAATGCCCAACTCAATGCAGTGGATGTCAAAAGCGGATGTTTCTCCTCTTGCAGGCTTAAACTGGGTTCCCTGATCCGTGAGAATCTGCCTTGGAACACCATACCGCTTAACCGCCCTGTCAAGCAGCAACATAGCATTCTCACCCGTTGGACTCCAAATCTTAACTGAGCCAGTGATGAATCTGGAGCGGTCATCAAGATAGCTTACCATCCACCAGTCGTCATTGCACAATTTAAAATCCGCTTGCCAGAGGCTGTTGCAATGTTCCCTTTGGAAACGTTTGGTTCCCCAGGTCTTTCTAGGCTCCGTTATGGGGTGGTTTAAGCCTGATTGGCAGATGATCTGGTAGGCTTGGTTATTGTCTACGTCATAGCCCTTGAGTCTGAGGCTTCCAGCAATCTTTTTGGGTCCCCACTCATACCTTTCTCTGAGTTTGACGACTTTCTTTTTGAGTGAGTCTTCAACGTCCAAGTCCGTTGGTCTGCCTCTGGCCTTTTCTTTGAGGCCATCTTTGCCTTCTGCTTGATAGCGGTTCCACCAGCGATAAAACATGTCCCTGCTTATTCCAGCAGAGCTGCAGATTTTGGTAACTGACCAACCTTGCAACCTCTTCTTTATGATCCACGCTTTTAACTGATCTAAGTCTCTGTCCAAGCCCTCTCCACTCTCGCGTTATATTACGACGCAAGAGTGTAAGGCATTTTCTAGATAGAACACCTTAATTCATCCGCGGAAACGCTTAAAACTATCCAATCGTATTTAGCGGTTGAACAGGAGAAATGTGTTTTGGGTTCGTCAGATCAACGTAAACCAACCGTGGACGAGTTACTTGCGAAAGCCAAGAAACCCGTGCAGCTTTCTTCGCCGATGCACAGGTTCTATGAAGGGAAAATACAGGTTATCCCAAAATGCGCCATCCGAAGCGTTGACGACTTCGCCATCTGGTACACTCCAGGCGTTGCTGCTCCATGCAGAGAAATCCAAGCTGACCCCGACAAATCCTTCGAATTAACTAACCGATGGAATTCGGTGGCGGTGGTTTCAGATGGAACCCGTGTTTTAGGGTTGGGCGATATTGGTCCTGAAGCTGCGTTGCCTGTGATGGAGGGAAAAGCGCTTTTATTCAAGTATCTGGGCGGAGTTGATGCGTTTCCAATTTGCCTAAGAACTAAGGAACCCGACGAAATAGTTAAGATTTGCAAGGCTTTAGAGCCGTCTTTTGGCGGCATCAACCTTGAGGATATTGAAAAACCCAAGTGCTTCCATGTTCTTGAAAGCGCCCGCGAACAGCTCAGTATTCCTGTGTGGCATGACGACCAGCAGGGAACCGCCACGGTGATTTTGGCGGGATTAATGAATGCCTTCAAGATTGTAGGCAAAAAACCGCAGGAGAGCCTTATCACGCTGGTAGGTTCAGGAGCAGCCAACATCCGTACGGCTTATGTGCTTATGCAGTGGGGAGTTAAACCGGGCAACATAATACTTGCTGACAGCAAAGGCGTCGTTGACCGGACCCGAAAAGACATCACAAAAGAGGAAGACCCGTGGAAATATGACGTGACACAGAAAACCAACGCGGAAGGCAGAGTCGGCGGCATAGAGGAAGCCTTCAAAGGCGTCGACGCAGTAGTCGCAGCCTCAAAGCCGGGACCAGGCACAATCAAGAAAGAATGGGTTAAATCCATGGCTCAAAACTCAATAATCTTTGCATGCGCGAACCCGATACCTGAAATTTGGCCGTGGGACGCGGAGGAAGCAGGAGCCCGAATCGTGGCAACTGGCAGAAGCGACTTTCCAAACCAGGTCAACAACAGCTTAGGGTTCCCAGCCATCTTCAGAGGCGTGCTTGATGTGAGAGCAAGAGGCGTAACGGACAGCATGTGCATCGCAGCCGCAAAGGAACTCGCAAGCTACGCTGAAGAGCGGGGAATGAGCGAGACAGATATTTTGCCGAAGATGGATGAGTGGGAAGTTTTCCCGCGGGAAGCTGTTGCATGCGCCCTCAAATCGATCGAGGACGGCGTCGCAAGAGTCAAACCGTCAAGGCAGGAACTGTTTGATCGAGCTACAGCCATAATCCAAAACGCTAGGCAATCAACCGAGTTGCTGATGAAGCATGGTTTAATCAAGCAGCCGCCAGACGAAAGCAAGCTCCTCAAATAACATACGCTTAGTAAAACAATTAGGCATTTGCACCAAAGAGAAAGCTGACTTTGAACAAAAAATAAAAGGTGGTTATTAAAGAGGAGTTATCTTCACGATGTTTCTTTTTTCAAGTCTTCGCAGAGCATCCAAGCATTCGTCTTTCTTCTCGCCCGTGATGTTGAGGCTAAGCATTATCTCTTTCACTGAGACTTCATTTTTGCCGAAATTTTCGTGGCGTTTGTGAAGATGCTGCACGATGGATTTTTCAAGCTTGCCGCATCTCCAAGTACTGTTGCGGATCAAAATGACAATTGTTCGGACAAGTGTCTGCTCGTTTGATTTTCTTCCTCGAGACTCTCCCACTCACTCACCGCCCCAATAAACCGCATCAAGATATTTAACCATATCTCAGTAGGGACAAGCGATTGATTAAGGCTAGGTGGGCCTCCTACAGGGTTTTTTTCAGAAATAACCCGTTTTTTTTGCCGTAATATTTTTCTAAGTCTGGCGATTTTCCGGTAGCCGCTGTTCTGGTAGAGCTTAAACGCGGCGAAGTTGTCTTCCCTGACTTCCAAGTGGCATTCGTTTATGCCTTTTTCCCTCAGAAGCTTCTCGATTTCCTTCAGCATTTGGGTGCCGATTCCCTTTCGCCTGTAAGGTGGCGCAACATTTATCGTGATTATATGTCCGTACGCTGTGTCGTCTTCGATTTCAACCTGAGAAATGATGAACCCTGCAATGTTGCTCTCGACTTTAGCTACTAACCCTATGGAGTTGTAGTCGGTCAGCAGGTAGGCTAATTGCTGTTTCGTGAAGGCTTCTTGGTCAAAGCATTGATGCTCGATTTCGCAGAACTTGTCCAGCAACCGAATTGAAGCTGTTTCAATCTTAATTTCCATTTTTTGCCTTGAGAACTATTAGGGGGAGGGTTGATTTTAATTTTTTCCGTATTTACCGAAGTCACCAACGCGGGCTTAAGTTCAAGCCACTGCTGCGCTCCAAAGCCTATTATGAAGAATAGCCATAGGGTGATGATTCTTGTGAGTATGGTGGCTGTGGCAGCCATTGCTCCTGGGATACCCATCGAAATGTATAGTGTAGTCATTACTGCTTCTGGAAGACCAACTTCAAAGGGAATCCCCACAGGGATTGATTTGACAGCTAAGAATATGGCTGAAGTGACGATGATCACGCTGACAGAAACTGGATGATCCAGCGAAATAAACACAAGGAACGGGATGCTTAGACTGAAAAACCAGGAGATGAGCAGATAGCACAGGGAGTAAGTTATTGCTCGGGGCTTCTGGCGGAATTCATTCATCGACTCATGAAAGTGCCCCATGATTTCAACCGTGTCCGCTTCGATTTTTTCAGTGTTCATTTTTCCGCGACTGAATCTCTTAGCAACCGCTGTTGCCCAACGGACTACCCTTGAAGTCCATTGCGGCTTGAAAGACAGGACAGTCATAAGGAAAAGTATAGTTATTATTGCGGCGGCAACCAGAATAATCAAGTTAAAGACAAGGGGGTTAACGTTGCCTCCGAAAGTGAGCAACACTACGCCCGCAATCAATGCAACAGCGTTTATTCCCGTTCCAAGCAGCCTGTGGGCGTAGAGTGACGCCACGACTTTTCCGAATGGACCGCATTTGTCTCTTGTGAGCAGATAGGTTCGGGTTACTTCTCCGCTGATGGATTGCGCCGGAACAATGGTGTCAATGTACATGCCGTACCAGACGTAGAGGTAAGCTCGAATCAAACTCATCTTAATGGAAAGATGATTAGTTAGTACGCGCCAGGAAACCGTGAAAAACAAAACCTGAAGCAAACCGAACAGTATGGCTATTGAGTAAATAACTGGGTCTGCTTTTTTTGCCGTGGCGAATATGCCGATGATGTCTACCTTGAACAGGTAAATGTAAATGAAAAAGCCAGTTAATCCCAACAGTGGAAAAATCACTGTTTTCCACGTAAACTTCGGTTTGGGCAGTTGCATTGGCTTTTGGCACCTGAAGTAAACCGTGAGATGTGGAATTACAATTATATACTTTGCCTAAATCCAAGCCTATAATTCTATAAGCGAGCCAGCGCCCTGCAGTTTGAAAAGCCGTAGCTTCAGGTTTGTGTCTTAAGAATGCGATGCTGTCCCCAGTGCAATAAAAGAATAAAAAGCAAAAAAGAGTTAGATTGTTTTTTCAGTACATCTGAAGCTTAGTATCTCGGTCTGTAACCGCCGCCACCGCGACGATCCCGATTGTCTCCGCCTCTGCCGCCGTATCCGCCGCCGCCTCCACCGTATCCGCCTCTTCCGCCCTCTCTGCCTCTGAATGGTCTGCGTTCCTGCTCGTAGGTCTTGCTTGAAACGTTGTTTTCAGTGTTTACTTCTACGCTTAATGGTTCTTTTGCTGGTTCAAGCTTGCCGTACTTGCCGATGTTCAGGCGGATGTTGCCTTTGAAAAGAGTTACGTACCCGTTTTCCACGCGTACGCTGTCGCCTTCGTTTATTTTCTCTATGTTGTCATCCCAAAGTGTCAGGTACACTACGCCTGTTTCGTCACCGACCAGCGCGTCGCTCACCTTATGCGGGGAGCCGTCTCTGCCCATTGGAATTTCTCTGATTTCTGTTTTAGATACAACTTTGGCCGTAACGTTAACCGCTTTAGATTGTGGGGTTAAGTCGCCGACTTTAGCTTCTACAGGTGTCTTTTTGTTTTCGAAAAAACCTTCAACAGCCAATTGGTTCAACATCCATATATTTTTGGTTCTAAGACAAAACTACAGGTTCTCTACACTTAAGTTTTTCGGCTTTATGGATTTTTCGGGGACTTTTTTTCAGGTTTTTTACGATGATTTTTTGGGTGAATTTTTAAGTTGCGACTTTGCGGTTGGTGAAAGTTGCGACTTTCCTGTTGTGCTATAGGTAAAATGTCGCTTTCTTTTTTGGCAGGTACCACTCCCCGCGAAGGAGGCGATTGCAGATACATGTGGCAGTCAAGTTGGCGGATTGGCTGCTGTCTTAAATGGGTGCTTTGAAGGTTTCAAAAAAGAGTCTCAGGTGCACAAGAAAAGTTGTCAGAAGTGTTGAAATCTGAACATTTGTTTATAAGTTTTTTTAAAATTGATTGTCGTGTATGGTGGAACTGTATTTTTGTTAGACGTGTGTGCTTAATGCTTATATATTGCGAGTTACGATATGCTATATCAAAGTAGGGCATAAGCTAACAACGTTAACAGTGCAAGCGTGACGTTCGTCACTCGAATAGACACCGAACAAGTGCTCGGCTGAATCAATGGCTATCTGTGAAAATCCCAATTGGAAAAACCTGGACAATAATCTATTAACGCAGGAAGAGGTGATGCAATGAACAATAAGAAACTCATCAGAGCCAAAGGCAACATATACTGGGGCGGATGGGGTTAATGCTCCCAATCAAACCATTTTTTTCTTGTTCCGTTTTTTTAGCAAAAACCTAAATTCACAAATATCCAAAGGAAAAACGTGTTAACATGGACTCCGATTCGCTTACCGATTCTGCTTTAGACATGATTAGCCGCCATGGAAAATGGGTGCTGAATCAGGCTTGCCGAAAGATCCTTGATTCTGATTATGGCAACGAAACATTGAATGCGGCGATGAAGTATTACGCTGACTCAACTCTTCGTAATGTCTTGCCGATTTTTCCCACGTTGCTTTATCTTTCATGTGAAGCGGTAGGCGGCGAACCTGAGAAAACAAAATCTTTAGCCACTGCTATGATGCTCATTACAGCCTCAGGCGACGTTCACGATGACGTCATTGACAAGTCAAAACGAAAGGTTCGGAGAAAAACGGTTTTTGGCAAATACGGAAAAGAAGTGGCTCTTCTCGCAGGGGATGCTTTCTTGATTCAGGGAATAACTCTTCTAAACAATGACTGCACGGATTTGCCGGTTGAGCAGAGAAAAATTATTTCTGGTTTAGTAGAGAAATCAATGTTTGAAAGCATCAAGGCGGAACTGCTTGAAACTTGCCTGTGGAAGAAGGACGACGTGACACCCAAAGAGTACTTTGAAGTCGTTAAGATGAAAGGAAGCGTGGCTGAACTTCAATGCAGAATCGGTGGGGTAGTCGGCGGCGCAGGCGAAAAGGCACTTGATGCAATAGCGCGTTACGGCAGAGTGATTGGCACCCTGTCATCGATGAAAGATGAATTTATGGACATGAAAAACTTTCCCGAGCTAAGGCACCGTGTCAAAAATGAATTGCCGCCTTACCCCGTTATTTACGCATGCCAAAACCCGCGGCTTAAAAAGCAAATAAATCCGCTCATCAGCGGGAAGTGGCCACGGAAAAGGGATCTTCAACTTATGGCTAACTTGGTTTTAGATTCCGAGGAAGTTCAAAAGTTGAAAGCTGAGTTGGCTGAGTTGGGCCGAAGGGAACTGAAAGAGAATTCTTTGCTGAGGAATGACAAAGGGAAAGAGGCAGCGATTTTGCTTCAGGCTTTAGCCTACGAAATGTAGCGTGTAACCCTCGTTTCTTTCTCAGCCCAATGAACGTTTGGGTTGATTACAGGCGTTTGGATTTAAAATATGGATTCAAGCCATAAATTTTGGTTTCTTAAAACTTAACTATTTTTTCACAGTAGGTTACTGCATGCGATAAGGATGCCGCTTAGTGGATTCGCTGTGAAGTTGGGCTCTGAGTCAAAGGATGTGTTAGTCGGCACTTTTTTGGTGGCAAATGCTTTTGTCTGGTACCTCAGCGCATTCAGTTTTCTGCAGGAAGACTTCGCTGGCAACTCGTTGCTATATGTGATTTCAGTTAACATCCTGTGCTTGATACTAACCGCTTTCTTTGTGACTTTGCTGATGAACAGGTTTAAGCAGCGCTTGGTTTTCCTCAGGTATTGGATTCTTGCGGGTTTATTGTTTTCAGTTTCTTATGCATTTCTGGATTTAACCAATCTTTCGAGTTCCATGATAGCGTCAGGTCTCCTTGGCTTTTATTTTGGGTTAGGCATGCCCATCTGCATGGGGTACTTCGCTGCAAGCTCAAAACCTGAAAACCGAGCCAAGTCAGCCGCCGTCATAATTCTCATGATTGGCTTGGGCTTTCCTATACTTACCGCAATTGGCACTTCACAGGGCTTTTTCATCGCCGTCGCGCTGACGGTTTGGCGTCTTTTGGCGCTGGTCAGCATATATGTTTTTAATCCTCTTGAAAAAACAGCAGAGGCCAAACACAGCGTTTCTTATCGTTCGGTCATTGGAAACAAAACGTTCCTGCTGTATCTTATCCCATGGTTCATGTTCGTTCTCATAAACGAGTTAGCGATGCAAATCAACTCGGATTACTTTAACAAATTGTCGCAAGCCTTCTCCAGCAATTACTTAATCATAGAAAATGTTCTGTCAGGAATATCCGCGGTTGTCTGTGGCTTTTTAGCAGACAAGAAAGGGCGAAAAAAAATCGCTTTGTTCGGATTTGCACTTTTGGGAATAGGGTACGCAGCTCTGGGGCTCTTCAACACGGGTAACTCGGCTTTCGTTGCAGCTTGGTTTTACGTTTGTGCAGATGGGATTGCCTGGGGCGCTTTTTCCATGCTTTTCTTGGTGACAATTTGGGGGGACATAGCACAGGAAAAGAACAGCGAAAAATACTACTTCATAGGAGTTCTTCCCTACTTGATTTCCAACTTGACGGGTCTCACCTTGGAGTCGTTCATTTCAAATAACATCGTGGAGGGCACAGTTTTTTCTTTCGCAAGTTTCTTCCTGTTCATTGCAATCCTGCCGCTGGCTTATGCTCCTGAAACTCTGTCTGAAAGAATCATGAGCAGGCTAGACATAGGCAACTATGTCGCTAAGGCTCTTGAAAAAGCCAGCAAACAAAATTTAAAAAACGCGCCGCAGCAAGTGACGACAGGAGAAAGCGAAGGTGCCACAGAACAGACTTCAGGCCTACCTCCAGAAGACGACGAAGCAAGAAAATTGGCAGAAAAATACTATTACTAATCTTCGCTTACCCATTTTTGTTATGGTTAAGTCGAATCAATAGCTTTTTTAGTTATTGCTTTTAATGTATTTCGCTGGAATAATTATGTCTGAAGATATTTGGGTTCCAATGGATGGAGACACCTTTGTGACTAAAGACGGCTTCATCCTTAACACTTTCGGCTACGAACATCCTGATGACCGCGTACTCGCCTTCCTCAAATATATCCCAGCCAAATACAGGGAACTCTTCAACGTTGAAATGCTGGAGCGAACCTGGAAGTTCGGCGACAACCAGCTTTTCAGGGCTGAAAAACTCTACACGGCGAAGAACTACCAGACCTTCATCGAGGCATTCCGCAAGAACTTCCCCGATTACCTCTACTTCTGCCCTTTCCGTAACAAAGAACTAATCACCGCGCCGTTCGACCGCATAGAGCAGGTTTTCGTTCCCAAGGACCGTTTGGTGTGGCTGATGAATCTGCCAAAACGCGACAAACTGCAGCAGATGGCGCTTGACCTCATTAATTTAATCTCCAAAGAATCAAGCGTAGACCTCTGCGACTTGGGGGTTCATGGCTCCATAGCCCTGCAGATGCATGCGCCCGAATCCGACATCGACTTCGTCGTTTACGGCACAGAAAACTTCCGTCTAGTGGAGCAAGCCGTTGCGCAGCTTGTTAACGCTGGAAAACTCAGCTACATCGTGGGCAACCGCATTGAAGCCGCAAGAAAATTCCAAGGCAAGTACCTGGGAAAAATCTTCATGTACAACGCCACGAAAAAACCCGAGCAGATCAAAGAAAAATATGGTGCTTACCGCTATGTTCCGCTTGACCCAGTAAGGTTTGAAGCCACCGTAAGCGACGACACAGAAACCATGTACCGCCCCGCAACCTATGGGATTTCGGGTTACAAGCCTTTGGATGCCCAGTCTGAACTTGAATTGGACAAGATACCCGTCCAAGTCGTTTCCAATATTGGGCTATATCGAAACGTCGCCCGATGCGGCAGCACCATCAGGGTTTCTGGCAAGCTTGAACGGGTTGAATCCACGACGTCTAACCAGGTCTATTATCAGGTGGTTGTGGGGACAGCAACGTCGGAGGAAGAATACATTTGGCCAGTAACAGCGTAGGGTTACGGGACCGAGACGCCATCGAAACCGCTGAAGGCTTAATCTTCCGCGTCTTCGGCTACTCGCATCCGCCAGGTGCCTACATCTGCGACGCTGAGTACGCTTCATCAAAAATTTTCGATTCCAAAGACCCGAGAGCGCCGAGGACAGGCAAAGGGGACCTTTACTACAAATTCTACAACGACGAAGGAATGAAACTCGTCGCGAAAAAGTACCCCCGATACCAGGTTTTCCACGAAATGCTCGGGTTGAACCTTGTCGGAGTGAAAAACGGCGACATTGCGGAAGCAAGAAAACCCGAGGCAAGGCTGCAACAGCTGCTTGAGGCGGGTCCGACAGATGAGTTGCTGGCGGCTATGGAGCGGGTCCTCATGATTTCGCTCAACAATTCAGGCTTAAAAACTGAGAACTTCGGTGTCTTCGGCTCCATGCTGCATGGGTTTCATCATCCCAAGTTTTCAGACATTGACCTGATAGTTTACGGCAAAAAAGAGAACGCCAAAATGAGAAAAACACTCCAAGCATTGTACGCTGATAAGCAGTCTGGTTTTCATAATGAATTCGAGTCTGACCGAGCCATGGAGGGCAAAGATTGGCGTTTCCAAAACTTCCCGGTTCAAGACTTCGTTTGGCATCAGAGACGCAAGCAGATTTATGGGTTATACGATGACAAGGCAAGCGGGCGAACCATTAAAGCCGAGTTTGAACCCGTGAAGGCTTGGAGCGAAATCAAATCGGAATACGACCCGCGGACGTGCATAACAAAGCGGGGCTGGGTTAAGCTTAAAGCGCGCATAACAGCCGACGACGAGGCGCCGTTCATTCCATCAATCTATGGCATTGAGCCTCTGGAAGTTATCAGCGGCCCAAAAGAAACCCTTGAAGTGCGGAGGATTTTCTCTTTCATGGAGGAGTTCCGTCAGCAAGCACAAAAAGATGAAGAAGTCTTGGTTGAAGGCAATCTTGAAGAAGTTATGTCGCCAACTGAACAGTTCCATCAGGTCACGTTGACTTATTGCCCACGATACTACGAGCAAGTACTCAAAGTGCAGCATTAATTTCTTTTTTCATTTTAGGCTCAAGGTTTTTCGAGCGATATCTAAATAATACAGTTGATATCTATTGTAATACGGGTGAAACGATGGAGTCAGAAACACTCAGCCTCAGAATACCTAAAGAAACAGCAAAAAAACTCCGCGAAATAGCTAACAAAGAAAAAAAAGACAGGTCAACCCTAATACGTGAAATACTTGAACAAGGCGTCAAAGAAAAAAATTTAGACAACGCACTAGAGCTCTATAAAGCTGGGCAAGTTACAGGTTGGAAAGCTGCTAGACTAGCTGGCTTATCACTATGGCGTTTTTACAAAATCTTATCTGAAAAAGGCATACTTATTCAATACTCAGAACAAGACCTCGAGCAAGACCTAAAACCGTAAGCTGGGACACACTGGTTGCCTGTAGTCTCAAACACTAGTCCGTTAATATGGCTGTCAAAAGTAGGAAAAATCAGTTTACTCAAGGACCTTTTTGTTGAAATAACAGTTCCGCCGGAGGTATACAAGGAAGCCGTAGAAAATGGTCTAGCTGGAGGCTTCAGTGATGCCTTAGCTATAAAAGAATGCTTCGACCAAGGCTGGATAAAAGTAACAACATTAATTGATGCGGAGATTAAACAATGCCAAAAAATTTTGGAACAAAACCCTGAAATCGATTTAGGGGAAGTACAAGCCATAATTTTAGCTCGAAGAAAAAAGGCATTGCTTCTGATGGATGAGTCAAGCGGAAGAGCTTTCGCGCAAACCCTAGGATTAGACGTCCGAGGGGTTTTCTATATAGTCATATTATCGCTTAGAGAGAAAAAGCTCACCAACAAAGAAGCAAAGGAAACTGTGTATACACTTGTAAGCAAGGGCTTTCGAGTCGAACCACTTCTCCTAACCAGAGTACTCAGAGCGTTAGAATAATCACTGTTTGGTCGCCAAGACGTTAGACATGTGAAAGAACCATGTAGTCCGACGGCTTGTTCCCAAGGATTATACGGTAATGTTCGCTGCCCGTTTTGTTGTCTGTGACCAGCTCAACTTTTCCCTGAGCTTCAACTGCCTCGCCGTTTTCCGCTTGCTCACAGAACCTGCCGCGGAACGAAACAACCTCCGATATTGGCTCCAACTTGGGTACATCAACAACTTGAACGTCTCGCAGCTTGTAGTTGCAGGGTGTGAAAAGTGAATCTGTGCTGTCGGCTATTTTTGCGGTTATTTTTGCGTAGCCGCTGTTCTTGAAGCATACATCCCCGTATTGCTCGCCGATTTCGCTCCAGTCCTTCACGAAACGGATGAAGTAGTCGGTTCCCATGAATTTGCCTTGGAACGCCTTGCGGCTTTCGACTAAAACGAAGTCTTCGAAGCTCATCAGGGTATCCTTCGAACGGAAATCGAACAGCTCCTGCAGCTCCGCCTTCGTGTAAGGCTTGAATCCGCAATCCTCTGTAAACAATTTCTTCAGGGCGGCATAGGCTTTTCTGCAGTTCTCCACACCGTAGACGAGGGGGTCAATGTCTGATTTCTCCGTGGTTAACCCAGCCATTATCGAGCCTGATATGCCTATGCTGCTCCAAGGAATGCCCGCTTCAGCCTTTAGGGTTTCAGCAAGCCGCAGAGCCTTGTTCTCCAGCACGGTAAGGTCTTTAGCTGACCGCAGCGCCCAGAGTTTTTCTTCAGGCTTGTAGTGTTCAGCCACTTGGTCAACTGGGACTTCACACATCGTCTCGCCCAGTACGGCGTCAAAAACGATGAGGTCAGGATGATTTTCCTGTAGATACTTGAATCGGTCGCCGAGATTGTAGACTTTGTCGTAAGCCGCATCTTTCCCCTGTCTTGTACCTTGCGGCAGGGGGATAAAGCGGGGGAACGCAATAATCTTGCCGTCGGGATGAGTTAACCCTTTAACATCAAAAACCACGCTGCTCTTAGTCTTGATTAAGTCCCCTTCACGTGCCCTCATTCAAATCCATCTTACCCGAGATATTATCATGTTATTTGATTGTTTTTCTCAAATGCTTTTCTCGCTTATTTTTTGGATAAATTGTTTGTCTTCTTTGATTTTATTGTCCATTGCTTCCCTGTTCTCATAATAGTATGATAAAGCGTCATGGATTTGTTCCAGTTTTAAGTGTGGGTGAGCGCTGATTATTTCGTCTGGCGTGCGGTTAAGGTACTCATACTCCATCGCTATATCTACAATTCTGGCACGCGTTCCAGCCACTGCTGGGCTACCGCCGCAAATTTTCGGATTGATTGCAACATAAGGATGTTCTGTTTTAGTCTGCAAATTCAACCACACTTTGCTTAGTTAGTTTACTTGTGCTTCAGAAACTCTTAACCTTTATTGTACTTCGAAAAAATAAATTGCACCTCTTAATCCTTTAATAAATATACTTGAATACTTACGGTCGGTGCAACAATGAGCAACAAGGAAAAAACCCAGCATATTTCCAAATGTTTAGAGTTGGCGATTCTGCTTGAAGTCAGCTCGGAAAAACCAGGCAACGTCAGCTTGGCGTCGAGTTTTGAGGGAACAACTTGCCAGCATTTCTTAGCTTCAGCCGTCGCCGCGGGACCAAGCTTCCAAGAAGCCGTTTACCGCGGGTTACAGGTAGCAGAAGGCAAACTGCCCGTCAGCGAGGTTGAGCTGGGTCAACTCATAAAATCCTGTGCCAAAGACGTTAACGATTGGCAGAAGGGCGGAAACACGATTCTCGGCACCATAATGCTGTTCATGCCCATCGCCGTCGCAGCGGGGATGACGCCGACCGACAAAGACTTCCAGCTGGATTTTCCTCTTTTGCGCAGCAACATCGACCGCGCCGTCAAGGCAACTACGGCTTGGGATTCCGTGCATCTTTACGAGGCAGTGGATATTGCCAGCCCAAGCGGCTTGAACAAGGCGCCAGACCTCGACTTAAATGACCCCCAGTCAAAGGAACGCCTGCTAAAAGAAAATGTCAGCCTGTTTGAGGTTTTCCGTTTGGCGGCGGCGTATGACGACATATGCGCTGAATGGGTCAACAATTACTCAATAACATTTGACTTAGCCTATCCGTACTTGGCGGAGCAGCTGAAAAGTAAGCCTTTGAATACGGCTGTCGTTCATGTCTTCCTCAAAATCCTCTCCATGCGCCCCGACACGTTTATTGCGCGTAAAATGGGGAAAGACAAAGCTGCGGAAGTGTCAGCTGAAGCAGCAACCGTTTTGGAGCTCGGAGGGTTAGAAACAGAACGCGGCAAAGCCAGCCTCAAACGCTTCGACCGTAAACTTCGGTCCACCCAAAACAAATGCAACCCAGGAACCACCGCCGATTTAACAGCCGCAGCATTGGCGCTCTGCACACTCAGCGGATACAGACCATAATCCAACCAGTTAAGCCAGCAAGTTGCTGCAGGCTGCTTTGGGAAGGTTTTTTAAACGTTTCAGGTTTTGTTAAAGCCTATGTACTTTGAAGCCTTCAAAAGTATGCTTAAGAGCGGGAGGTTTTGGGTTTGGGGAATCTGCGGCGCAGCCATCTACGCTGTTCCCGCCGCCATTCGCATCGTAACAGGCAACGTCATCTTACCCGTGTTAAGCTGGGCTGCAACCCCGTGGATAGGCATGTACGTTCCCGCAAACCTCGTTGAAAAGATTTTAGTTAATGCCTTTTTCCCTGGCGCCGCTGGCGCGGTCGCAGGTGAAATCTTTTTTTCAAGCGCCCACTCTAAAACTCTTGTTGGACGAGAGAAATACCTTGCTCGACTCTGTGGGGCTTTGTTGGCTGTGACTGTTTGGTCGCTGATTCAGCTTTCAGGCGGCTTGCTGGATATTGCGGGGTCATGGGGCGGCAACCTCTTTGAGTACCCATCAGTTTTTCCGCTTAACTTTTTGTTGGCTTCGCTTTCAATTTTTACCCCCACAATCCTTGGTTTCCTCAAAAGCAAGCTGGTTTCTGCTTCTCACAGGCTGAGGCGTTAGATTCAGCGTTAAGTTAATATCGAAAAGGAAGCCAACAATAGGTTACTTGAGATGAAACCATGGCAGCGTTAAGCGTAAACCAAATGGCTTGGAAAATAGCCCAAAACCTTATCGATAACCCAGAATTTTACGGCGTAAATGTATCAAAATCAACGGCTGGAGCCACAGTTATTGATGCAGGCGTAAACGCTCCAGGAGGTTTTCAAGCAGGCAAAAAACTAACGGAACTATGCATGGGCGGCGCGGGAAAAGCCCAACTTGGCTTCAAAACTTACGGCAGCATAACGTTCCTGTCGATAACGGTCAGCACGGATCACCCAGCCATCGCAGCGTTAGGGTCACAGTTTGCTGGCTGGCGCATCAAAGACGGCGACCAAATAGCGATTGGCTCTGGTCCAGTCCGCGCCTTGGCGCTGAAGCCCAAGGATGTTTACGAGGAAATCGGGTACAAGGACCAAAGTGACAAAGCCGTGTTGACTTTGGAGAGCAACAGTTTGCCTTCTGACGCGCTTATTGAAAAAGTAACAACCGCCAGCAATGTTGCAGCTGCAAACTTGATTGTTGTGGTTGCGCCGACTGCTAGCATCGCTGGTTTAACTCAGGTTGCGGGAAGAATCGTGGAAGTCGGCATTCATAAACTTCGAACCCTCGGCTTAAGCCCCAAAGTCATCCGTTACGCGTTGGGTTACGCGCCAATCCCGCCGCTTGGCAAAGACTTCGAGATAGCGATGGCACGTACAAACGACGCGATTCTTTACGGCGGAAACGTCTACTTAACCGTGGATTCTGACGATGAAGCTGCACTGCAGAAGATTGTGGAGCAGGCGCCGTCGATGGCTTCTAAGGATTATGGGAAACCGTTCTTGCAGATTTTCCGTGAAGCTGGTCGCGACTTCTACAAGATTGACCACGGCTTGTTCGCTCCCGCAGTTCTAACCATAAACAACGCTAAAACAGGGAACACCTTCAAGGCAGGGCAAATCAACCCTAAGGTTCTTGCAGAATCCTTAGGATTCTAACCCTTTTTCATTTCAACTTGAATCTTGAAAGAACAGGTACTGCTATGGCAAATGCGACTGGTATCGTATAGAGCGCTACTGAACCATTGAATAATGCCCCGAGTGGAACAAAAGCCAAGGCTGCCGCTGGCTTATATGAAAAGCCGACAGGGGACGGTTGTTGGAGCGTAAAGTAGTTTACCACTGATGTTATGGCAATACGGACAACGATACCTAAGGCAGTTGCCGATATGCTTATCATTTTCGCATGCTTCTTAAGGACATCAGCTAAGTTTTCTGTTTTGCAACCCCGAGTTGCAATAAGATACGGGATGTAGACGCCTAACATCATTGAGAGAATTGCAACAAGGTTATAGACTGGTCCCAGAGGAGAAAATCCTCCGGTGAAATAAATTGTTAGAATGACCGTGTTTATGGCTGATATTATTAAGCCAGCTATTACTCCTAAGACTAAAAAAGATACCACGATTGGTATTTCCCAGATTTGGTAGTATAGAAAAGGTGCGTAGGGAGCTGGAAATTTTGGTCCAGCCACATTTAGAGCTATAGTCAGTGCAACAAATATTATGATTAGCGCCAATGTTTTGGTGTTCATTTTTGCTTTTCTCGTTCGGTTGTTCAATGCCTCCGTTAGCTATTTAAGAGTAGCTACTCAAAAAAACGTAGGTGAAATCGGGTAGAATCAGGGCTAAAATTGATAAATAAGCCCTCAATAACATTAGATAAGCAGTGAAACGTGTTGACTGAAATAATCATCAAGTTCACCTCGCCAAGCGAAGTTAAACCTTGGCTTGAAGACAAAACAAACTCCATCCTCTCGCCTGTACATGCCCAAGCCAAAAAGTTAAGGGACGACATGAAGCTGGCAATCCAAGGCATCGACGACATGAGCAAAATGCTCTTGGACAACAGCACAAGAGAAATCGAAAGAAGGAATATGAAAGTTTACAATCGCGCCCGAGCCTTAAACAAGCTTGCGCATCTTTTTGTGGATCGACTTAAAAAGCTTGAAGCGCCAGAAGAAATCTCCTACGACACCTTAAACAGGTATACTCAGGAAATCCAAAAAATCTTCATCGTAACAGACATAGACATCAAAAATTGGTTCCCACGAATTTCCCCCTTCTTCATAATGGATCGCAGAAGATTCTTAACCGTGTACGAGAAAGCCAAACTAACCCACACGTTCCTCAACGACTTCCTCACAAAAGACTACGTCAAAACCAAAACCCTTGAAGAAGCCTTCATTCTGCTGAACGAGCTCCAAAACGTGCAGCAACAGCAGGGAACTATAGGTCAAGAAAAAGACCAAATCAAAAATGAACGTTTACCCATAGAGAAAGAAATCGCTGACCTGGAACAGAAAATTGATGAGTTGAAAACCAAAGGACCCATAGACGCCCTAAACACGGTTAACACCGAAATACGCAATTTAACAAATGAGCTGAAGAATATGCTTCGGCATCTGCAGAAACCCTTCATAAAGATGCAGGCGTTAGCCACCAGCGGCGGAGGTGGCGGAATTACTCCCGATGAACTTACCCGAATAAACCTGTACTTAGAGACTCCTTTTGATGCCCTAATAACGGAGCAGAACGGTTACCCAGAGTTCAGGGAGATTTTGGAGAAACTTCAACGTTTTCTGGCGGAGGACAAGTTGAAGCTGAAAGATGAAAAGGCGCGGAAAGCTGAGCAGTCAATAAACGAGATAGTCAAAAACAACTCGCTTTGCCAGATTCAAGCCAAAAGCGTGGAATTGGCAAAGTCAAGAGACCAACTGTTGTCTTCCCCAGTGATGGATGAAACAAAACGAAACCTCGCCGTCTACCAGCAGCAGCTTGACCAGCTAAAATCGCGGAAAACAAGCATCGAAACACATGAGACAGTCAAAGAAAACGCGTACCACGAAGCCGTTGACAAAATCAGCAACCTCAAGAGGACAATTGAAAAAAACATTTTTGCTTCAACAGACATAAAAGTCCAAATCCCCTAATTCTACCCGTGGGTTCCGTTTGGATTTACCTGCCACAGTAAAAGAAGCTCAAAACATTCAAAGCAAAGGCTTAATCGTCCAACTGGATAAAGCTGTTTCTTTACTGCAAAGCGAAAACGGGCAAATCGGCAATTTAAAAATCACTAACCGTCTGGTGACGCTGGAACCGCTCGGGGAAGCGTTGGTGATAGGCGACGTTCATGGAGACCTCGAAAGCCTCTCTTTGATACTTCAAGAAAGCCAATTCCTGCAAAAAATGGAAAAGACAAATGATGCAACCCTGATTTTTCTCGGCGACTACGGCGACAGAGGCGACAAACCAGCCGAAACGTACTCCATGATTCTGAAGCTGAAGCTTGAATTCCCGAAACAAGTTATTCTTATGCGGGGAAACCATGAGGGACCCAAGGACCTAGTTGCTTCTCCACATGATTTACCCGTCCAGTTCCAAGCCAAATTCGGGGAAGACTGGATGCGGGTTTACGAAAAAACGCAGTCACTGTGGAGTTGCCTTTACAACGGCGTGTTCGTTGAGGGGCGGTTCTTGATGGTTCACGGCGGGGTCTCTCCAGAAATCAGCAGCCTCCAAGACATCGCTCAAGCCCAAGAGGGGAACAACGAAGCGCTGCTGGAAGATTTGCTGTGGAATGACCCTGTCGAAGGATTGCAGGGGGTTTCTTTGTCGCCGAGGGGTGCAGGAAAACTTTTCGGTGAAGACGTCACAGCGCAGGTTCTTGGCAGGTTGAACGCTCAAGTTTTGATTAGGGGTCACGAGACAAGCGGCACAGGCTTCAAAATCAACCACGGCGGCAAGGTCTTAACCCTGTTTTCAAGAAAAGGCGCACCTTACTACAACAGGTACGGAGCATACTTGCAGGTGCCGCTTTCACAAAAATTCGAAAACGCCAAAAAACTCACACAATTCATCCACAAGTTCTAATTCAAAATAGTTCTCCGTGGGGTCAAAACGCTTAATTGTTTCACCGATAACTTAACTAAATTACAACTAATCATTTCTTGATGCAACCTGATTAGTTGCGCAGTCATGGGAATTGATGTTCCCGTAAGAGGTTTAATGAGTGCCAAACGAAAACGCCATCGAAACCATCAACCTGACGAAAAAGTTCAAGTCGACACTTCCGAACGGGGGCGGCTTTTTGAGGCGCAAAGCCGTCACTGTCAACGCGGTTGACGGCATAAACCTCACCGTGAAGAAAGGCGAGCTTTTCGGGCTATTGGGTCCCAACGGCGCAGGAAAAACCACGTTGGTAAAGATGCTGTGTACGCTTCTTCCGCCTGACGAGGGTACCGCGTTGATCAACGGTTTTGACATTGTTAAGCAGCAGATGCAGGTTAAACGTTCTCTTGGCACGCTTTTCAGCGTTGGGGAGCGAGGTTTCTTTTGGCGGCTTAACGGATATCGGAACTTGGAGTTTTTCGCTGCAATCTATAACGTGCCAAGGCAGAAGCGGCGTGAACGGATTTTGGAGGTAATGAAGCTTGTGGGTTTAGAAAACGACACTTTCCAGATTTTCCAGAAGTATTCAGGCGGCATGAAGCGGAAACTTGCCCTTGCAAGAACCTTGCTTCCTGACCCGCCCATAATCATGCTTGACGAACCCACGACAGGTCTAGATGCCATATCGTCACGTACAATTCGCGATTTCGTTCAGCAGACAGTTAGGGAAACGGGCAAAACAGTGCTCTACACTACCCACTACATCGAAGAAGCAGCGCAAATCTGCACCAAAATCGGCATCCTCAAACAAGGCAGAATCGTCGCCTACGACACCCCTGAGGCTTTGAAAGCCAAAATCAAGAAAGACGAGCAAATAAACCTCGTAGTCGAAGACATCACGCAGCCCCAGATTGAGAAGATGCGTTCGTTGCAGGGCGTGATAAGCGTCACTGAAAAAACCGAGCAGGACCTCATGGTGGGTCAAAAGGAACTGCATGTTGAACTACAAACTGTTGACCAGTTGCCGTCTATTTTCGATTTTCTTTTTGAGCAGAAAATCAAGCTTGTGAACTATAAACGCGAGGAACCCAGCCTCGAAGACGCCTTCATCGAGTTGACGCGGAGGGCATGAATCGATGACGTTGGGGCAAGAGCTTGAAAAAATCTGGTACTTCATGAAACGCGACGTCATCAGCTTCTCCACCTACAAGACAAACATGGCTATTTTGGTTTTCACGGCAATCTTCGGCGCGCTGTCCTTTGCTTTTCTGGGGCAAAGCGCGGTGTCGCAAAGCGTCACTCAGTATGACCACACGAACCTGATAACTTACCTTATCATAGGCTTAGCTTTCAACACTTACCTTGGGCAAGCTTTGACGCTTGTACAGAAAACCATTAATCCCTGGGCGCTTGAGGAGGTTTTGGTTTCGCCGGCGGGTCTATCCACGTTTATCATCGGCAGCTCAATCTGGGGCTTCATCTGGAGCACGGGCGTCGTGGCAATCTACCTGCTTATCGGTGTCTACGCCTTCGGCATCACGCTAAGCATCAACATCGTCGGGACGCTGATTGTCTTAGTTCTCGGCATAGGTACATTCATCGGTTTCAGCATGATCGGTTCAGGCGTCCTCATTTTAACCAAGCAAGGCGACCCCGTAACGGCTCTCATAACTATAGCTACAAGCCTCTTTGGGAACGTGCTGTTTCCCCCGCAGGTCATGCCGCCGCTTCTGCAAGCAATCGCATACACAACCCCACCCTACTACTTCTTCACGTGCATAAGGCAGATGCTGCTGGGAGCGTCGCTCTATTCGATTCTGCCACAGGTGGAGATTCTTGCTTTGATGTGTGCAATCATTGTACCGATTGGGTACGGCATCTACGCTTGGTGCATGAAGACGGCGAGGAAAAACGGAACGCTATCATGGTTCTGAGGCTTTCCTGCTATTCACTTGGCTTTTCCAAAAAGAATCTTCTGAAGATTGATTTCGAAGGCTGCAACTGGGTTTTCAAGTTTCCATGCTTCGAGCACAAGCGGGTTGATTTCGCCGACTACCCCCACTTCAACGTGGTCAACGATTACTTTACCGACCCTGCCCTCGATGAAGCTGGGATGAACGGTTTCCGTTATTTGCCATTCAACTCCCAAGTTTCTGAAGAAAGCGTCCAGCGCTGACTTTGCCTCGCTGAAGTTGGCGTTTGCATGTGTCGTCGCCGCGCAGACCCATTCCTCATCCCGCGTCTTAGTCTCCGCCGCTTCGTCTGGCAACGTGACTTTTCCAAGCTCGAATATTTTCTGCGGGAACTCGACGGATTGGTTGTTGCTTAGGAGCTCCATGAGGCTTGGCAGGATCCAGTTGCGCAGGCAAGTCATGGTTGAAACCTTCGGGTTGGCAAGCTCGACGTGTCCAGTTGCCTTCACGTTCATTTTGGCAAACAGGTTTTCCTCGTTTGTCAAAGTGTAAGTCAATATTTCTTGGTAGCCTAAGCCAACCATGAGTTCCCGTGCGATGTTGATTGATTGCTGGTCGGGTTTTGCCTTGCCCGTCGTCGGCATTTCACGCCAAAGTGCCTCGATGCGGTTGTAGCCGTATGCGACGGCGACGTCCTCGACTAAGTCAACCTTATGCATAACGTCAACGCGGTAGAATGGGACAACAGCTTCCACGCAACAAGCATCCACTTTCCCGACGCCTAGCCCCGCCTTCAAAAGCAACTCGCTAACCTGTTTGGCTGAAAGCTCCAGCCCGAGGAGCCTGTTGGTGTACTCCACGTTTAGGGGGACGGTTCGGCTGCCAAAGTCAGGTGTAACCTCATTCATTTGCACGTCGCCTGACGCATCCGAGTAATGAATTGTTGCTGAGCAGGCTTTTCCGCCTCGGTCAACCAAAGCGGCAGTCACCAAATTCAACGTGTTAACGACGGTTCGGTTCAGTGTCCCCGTGACCTCAACAAGCAAGTTCCGCGATTCCTCAGTAATCTTGCCCAGATCGTTCGAGTTGATGATTGGGGGAAAAGACAGTACTTTTCCTTTTGAATCAAAAAGCATTGGGTACAACGGGTTTTTCTTGACTATGTGCCCGTACTCGACGCCTTTGGGGTGCCGCTCCAAAATCTCATCCAACGTCATTTTCTCGTCGAATCCCAAAGGAACGAAGCTGACGTCACGGGGGTTAACGGCGCGGTACTCTATAGGCGGCGTGATTAAGTGAAAGTTGTAGATGCCGATGGAGGTTTTCTGGCGGTTTCTGCCGAAGGTTTTGTCCAGCTTATCCTGCAGATGCATTAGCCCACGGATGACAGGGTCGGTTAACTGTACGTTTTTTATGACGGCGCAGGCGATGAAGGGGCGGATGTTGGAGAGCTTAGAGTCCACGTTCACATCGACCACGGGGTTCTCAGCAACGTAGCGTCTGAGCCCTTTTTCTAGACCAAGATAACAGCGTAGACCCCTTGCTAATCCCTCCGCGCTCCAGAGGTCAGGTCGGTTGGTGTCTTTCATCTCGACACTCAACACGTCGTCGGTTGCGCTGTAACCCTTAACTTCAGCCTTGACGAAAGCCAAGTACTCATTCAGCTTCTCAAATGTCTCGGGATTCTCGGGGTCACCAAGGTTTACGCGGGTCCACTCTTGTCCAATTAGCTGTTCCAGAACACGGTATTCTATGTCAATTGTGGGCATTTAGGTCACCTGCTTCTTTCTTAGCCAATCAAGGTCTTGACTGAAAATCATCCGAATGTCATCAATTCCAGCTCGCATCATGAAAAGGCGGTCAACGCCCAACCCCCAAGCGATGACGGGTTCTTTCACGCCAAGAGGCAAGGTGACTTCTGGACGGAAAATGCCGCTGCCGCCGAATTCCACCCACCCGTAGCCTTCCTTGTAAGCGCTTAGCTCAACGCTGGGTTCAGTGAACGGGAAATAATCGGGTTTGAAGCGGACTTTGTCGGCTCCAGCGATTTCAAGGGCGAACTTGCCAAGTACTCCTAGGAGGTCTTTTAGGGTTAGGTTTTCGTCGATGATTATGCCTTCGACTTGGTTGAATTCGGATAGGTGAGTTTTGTCGATGAGTTCTGGGCGGTAAACCCTTGCGATGCTGAAGTGTTTGCTGGGAACTTGGAACTTTTTTGCTTCCAGCGTTCGGGCGCTCAGGCATGTGCCGTGCCCCCGCAGAATCAACCGCTGCGCCGCTAGAAGCGAATACTTGTATCCCCATCCCGTGGAACCCGTCGTCCACCCGTTCTCATGCGTCTCCCGCACATGCTCAACGGCTTCAGAATACCCGCTCACGTCGCCGAACTTGGGGTCCTTAGTGTAGTAGATGTCGCTGTCTTCCCTCGCTGGGTGATCCTGCGGCACAAAGAGAGCGTCAAAGTTGAAGAAACCCGTTTCAACCGCGGTCCCAGTCATTTCTTGGAAACCCAACTGCACGAGTTTTGCGCGGACTTCGTCTAGGAACTGCAGGTAAGGATGCTTCTTGCCTGGCCAAGTTTTGGCTACTGGAGCCGCAATGTTGTATTTTTGAAGCTTCGACGTGTGCCACTTGCCCGTGATTATGAGTTCAGGGGTTAGCTGGGTGACTTCTTGGAGCGTGGGTTTGGCTTCAGCGGCTGCCGTTTTGCCTTCTGCAGTGATTTGCAGCGTGCGGCTTGTTTTAGGCTCGATTAAGAGAACTTTGCGTTTCTTAAGCTGCTCAGCAGCCTCCTTCAACTCCTCGTCCTTGAGCTCTTCAAACGCAACCTGCCCTTTTGCCGCTACAACTGCAAGGAGCTTTTCGTCTGACCCTTCTGGAATAAACGCTTGATGAACAAGATTTTCATTAACCCTCAACGTGTTGTCGCTTGAAGTGTAGAGCGCCCATTTCTTTTTAATCGCCCAGCCAAGCGCAATTTGGATGAACTGAGGCTCTAAACCCGCCTTTTCCGCCGCAACCTTGAGGTCAGCAGCCCCGCCAAGCGCCGCAACCGTGCCAATTAATCTGCGTTCAGGCAACCCGTTTTTGGCGTAGACTTCTCCTTCAGCGGTTAATTTGACGACGTTTTGATGCTTCGCATGTATGGCGATGAGGTTTTTTTCCTGCAGTGTCAGGCCGATGCGCATGACCGCCGAGTCCTGCATTCCCGTTTTTTGGATTAGCTGCTCTACTGTGGCGTTTCCGCCGATTGCCTGCAGGGCGGAGAGAAGTTGGTTTTCTTGTGTTCTAAGTTCAACCATTTTGGCATGCGCCTTCTAGGCTGGTGTTTTCAGGGTTTGTTAAGGGATAGTTCTTGCACGTCAAATAAAAGCATGCTGATGTCTTCCAAAAGGCTTTCTTGAGCCAAGCGTTCCGCCGCTTCGAGAGTAGTTGGTTAAGGGTTGTCTGGAACCTTCAGGAAGAGAGAAGGGGGTGAACCAGAAGGCAACCCTTAACCAGATTGGTAATCAAACGGGTTAGCATAAAAACCTTTGCATATCCTCGGTTTTCTGTCATGGATGCCTGCGGACGCTAACTGCCTTTTAAGAAAAACAATCACGCTTGAATTACACTCGGCTCGAGGTTTGGCTCCGATAAAGCATAGGCTAGCTTTTAGTCTGCAGCGTTTTTAGGGGATAAAGCCTGGCTACGCCATCGCCACTTTACGCATCTCAAGTCTTTCTAAGTCTTCGCATTCATCGCAGAGGTCAGAAGTCGGTCTGCCGAAGCGTTTCCGAATGGCGACTCGAGGGTACTGCTTGCAGTCTTTCTGCCAATGCCACCTGTCAGGCTCAGGACCCTTCACGTACTCAACATTCTCTGCCAATTCGAAACCTCCACAAGCCTCAATTAGCACAGTATACTATACAACAACTGTTATTTCTAATTTGCCAATCCCTTAAATAGGGACAAAAAAAGGCTGGTTAGTGGAATGGTGCTTATTTTTTTCCAGCTTTCTTCGCACAGGTGTCGCTACAATACTTGCTTTTGGTATTGAACGTCGTGTAAACTCGTTTGCAAACTGGGCATTTCTTATCCAAATTCAACAACCTCTACACAGCATTGTGCGTCGGCTCGGGCTTAAAACTTTTTGGAAAAACCCTGAAAACAAACATAAAGTCAACTCGGTTTTTTGGGGGCACTTGCCGTTTTTAGCCTTTTGTCGGCGGTTAAGTGTTGTTTAGGATTATGCCTGCCCTCGGCGCCTCGTTTCTGACCACGATAACCGCGTTCTCGCAGTCAGACCTGTTGTGGAACCCCTCGCAGCTTTCAGCGATAACGGCGTTGTCGCTTGCCCTCAAACGCCACCTGAACAGTCGAGCGTTATCCTTATACACTTCAAACTGAGCCATAAGAAAACCTGCCTCTAAGTAGCTATAGCTGAAAGTGACTTATAGATTTAACCAAGCCAGAGACCGCTCACTCACATCTT
Source organism: Candidatus Bathyarchaeota archaeon (assembly GCA_963722095.1). Taxonomy (GTDB): domain Archaea; phylum Thermoproteota; class Bathyarchaeia; order Bathyarchaeales; family Bathycorpusculaceae; genus Bathycorpusculum. The sequence goes on along the minus strand of CAVRJR010000002.1, from coordinate 285,975 downwards.
CATGGAAAGGTTTCATCCTCGTCTTCTTCCCGACTGGAATATCTCCTTCTAACCCTAACCAAAATCATGTAGGAAGCCACCGCCACAACCACGATGACGCCGACGAATCCCAGTGTCTCGGCAGCTACAAACGCGCTCGCCGGCGACACGCTTGGGTTGCTGACTGTTGCATTGTTGGGGTAGCCGCGGCTTTCCCAGTATCCCCTGTAGCTAGAGTCGTTTGACACATCGATTTGCGTTACCCATTTTATCCATTTGTATCCATATTGGTCTGAAGGTACAAGCACAAAGGGAAATCCCGCCGCAGCGGGGAGAGTTACGTTATTCATTTTGTAGGCTAACATTATGTTGTTCTGCTCAACGTAGCTTAGCGGAAGCGACGTGGTGTATCCATCGGCGGCTGAAAAGATGAGAGTGTTTGCGTTTGGGTTGACGCCTGCCTCTTTAATGAGGTCACTCACGAGGACTCCTTGCCACAGGCAAGTGACGCTCCAGCCTTCCACGCAAAGAAGCGTGGCAACATTCTGGTAAGAAGTGAAATTATTGACTACGTCGCCGTAAGTATATTCCACGGGTTGATTGACGAGGCCAGTGACGGTTAAACGGTAAGTTGACTGCTCCAAAGACTGTGTTCCCATGATCGCGACATCAGGGTGCTGAGCGACGTCATTGAGGAAAGTGGTGATTGGAGTTAATTCTTGACCCTCATATTGGGTAACTTCTCCTGGAAAAAGGCCTGAAGCAGACGACGAAGAAGGAATTCCCGTTTGCGCAGGCATGACAGGTACAGCTGGTATAGTGGGCGAAGAAGATACTGTACCACTAGGCGAAGGGGACGCTGTTCCCGTCGGTGTTGGGGAAGTTGTCGGGGCTGGGGAAGGTGTGGCTGTCGAGGAAGGCTTAGAAGCGTTCTCGGCAATGAACAGCGACACAAGCAGCACCGCCACTAACAATAACGCAACCAAAACTGCTCTTTTATGCTGCTTAAGAACCTGCACTCCAAAATACAGGAGAAGGTCTCCCTATTTATCTGTAGTGCGAGTAGCCTTCTGCGGTAATGGGTTGAACAAACGTGCAGTTTATTGGTCATGGCAGCTTATTTTTTGGATGTTTGTTTTTTTATAAGCGTTTTTTTGGACAAACAGATAATTTTTTAAGTGAGCCATGGCAAGTATCTATTTGGCTAGAATAACCTAAAGAAAGTTGAATGAGGCATCTCGGATGAAAGTTCAACCTACACTTCATTGGAACAACTTCACTGTCCCCGAACTCAAAGACATTCTGAAGCATTGCGTGGCACTGGAGAGACTTGGGATTGCCCAAGACGAAGAAATGATATGCTCCATCGAAAGAGACATAGCTATACGAGAAAAAAACATCCGCCCGACAAGTTTTGAATTGAAATCCACAAAAATAAGCCAACAAATTACGCCCCGCCAAACAACAAAACGACGGCCACAAGAATCTCCCTTGGTTCAAACCGCCTGAAAGCCGAATAGACCTTAGCTGCAATTTTTGTATTATTTGATGTTTGTTCTTCGTTTTGTTTATATATCCGAACTTTGACTATGCATGTGCAAAAAGAAGGAATATCTAAAGTATGGGTTCCAAGTCACCAAGAGGCGAATTCGCCGCAAGGCAACTAAAAGCTAAACGGAAGAATTTCCGCTGGCACGATCGTTATTTTAACCGTCGCATGCTTAGGCTCGACGAGAAAGTTGACCCGATGCAGGGTGCACCCCAAGCCAGGGGCATCGTTTTGGAGAAAGTAGGTGTTGAATCAAAACAGCCTAACAGCGCCATCCGTAAATGCGTCCGCACACAACTCATCAAAAACGGCAGAACAATCACCGCGTTCCTGCCCGGAGACGGCGCTCTTAACGTCGTTGACGAACACGACGAAGTCGTTGTTGAAGGCATCGGAGGAACAAGAGGCGGCGCAATGGGCGACATTCCAGGTGTCCGCTGGAAGGTTGTCATGGTTAACGGCGTTAGCCTCAACGAACTCGTCTATGGACGGAAACAGAAACCAGCAAGGTAATGCATATGTCACAAACTGTAGCTCAACCTCAAGAAATCAAGCTTTTCCAGAAATGGAGTTTCAAGGACATATCAGTAGTCGACATCGGTTTGCAGCGTTATCTTAATTTGACGCCGATGGTTGCCCCCCACAGCATGGGACGCCACGAGCACCAAAGATTCCGCAAGGCCAAAGTCAACATCGTCGAACGCCTAATCAACAACATGATGCGTCCGGGAAAAAACGCAGGCAAAAAAGCCAAGGTCACCAACATAGTTAAGGAAGCCTTCGAAATCATCTATTTACGCACGGGCAGAAACCCAATCGAAGTTCTCGTCAAAGCTGTTGAAAACGCTTCACCCTGCGAAGACACCACGCGCGTCAGTTACGGAGGAGTCGTTTACCACCTGTCAGTTGACGTCGCACCGCAACGCCGCATAGACCTCGCGATAAGGCACATAGCCGAGGGCGCACGCTTAGCCAGCGCAAACAGCCCACGCAGCATCCAAGAAGGACTCGCAGACGAACTGATACTGGCGGCAAACAAAGACATAAAGAGCGCCGGCGTAGCGAAACGCAACGAAATCGAACGCGTCGCACAATCAAGCAGATAAAACTCTGCCTTCCAAAACTTTTTCTTGCTTTTGCCATTTCTTAGATTAGCAAAATCTTTGAAATTTTTTTGGAAGCGGTTTATGTGAGTAAGCAGCCAGATGCATCCTGACGGCCTACCTGTCTATTAGGCTCTGCTAGATGCACCAACTATGATTTCTAGGCTGAAAATACCCTTTTCCCCACAATTCACCCTCCCAATTTTCAAACGTTTCAAGCTCCAAACCAAAAAATCAACCCAAAACAAGCCCCGAGCTGAAACCGCCTACGTGGGGAGGGGGTCTACTATTTACATCAAAATTCCAATGTAAATACCAAGCATGTTGAACGACCCCTTAGAGGCGTCGGTAAACGGATATTTGCTGGTAGAACGGGGTGGGGTTTAATTTGGGGTTAATTTTGAAAAAGTTTAATAACTGTTTTGGGAAGATGATGGTTCGAAAGGAATCATTCGTTTGGGTGGCATAGATTGAAGAAAATAGTTACAGCCCTAGTCCTCGTTATCTTGGTTGCCGGCGCATTTGCTGCCGTGTCAGCTCCACATGTGAAAGCACAAACTACACAAGCCACGCTTCTCAGCTACAGCTGGTACATAGCTCCTTCGAACTCTGTGCTAGCGATGTATACCGGCGACATTATTGCCGTCGGCGAAGTTGAGAACACGGGCACAACCGCGCTCGGAACCATATCTGTCGTAGGTGCCGCCTACAACTCTACGGGAGATATGCTTTGCCCAGGTCACGCTAACCTGATAGGCGTGCCTGAACTGCTTCCAGGACAGAAAGCACCGTTCTACATGGACTTTTACCCGCAACCAGGAGTTACCACCATTAATGACCCCTACTGGGCGAATACAGTCACAAACGTTACTGTTCAGGTAGGCGTCCAAATAGCAACTAATCAAACTCTGTACTCAGGATTAAAGATCCCCGCGTCGTCAGTCCACGGCTCTTTAATCAGCGGCACATACACAGTTCAAGGAACCGTTCAAAACAGCGGCAGCCAAACAGCTGGACGAGTCTGGGTTCTAGTAACGTACTACAACTCCTCGGGCACCGTCATAGGAATGAACTGCACAAACTTCTTGGATCCATCAGGCTCATCCTACTCGCTTTCAGCCGGCAACGCCGTCACGTTCACAGCCACACCCACAGACAACTCAGCTTCAATGTCAAATCAAGTAGCAAGCTACTCTACTTTGGTCGAAACCGACACATCCTCAGGATCATCCAGCACCAGCACACCAACGCCAAACACACAAAACACAGCAACACCAACGCCTACACCCACAGGGTCATCCAAAACGCATCCAACAGCGACTCCAACAAACTCCCTATGGACCTACGGCTTAGTCGCCGCAGCCGTAATCGTTGTAGCTGCCCTCATCGCCTTAACGCTGCTGAGAAACAGACGCAAGAGCAGCCAGTTTGAGCCTCCACCACCTCCGCCTCCTCCACCGCCTCCACCATAACCCCTTTTTTAAAAAAATAACCCGTTAAACCCGCGGCAACAAAGCAGGTAAGTTGCTGATTAATCTAAATTCTCGCGTGAATTTCCACTATGTCCCCGTCTTCTAACATGAAGCCTAAACCGACCTTTTTGGGGCTGAAAGGCAGACGTTTTGCCCACACCATCGCAAACATGAAGTTCTGCACGAACTCCTTGTGAATGTTTTTCGCTAAGTCGTTGATTGTTGCGCCGTGCTTGAGGACAAATGGGTGACCTGTATCCTCCTTTGAGCCAGGCTCCTTGGTGTAAACACGAATAACCTTCAAACTTTCCAAAAGCGCCCGCCCCAACTCGTCAATGCCCGTTTTTTGCTCACATGACATGGCGACCACAGGCAACCGCCCATTCACATATTGCTTTAGACGCCGAAGATTCGCCGCGGCACCCTTCAAATCCAGTTTGTTCGCCACAATCACAGCGGGCTTATATGTTGTGGTTTCAAAAATAGCGTCCTCCACGTCGTCAAGCCGCACCTCCCCGCTGATCCTCACGATGGCATCATTCAACTTGTAGCTGCGAAGCAAATCCTCAACATCTTGCATGCTGCAGTCCAAAAGCTTACCGACAAGAATAACCCTCAACGCAGCCCCCGCATGGCGACGGTCAATATCCACTTTGCCACTGGGCTTACTTACTAGGACGCGGCTTTTCTCCAACTCAGCCAAAACCAGATCCAACTGCTCAATCGGGTCACGGGACAAATCAACCATCAAAATCACGCCGTCAGCATTCCGCGCTAAACCAAGCGTAACATGACCCGCTGCACGCCCCCCTGCACTTCCCTCCATCACCGCGGGCGCCTCAACAATCTGGAACTGCACATCAGCATAACTCATTATGCCTGGCACTGGCTCATGAGTACTGTAAGGTGTAGGCGTAACCACCACTTTTGAATTTGTTGTAACAGTCATTAAACAGCTTTTGCCCACGTTAGTCATGCCGATTAACGCTATCTGCGCTGAACCTTCCTTTTCAACAAAAAGCTTGGGTCCGCCGCTGCTTTTGCCCGTGCCCATGCGTTTCTTCTTGTCCAAATCCGCGCGGATAAGAGAAATTTTCCTATTCATTTCGCCACGCAGTTTCATGGTGCCTTTGTGATGTGGAACATACTTTAGGAACTCAATCATGGCATCCATTTTTTCTTTAGGCGTATGGGCAGCTTCAACTAGCTCCCATTTGTCCAATGCTTCAGGCGGCAAATTATTCGGCATACAAACTTCGCAAGTACTATCGGCAAGACGACTTTAAGACTATTTCTAATCAAACCCAACAAAACACGCCTGAAAAACAGTCTGAGCCGTTCACTTTGCGTTAAGTTGTCATTGGCATGCAACCACAACCTTATATTAGCCACTTTATTCTCGGTTTATGGCTCAATCATTTCTTTTTGCTGTTCGGTGCCTTTTAGTCGTTGCCGCAGGGTGTAGGCGAAGGCGATGAACCAGAAGGCGACGCTTACCCAGCCCAGTATAAACCCTACGACGTTGCTTAGCAGGTAGTAGGCGATTTGGAAGCCGACGAGGGAAACGAACGTTAGGAATGAGCCTGTGATGCTGTATCCGCGCAGGGCGTTTCTGTTTTTGAGGACTGCCCGCAGCATGAGCAGTAGGGCTGTGAAGTTGATGATGCTTGCGACGCTTAACGCCAAGTTTGCAATGTTCATTTAGGCTCGGTTTCCCACTGCCACAACGGCTTTGCCTAACTTAAGACTTATGCCCGCGGGCAAGCCCTGACGTGCAACACTCCTTAAATGAATGGGCTCCAATAGTAACGGTGAAAGAGGGGGAACATGGCAAAAATGGTTTCAGAAGGTTGCGGCGGGTGTGGACGGCAAGAGCCATGCATCAGAAGTTACCGTAGGGTTTCGTTCGGGGAACAAGTTTTCTGCCCAGACGGCACAGTTCACCTCGTAGATGAAACAAGCCTCGCATAAGGCGGCAAAAGGAAACAGGCAGGTTTCTGCGTTTCTTTGTTGGTTTTTGTGGTTGGTTTTGGTTGTAAAGATTAGGGTAGGTCTACGGGTAGTGGTGTTTCCAATCGGGCTCTAAGCATTTGCGGTTCGTTGAATAGGCGTTGGAAAACGTTTTCTTTTCCTTCGGGCACCCGTGTTTTTTGGTCGGTTTCTGAGGAAAATTCAGGTATCAATGGATTTATACCTGCTCGGCATCCCTAAACATATGCGAACCATAGAAAAATACGCCCTGCAACAGGAAACTCGCCGTATTATCGCCGCCCTCGACAACCCAACCAGACAAGCCATCCTCGTACTGCTCAACGAATGCCCAGACTTCTCCTTCACCGAAATCCGAAAAACCCTCGGCTTGGAAAAGCACGCCCTCGCCTTCCACCTTAAAAGACTCCTCTCCGCCGCCTTGGTCTCCCGCCGCCTCGAAGCAGGCGCCCATAAATATTCATACTACACTGTAACGCCGCTTGGATGTAAAATCCTCACCAGCCTCAGCAACACGCGCTAACTCTGCAGAGGATCAACGTTAGCTTTCTTCCTTGATTTTTTTGCCGCAGCTCTGGCAAAAGATTGCATCGGGATTGTTTGTGGAACTGCAGAATTTGCAGGAAGAAGCTACAAATCCCATATCCAGAAGCACGTTCCATTTGCCAGCGATCCAAAGCTTGTTCCTCAACGGCTCTACCGTCGGCAATATTTCTATTAGCTGCTTGAACTGTTCCTCATCTGGAGAAAACTTTGATTCGCATTCTTTGCTCAAAATAACAAGCTTCGCGCCGTGTCCAAGAATCAACTTGACCTCTTCGATTTCGTCGAGAGTGTAGAAACAGCTTTTCTTGCTGAGCTTCAAAATGTCATCTAAAGACCAGTCTTTTACTTTTTCATCAATTGACTGCTTGTCCTCCGCCTTTTCCCCGTACGGTGCCACAGGAGCAGGCACCCCAAACGCTGCAGGCATGTAGGAAAGCGGCTCTTCGGTCTCGGATTCAAAGCGTTCCGCCTTGCCCAAGCAGACAATCGCAACACGCCTGTCAGTAAAATAAACATCATACCTAGTTCGAACATCAACCGGCAAAACAACATCTTTAACGATTCCCAATACTCTTTCAGAACCTGACATACAACGAGTCCCCATCAAATGGTTCTTGTTTTCGCTAACTCATAAGGTTTCTTATGGCTTAGACTCGCGTTAGTTGGAGGGACAATCTGGTGGATGGGATGGCTTTTAGTTAATCCTATTTTGTTTTTCGGTAGGAAAATTTTTTAGGATAGGACACACATCATAAGCTTGGATGCATGTCAATGTTGGATGTCAGTATTGTGAAAGTCACGCGAAGAGGACAGACGACGATTCCTTTGGAAATCAGGCAACAGTGCGGAATCAAAGAAGGCGACAAACTCATAGTAGAACTCACAGACAAAGGGGTACTGTTTAAGCCTATACGGAAACTATCGGATCTGGCAGGAATCGATGCAGGATATGCAACGGTTGAAGAAGTAAATAAGATGATTGACAAGCTTAGAGAAGAGTACTGACTTGAAAGAAGTCTTAGACACCCGATTTTTGAGAGAGCTTTTCTATTCCGATCAAGCTGAGATAAAAGAGAAAACCAGAAGGAAAATGAAGACGCTTGAAGCTAACTGCGAAGGGATACTGCCAACAATTGTGATAGCTGAAATAACCCAAATCACTTACGTAACACGTGGAAAAGACATGGCGGAAAGTCGCTATCAAGACTTAGTTCAAAGCGGCTTAGCGATACAAAACCTCACTTCCATTATTGCGAAACAAGCAGGTATTTTCAAAGGCAAATACAGAAATTTGCCAATGGTTGATTGCATAATCGCAGCCACTGCTCAATTAAATCATGCCAGAATAATCTCGGATGACCCACACTTTGACAGCATAGACGAAATCAAACGTATCTGGATTTAACAATTAACAAAAATAGTGGACGAGCCGGGATTTGAACCCGGGACCTCCACGATGCCAACGTGGCGATCATACCAGACTGATCTACTCGCCCCAAATCATGCGGCTTCTAAACTTTAACCCGCATCGTTTAATAAGCGTTTCTTATGGACTTGGTTAAAAGGAGCTAAAAAAACTTTCTTTAGGCATTTTGTTCGGTCGCTAGTGTCGGCGTAGCTTTTTATAATGCAAACGCGAATATGGAAGCCAAGCAAGGTGCCAATTATGCCTAAAGTTAAAGTTGCATTGATCGGCGTTGGAAACTGCGCCTCAGCCTTCATCCAAGGAATCCAGTACTACCAGAAATCCAGCAAACCCGAAGATTTCGTCGGGTTACGCAACCCCACTTTGGCGGGTTTAAGCTCCAAAGACATCGCGGTTGTTGCAGCTTTTGACATTGACGAACGCAAGGTTGGAAAAGACCTCTCTGAAGCCATTTTTGCCGTGCCGAACAACGCGCCAAAGGTTGCCGATGTACCCGCCTTGGGCGTTAAAGTCACTAAGGGTCCGTTGCTGGACGGGGTTGGTAAATCGACTGAAGCCATCGTAAAGGTGAGCAACGCTGCTGATGCGGATGTTGTTAAGGTTCTCAGGGATGCGGGCGCCGAGGTTGTGGTTAATTTGCTTCCGAGCGGAGCCTCAAAAGCCACGCAATGGTATGCTGAGCAGGCTTTGGCGGCTGGATGCGCATTCGTCAACGCTACGCCGACCTTCATAGCCAGCGATCCTGCATGGGCGAAACGTTTCGCTGACGCAAAAATTCCACTTGTCGGCGACGACTTGGTGGATCAGGTTGGCTCAACCGCGTTGCATAAGACACTGCTTAAGCTGCTTAGCGACAGCGGCGTAAAAATTAATGAAACTTACCAACTTGACGTAGGCGGAGGAACAGAATCCGTCGACACCATGGACCGAAGCCGAGATGCAAAACGCAGCATAAAAACAGAATCCGTAGCGGCATCAATACCCTACAAAGCCGAAGTCGTAGCTGGCTCAACCGACTACGTGGATTTTCTCCAGAACAAACGTGACAGCTACTTCTGGATAAGCGGCGTCTACTTCTGCAATGCACCCATGAAAATCGACCTCAAATTCCAAACCGTTGACGCGCCAAACGCGGGTTCCGTGCTCTTCGACGTCGTCCGTGCAATGAAACTTGCATTGAACAAGAAACTTAAAGGTGCCGTACAACCAGTTTGCGCCTACGCGTTTAAACGTCCACCGCAAATTGTCCCAATGGAAGTTGCAGAAAAAGAATTTGCAAAGTTCGTGGCTTAAATTTAGCTGAGCTTTGCAAGTTCGCTGATTACTTTTTCTTTTACCCCGTTCTGTTTAAGCATATCTTTGAGGTAGTTTATAGTTTTAACAGGCGTCGGGTCTACCCCTCGGAGAACTGCAAGGTAAACGCTTGTGAAGTCGCCGACCAGAATTGTCAACAACATCCGTGCCAAGCTGCTTTTGCCTTGAGCCTGAATTTCAAGAATCCCAACTTCTTCCTGTTCCATGAGCTCCTTCGTAATTTCAATTCGGCTTTGAATGGCAGTCGGCTCGTCACGGTCTCTTAGAAAAATTGCTGAGAAACACTTGCCAAGTTCGCCTGCACGTTCCCAACCTACAATCTCGTTATGGTTGAGTTCGCTGAAAACGTCTGATTTGGCGGGAACCTTGCTGTTCTCGTTGAATTGCTGCTTAAACCGTAGGGCTACGCCGCGGTAGATTCCGAAGCCGTAAATGACAGGCGACGTTTTCCCAATGTTCAGCGCCAAGGCTTTCGAGTAGTTTTCCACCGTGGGTTTTTCAGGCGCGTTTTGTTGGCTTATTTTCTCGAGAAGTTGGATTGCTTCGGAAAGCTCTTTTGAGGCGTCTTCAACTAAGCCTGCTTTTTCCATGTAAATTAGAAGGGGAACGAACATATATGGAAGCGCCGCTCGGGGAGGCATGCACGCGGGGACACGCAGGTAAGGCACGTGAAGTCTTTCAGCGTTTTCAAGTAGGGCGCCGCCGCTGCTGACGCAGAAAATCATGCATTTCCGTTTGAATGCGTCGAGAAAAGTGCTGAGGGTTTCCTCGGTGTCGCCTGAGTAGCTTGTTATGAAAACCAGGGTTTTTTTGCCTGCGTACTCTGGCAGTTCGTATTCTTTGTTGACTTCGATTGGGATGCGGGTTCGTTTTTTCGCCCAGTCTTTGAGGAGGTCGCCTCCGATTCCTGAGCCGCCCATGCCCGCAACTATGACGTTTTCTGGTTTAGGATAGTTAACTTTGATTTTGTCGGCTAAATCCGCGGCTTCACGGTAAAGCTTCGCGGAGTTTATGCAGAAGTTAATCATGCCGCTTCTATCAGCCGCCTTAACGCCTTTAACCTCGTCTAGAACGGAACTTGCCATTTTCCATGTCCTCCAGTAACCCGCAATTTTATATCTTAACCCCGCCTTTTAAGCTCAACGCAGACACATATCAGTCAATCGGTTGGAGCCAAAAAACTCATGGACAAAAAGAAACTTGCAATAGCCATCCCAGCATCAACAATTTCAGACACGCCTCATATTCGGGAAAAAACGGCGAAGGTGGGGTTGATTGGGCGGGCAGCGGCGATTTTCAGGGTGAACGAAATCATTGTTTACCCAGACAGCCCTAAGGCTAATCAGGCGCGGGACTTGGATTTCATCGCGCTTCTGCTGAACTACTTGGAGACGCCTCAGTACCTGCGTAAAAGCCTCTTCAAAATTGAGCCGCGTCTGCAGTTCGCTGGGATTCTGCCGCCGCTACGTACACCGCATCATCCAGTGAGCGGCAAAACAAGGGATTTGAAGGCTGGCATGTACCGTGAAGGCTTGGTGCTGTCGAAGGCTAAGAACGGGTTGATGGTGGATATCGGCGTTGAGCAGCCTGCGATTTTAAGGGAAACCCAGTATGCCGTGGGCGACCGCATAACCCTTCAAGTTGTAAACGTCTCGGGACGGGTTGAGGTTCAAACAGTAAATCGGGATGACATCGAGTCGTACTGGGGCTTTAAGGTTCGCGTGGAAAACCATCCGTTTGGGCAGTTTGTAGCTGCAGGCGGCTTCGACTTGACCATTGCAACCGCTCGAATTGGTTCGCACTTTAAGGAAGTTTCAGATAGGATAGACGCAAGATGGAGAGGAGCCCGAAATATCTTGGTGGCTTTTGGGGCGCCGTCGCGGGGTTTGCATGAGATTGCCAAAGACGAAGGCTTAAAGCTGGAAGCAATTGTTGACTTTGTCGTAAACACGATTCCCAGACAGGGAACGGCAACAGTCAGAACTGAAGAGGCGCTTCTGGCTTCACTAGCCATCTTCAATGAACAATTCAACTATTGAAATGCTTAAAAAGCCTTAAGCCTTCCCCCAGCAATTTCTTTAGAACTGGTTTTCTTTGATTTGCCTGTATCGGAAGCAAAACGTCAGGTGGTCGTTAACTAAGCCTGCCGCCTGCATGAAAGCGTAGCATATGGTGGGTCCGACAAACTTGAACCCCCTCTTCTTCAGGTCTTGGCTCATCGCCTTTGACTCCACTGTTTCCGCGGGCACATCCTGCCAGCTGGTGAAGCAGTTGTGGATTGTTTTTCCGTTGACGAAACTCCAGATGTAGGTGTCGAAGGTGCCGAATTCTTTTTGGACGGACAGGAACTTTTCTGCGTTGTTTATGGCGGCTTTGATTTTCAGTTGGTTGCGGACGATGCTAGGTGTTGCCATGAGCCGTTCGACGTCGGCGGAGGTATATTTTGAGACTTTTTCAGCATTGAAATTGTCGAAGGCTTTTCTGAAGTAGTCTCTCCGCTGAAGTATGAGCAGCCACGTCAAGCCTGCTTGGAAGCTGTCGAGAACTAAGAACTCGAAAAGCTTTCGGTCATCATGTACGGGGATGCCCCATTCTTCATCATGGTACCTGACGTAGAGCGGATCGGTTGTTCCCCAGCATCTTCTCAGCGTTGAATCCATGCATGTGGATAATCGGTTTGTCGTTTTTAAATTTAACCCAGAAGGCTAATCGCTGTAGATTTCGGATGGTTCTTTTTCTGTTTTGGCTAAAGAAATAAATGCGGCGCTGATAATTGCTCTGTCTATGCCATCTCTTAGACGTTGCAATGCCCATCGTACTGCTGATTGTTGTCACCGTCGCCATGCTTCTTAACAAGCGTGTTTCGGGAAGACTGCAGTCAACCATTGAAGAAAAAGAGTTGAAGACAAGAGACGTACTCCTGCTTATCGTCTTCATGGCTATAATTATTTCAGCTATAGCAATCACTGCAACGTACGATCCCGGTGCAGTCTTTGAAAACATTCTCTTAGTCTTTTTCTTGTCAGCCTACACTATGCTGCTTTTCACGATTTCATACGTGTTCTCTAATATTCCCAAAATCAGGGCACAACTGCTTTCAGTCGGCTTCGGCGTTGGAAGCGCAGTGGCAGGCGTCGTTTGCCTTTTAGCTCCCTTCCACGATGCCTTCACAATCTTCCGGGTAGCTGCGTTTTTCGGTTTAGCGGTTTTCTGCTTTGTAGTTTCGGTTTACGCAGGGAAAGATAAGTCGCTTAAGGAGCGGTGGTATGTGGCTGTTCAGCCTCCAGCAATATTTGTGCTCCTGTTTGTGTTCTTTAACTTCCTTCATAACGCTGGTACCGCAGCGGTTTGGGCACCGTATCTTATGGATGTCTTCGGATTAACATTTGCAGTTTTAATAATTCTGTATCTTAGCTCGCTGTTCAGTTGGAAAACTGTTGGGCTCTTCGCAGTTCTCCTAACGACAATGGATATAATATTGGTCATTGGAACACCAGCAATGGTTACCGCAGCAACCTCGTTTACTTCACTTGGGCTTCCAGTACTGGTTTGGATACCGAATCTTCCCCTTATCCTGCAGAGCGGCTCCGTTTTGTTCAGAGGGCTCGGACTCGGCGACTTTTTCTTCGCAGGAGTCTTGACCGTTCAAACGTTCAACAAGTATGGCAAAAAAACAGCGTTCATATCCGCAGTAGCAATAGCCGTAGCCTTCGGCATATGGGAAGCATTTTTAGGCGATATAATCAGGGGGCTGCAGCCTATCCTTGGACGAAACATCGGCGGGTTCCCGGGAACAGTCATGATAATCAGCGGTTGGGCACCTATCATAGCTTGGAAGATCCTTAGCCAAAGAAGAAATGCAGTCAAAACACCCGTTGTCAACCAGCCAGCCGAAGCGGCCAAAGATCAAGGCTTACCTGTGCAATAAAGAAGATTTTCGTGGCACTTTTATTGATTTTTGGAGTTGCCTAAAGATTTTTAGGAACAGACCTGTAAATGACTACAGTCGCAGCGCTTCGCATAGGTTAAATTGAAGTAAACGCAAGGTTTCGATGGTGAATATGGTCACGGTGCAGAAAACGGTGGAGAATTTGATAGAAAACGCAGGTGTTTCTTTCGTCGGGTCAGTAAACGGTGAAGGGTCTCCAAACATTAAAGCCATGTTGCCTCCACGCAAAAGAGAAGGCATCAAGCGTTTCTATTTTACAACTAACACTTCCTCTATGAGAGTGAGCCAGTTCAGAGAAAACCCAAAAGCATCCGTATATTTCTGTGACAGCCGCTTTTTCAGAGGCGTAATGCTGACGGGAACTATGGAAGTGCTTGAAGATAATCAATCTAAAGAAATGATTTGGCATGAAGGAGACACACTGTATTATCCCTTAGGAGTAGCTGACCCTGACTATTGCGTTTTAAGGTTTACAGCGTCCAGCGGACGATTTTACAGCAATTTCAAATCAGAAAATTTTAAGGTAACATAAAAAAACAGAACCCTTCTATGATGGACCATAAACCAAAAGCACTCTTTACTCTGTACATTCCAATTAATCAAAATAATTATTGGGAAAAATTGGTTAAAAATAAGAGAGAGGCTGATTTACCCGAATAGGGCGCCTAATCCTTCTAACGCTGCTTCTTCTTTGGCTTTCTCTTCTTCAGCTTTCTTCTTCTTGTCTTCTGGAGGTGCGGCTGCTGGTTTCGCTTCTGCGCCTGCTGCTGGAGCTGCAACTGGAGCGGCTGCCATCATTGTCGGTGCGGCTTTAAGTGCCTCATCAATGTTTACTTCGCTAAGTGAAGCTACGAGCGCTTTGACTTGGATTGCGTCAACTGTGATTCCTGCTGCTTTGAGAACGGCTGTTACGGAATCTTCGTTTATTTCTTTTCCTGCCTTATGAAGGAGCATCGCTGCGTAAATGTTTTCCATACCTTTTCACCTCTTCAACGGACTATTTTAACTTTTCAGTTGGCCACACCAGCCTCTTTCATGATGCTGGTCGTTACCTTGAATTGGCAGTTGGTTCCGCCATTTCTTGGCGTTTAGGAAGAATGCCCAATTCCTTAAGAACCTTTCGTCCATCATCTTGGCCCGTGTACGTTTCCATGTTAAAGCTTGAAAAATGTTCATAACGCTTATCTTTCAGGCGCTCTTTGAATGCCAACGGGTTGAGGAAATTATGGGTAACATTACGGTGGCTGTTCTTGGCGCTTTGGGTTATGCGGGCAGCATAGGCAAGAAAGGGACATCGACAGACATCACCTTTTACAACGTTAAGAAAGGCGAGGACACGGTGACTCTTATCGAGCCGACACGGTACCCTGAAAGGCTCGCGCCTCTCTTCTACGCTGTCTCACTCGCGAAAAAAGCCATAGTTGTGGTAGACCAGATAGACGCAACATTCGGCGAATGCCTCGTTATGCTTCAATGCTCAGTCATCAAAACAGGCTACTTCATCCTGAGAAACTACATTCCTAAAGAAAAAATCGAGCCGCTCATCAAGGGAACCAGCCTTGAAAAATTCGAGTTCGTGGGCGACGACGCCAATTTCCTGCGGGAACAGCTTTTGGCTGAAGCCTCCAAGCAAAAACCCGTCGAGATTCCAGTTGGGCAGCAGGCGGTTGGGACAGTTCCCGTTGACCACTCCTTCAACGTTAAAGGCGTCGGCGTCGTTGTCCTCGGCGTAGTTGTTAACGGCGCAGTTCAGAAACATGAGTGCCTCAATGCCTTGCCAGGCGGGAAGTCGGCGCAGGTTCGTTCGATCCAGAAGCATGATGACGAGTTTGACGTAGCCAGCGAAGGCGACCGCGTGGGGCTTGCCTTAAAAAACATCGAAGTCGAAGATTTGGACCGCGGCGTAGTTTTAACAAATGACCCGTCAATCAAATCTTCATCCAAGCTGGAAACGCAAGCGACCCTCGTGAAATATTGGCAGACACAGATAAAGCAGGGAATGGTCATGCATGTTGGCCACTGGACCCAGTTCATAACCGCCAAGGTGGAAGCAGTAAGCGATGCGGGCGATTGGAGAAAACCCACTTTAACTTTGACACTTGATAAACCTCTCATTTACCGCCCAACCGATAAGGCAGTGTTGATGTATTTGGAGGGCACAAAGCTCCGAGTGGCAGGGAACCTCACGTTACCCTAGTTAAGCTAAGAAAGAAGCCGACGGAAAATTGCTATGCAAAGCGAAAGCGGGAACGTCTACCGCGGGATGCTGGCTTCTCTATCTACTGCGACTTTTATGGCTAAAATCAGGATTGTGAAGAAAACGGTTAATGTGGCTACTGTCGAGCTTGGGATGGAAAAGTCATAGGCCGCCCACATTGAAAGATCCATGATTGCATTGAAAACTTGGATAATCAACACAAACTTGACTATTTTCCAGAGCGAATGAAAAGAAATTTGCACGCTCAAGTTTCCACGCCCCAAAACTTGCTTGCGTCCTGTCGTTAGGCGCTGATAGAAATATTCCCTTCAGGTTTAATATTGCTATGTTGTTGTAGCGTGTTAGCAACAAGTTACCGCGGAAAAGCGCAAAATCTGGATTTTTTCAGGGCGACTCTTCCAAGTTTAAGAGCTAAACGGCGTGTCATCGAACGTAAAATCTTATTTGTAGCTTACGCCTTACCCTTCATGCAGGAGCTTTCTATGAGCGACATGGAACTTCGGGTTACAAAAATCAAGGACGGCACGGTAATCGACCACATTAGAGGCGGCTACGCGCTGGACGTCGTCAAGATTCTGGGGATAACAGGCAAGGAGAAACATGTAATCACCATCGCCATCAATGTTCCAAGCAAACGTTTCGGCGCCAAAGACATCGTGAAGATTGAGGGTCGAGCCATAAACCCGCAGGAAGTCAACCGAATAGCCCTGGTTGCTCCGCACGCGTCAATCAACATTGTCCGCAACTACAAAGTCGTGGAAAAAGTCGAGGTTAAACTGCCCGAAACCATCGAAGGTATAGTTGAATGCGTGAACCCGTGCTGCATAAGCAACAGCGACGAACCCGTCACTCCCAAATTCTACGTCAAAAACGAGGAGCCCCTGACTTTGAAGTGCCATTACTGCGGCATGACACTTGAACAAGCCGACATTTTGCAGCAGCTTTAACCGCGGATTTTTTGGGTTAACCTTTCTTGAGCTAAGTCAAACAATCTTTGGAAGTCGGCTTCATCGAGCAATTTCCCCTCACCTATTCCCGGGCACTCAACAGTAAATTCGAAAGCGTATGATTCTTTGTCGTCGTTGAATTTCAGTTCAAACGGGTAAAACATGCAGATTAACGGTCTCAGCGGGTAAATGGTGCATTGGTTGTTTTTTAGGAAGACGCATCTGCCTTCACTTGGCTTTTTCATCTCGTAAACATAAGGAAACTTGCCGTCAACTTCCCCGCAAAAACCAGTTATGGGTTGGCTGGTTTGGGCTGCAATCTTTTCTGCTTCGCTCTTCAAGAGGAGGATGCGCCTTGTTTTTTGGTTGGTGTCGCTGCAGCATAAGCCGCAGCGGTTGCATTCAAACCGCAAGTTAACGGGGTGAGCGAACTCCTTTTTTTCGCGTTTTGCGTTTGGTTTCGAGTTTGAGTTCATGAATTTGCCCTTAAGTCATTGCCTGCTTTATGCGATCCCAACCCAATAAATAACTCGCCGCAGTTCGCCCTATTTTGATGCATATTCTTAATCGGGCTTATGTTGCTGGATGGTTTTTCTTTCGAGAAGCGCATTCACGGCGTCGATGAGGGCTTCGCAGGCAAACCATCGGTCTTCCCTTGAGCCATCCATCTCCAGAACCTGAATCTTTTTTTGCCAATCTCTCGCCTGCTCGATGACTGGTCGCCTATTTCCTTCAAACTCGTCTCGGATTCTTTCTTGGGCTTGGGTGAACTTCAGCATAACTAACTCAAATTCCCTTTGGGCGGCGTCCAGTTCCTGAGTTTTCTCAGCCTCCCTCCGCTCCCTCTCCTTCTTCGAGACCCCCCTGAAGAAACCAGTCTTCATCCGAACTATATTATCCAGTTCTTCTTCGAGGTGATTGATGTTGCCACGCAGACGCTTAACTTCACGGTTTTTCTGGGTTTTAACATCCCTCATCTTGTAAACATAGTCTGTGTTGATTCGTTCAAGAAGATTTTTGTTATTAGACAGGTTTAGGTTAGCCTCGTCAATTGAGGCTTCTTTTCGGCGTCTTTGTTCAAGCTCGGTCTTAATCTCAGAGATTATTTGCTCGCGTTCCTTCACAAACTCGTCATCTGAATTTATGTTCGGGTTTGATTCAAACTCAGACAGAACCTCCGCCAAGTTTGCCAGCCAACGGTTAAAGTGCTCGCTGAAGGGTGAAGAACCAAATTTCTGGCTGCCTAAAACACGCAGCTCCTTGAAGGTAATGTCAGAAATCTCTTTCATGGAGGCAACGTGTTTCTGCTCGGGCTTAGAGTTGGCTAAGGCGGATTTTTGCTTCCGTCCTCTACCTTTGTCCTTCCCATACGGTGGCTTGTATCCTCGATTGGAGCCTCGAGGCACCTTTGTCTGCGATGGGTCCCCCATGAACAAACCCAGAAGGATATTGACGGTTTAATTATAATAACGTTTTACAGGTTTCTTCCCGAAGCGTTCTAGCGTGTTGGTGTTTCTTCGGGTGCTTTGGCGCGGTGTCCTTCGCCGTACTGGAAGGGTCGACCCAGGTTTTTCGCCAGTTTCTTCTCGAAGGCTTCATCCATGTTTGTGTTGGGACAAGCTAAGCGGCTCGCATCTAAAACGTAGAACATCACGTCAATGAGTTCCTCAGCGATTTTCTCTTCAGGCAAACCTTTTTTCCAAGCGTCGCTTGCCTCGCCTAGCTCGATGAAGGCGAAAAGCAGCTTTTTCGGGATGTCTTCTGGTTTATTGTAGAATCCCTTTGCAATTACCAGCGCTTCAATCTGCTTCTTCATTTCTTCCAGATTCATCTTGGCTTCTCCAAACGTCAAGAAAAACCGTCGCTCCCTTATTTATACTTGAACCGTGCAAGCGGCTGCTTGTGACTGCTTATGCACTACCACAAATTTTTATAATCTCGCCGTCTGTAGGAGATATTCAGCGACTAAAACGCGTCGTTTGGCAGGTAAATCTGCTGTCATGATATGGCTCTGCTTTCGGATCTGTACTATGGGGCTTAGGCTCCCAAAGGTGCGTTTCTGAGCATCCTTTTAGACAGAAGAGTAAACTGCCAAATGGCACCTCTAATTCAAATCTTTTGAAAATCGGTTTTTCTCACTTAATACTGTGCAAAATAAGCACTTATTTTTTTGGTTCAAGAAGAATTGTTGAAAAAGAGTCTTCTTGTAGGTATGTGTTGGCAGCTTCGATTATGTTCTCATTTGAAACTGCCTTTAGTTGAGCAATATAATTTTCAAGTGATTTTTCGCTTCTAAATTGTATTTCTATGTAAGCAAGTATATCTGACAGTTGCTGTGGATTGTCCATTCCACGGAGAATGTCCGCGATGATCTGGTTTTTGCTTTTTTCAATTTCCTCGGTTGTTACTTTTTCCGTTCTCAACTTGGATAGTTCCTTAAAAATCAGGTCCTTTGCTTTAACCAAGTTTTTGTTTTTCACGGCGCAGCTAATGTTGAAGTAACCCCAGTCTACGCCTGTTGTGTGGTCGGATTGAACATCGTATGTAAATGCGTTCTTTTCCCGTAGTTCTATAAATAATCGTGAGCTAGCGCCTCCGCTTAGAAGTGCACTTATCAAATCCAATGTAGGCACGTCTTTGTGGCTTGAACAGACCGTTCTAGAACCAATGCAAAGGTAGGTTTGAGTCAGACCCGCCTTTTTCTCAATAACAAGCGGTTTAGGTTTAGCCGATTCAACAGGAACCGTCTTTTTTGAAGGCGTTTTCCCGACGATTTTGTCTCCGAAGTCTTCAAGAACCCTCTCGGAAGTTTTTTCGGAGAAATTACCCGCTAAAATCAATATCATATTTTGCGGAACATAATTAGTTTCATGCGCCTTTTTCAATTGATTTAAGGTCAATCTCTTTATGGTTTTCGGGAAACCTCCAACTGGGCGCTTAATAGGGTGGATCTTAAACAAATTCTTCAGCAGCAGTTCTTCAACCTTTTCTGTTGGGTCATCAGATACTTCCGCTAGTTCATTGAGAATTATTTTGCGTTCTTGGCTGACTTTTTCTTCCTCAAAAATATCGTCAAAAAGCAGCTTTGAAATCACAGCGGACCCTTCAGCTAACGTTTGCGGAAGAATATTCATTGTGCTCATCATGTATTCCCGTTCGGTGTAGAAATCCAGAATTCCGCCTGAATCCTCAACGCTTCGGGACAGATGAATTCGTTTTGTTGAACCTCCTGCAAGCATGTGCTCAAGAAAATGGGCTGACCCAGCGATTTCCTCAGGTTCTTGATTTGACCCATATTCAACAGCGACAGAAAGCTGCGTAGTATTTGCGTAAGCACGGGGGAAAAGCAGCACTGTTAAACCATTTGGAAGTATGCTCCTGCGCCAAGAAATTGGAGTAGCCATACGCAAAAACAGCCTTCCCTTCTAAAAAACGTTGATAGGTGCCTGAGCGGTTTTTTTAGGTTTGTTCTTTTTGTGTTTGTCTATTTGGTTCATCTAGATGCATCTATTTGGAGCATACAGTGAACCGAAAGGGTAGGCTGCGGAGAGAAAGAGAACGACCTATATTGTAGGCTGCTATTTGTGACCAAAAACCACCGCAAAAAGCTAAAATTAACATGGGACGGCAGAAGTCAAGGTTTTTCGGTAAGTATCTTTAACTTCAGGTTTTTCCGTTACCTACATCAAGGCTGATAGTCGATGGTTGATGCTTGGCGTGAACCCTACCATGTGGTAATTGAAGTTGAAAACAAGCAGTGCAAGATGGTTAAGAAGCTTGCTGCTCTGGGGTTTGCGCACATGAAAGTCGTTGACGTCCGAAGCTCCATCAGGGGTTCAGTTAGGCACCTGATGGATGTCGGCGAAGAGCAGGCGCGGAAGGTTCCCAGTGAACTCGCAGCTAAAGGCCATGTTGAAGGGAAATCGGCGGTTTGGCTGGAAAGCGAAGGCTGCCAAGTCTGCAACACCATCCTGTCCCACGACGCCTTTTTGGTTTCAGGCAAAAGCATGCAAGGCAACATCCTCACCTACAGCTTCATGGTGCCAGCCTTCGAAGCCTACAGGGGCATAATAGGCTGATTTGGAGAAGGCATGCGGCAGCGTGAAGATTCTGAAAGTAGGCAAGTTCGAGCAGCAAATCGGGGTCTTAACTGAGAACCAAGAAAGGATTTTCTGGCTTGCCCTGAAAAGCGGCTTTTTCGATTATCCCCGCCAAGTTGGCATGGCTGAGCTTGCCGCTAAACTCGGAATTAGCCCCGCAACGTTGTCGGAGATCATCCGAAGGGGAACAAGAAGACTGCTTGAGCACTATTTCAAAAGAGAACTGTAGCCAAACCAGCGATTTTGTTCGCCGAACTCGGTTCTGTTTCTTGTAGAGACCGCTAAGCGGGACAGCGTTTATTAGGCTCGAAAACCATTTTTAGCATACCCAGAAGAAGGGTTCGGAGTCTTTGTCGGTCAAATCAAGCATGCGCTTGGTCTTGCCTCGCAGTGGCTTTGACGGCTTATCATTCAACTAAGTGAGGGTTGAAGAAAGCATCCGTGTCAAAATGGAGGATTAATTGATTGGCAGGAACTAAAAAAAACATACTTGTTGTTGACGACGACAAATCAATACTTCGAACCTTCACCCGTATTCTTCAGAAAAGCGGCTACGAAATTGACGTCGCAGAAACAGGCAAAGAAGCCATTGAGAAAGCGGAGAACCAGCCATTACGATTTAGCCTTAGTTGACATCAGGCTTCCAGATATGGACGGCACAGACCTGCTTGCAAAACTCAAAAAGCAGCTTCAGCACACAGTGAAAATTATGATTACCGGGTTCCCGTCGCTGGAGACAGGCGTCAAAGCGCTTGATGAAGGGGCAGACGCTTACCTCGTTAAACCCGTGAAACCTCAGGAGCTGCTGCTGCTTCTGGAAGAGAAACTAAAGAACCGGGAAGAACCAGCCGAAGTAAGCTGACTGAATCCTTAGCGATCCAAAGCCCAGCTGAATCCTTTTGCTTCAATTTTAGGGTAGCGCTAGAGGCAGGTTTTTCGTCAGCGCATGTTTACTCGACGTATATTGCTGGTTGATTAGGCATTGCCATCGACTGCTCGATGCTTCGGGTCGTAACGTTCGGGTCGGTTTCGCTGTACACTGAGACTTCAGCTTTGAATCGTTCCTTCAAAAAGCCGACTGCGCCAGTCCACGATTTCTTTTTCGTCTAAACCCTTGATTTTGAGCATGTTGGCTTTCCTTTCGGCCGGCAGCTTCGTTAAAGCCTTCATTATTCTCGGCACCAGAGCCGCGATGTCTTTCATGTGCGGCTTCAATTCCTTGTCAGAGGCGAATTCCTTCATCAACTCGTTAATTTTTGCCTCGCCGCCCAAGCTTTTCTCCAAGATTTTGAGGTAAACCTGCCATTTCCAAGGTGCCGCCGTGTAGTAGCATATGCGTTTGGGCGTGATTTTCATGGCTTTTAAGATGTTGGAGGTGTCTTCCATGACGTCGATTATCAGGTTCTCATGTTCCTCAGCTGCCACATCGATTTTCGCTCTCATCGCAGATTGGCCATTGCGCTACGCTGACGAAGCCTGCTTCGCCTGTTTTGCTCCAAAGTTCCTCGCAGATGAAAGGCGCGAAGGGCGCAAGCATCTTAACCCAAACCTTGACTGCCTCGGCCAACGCTTTTGCGTCGCTGCTTGCCTTTCCGCTGGATGTACCAGCGCAGGTCATTCCAAGTTTCAAACAGGGCAACCTGCAGGGCTGTTCGGGTTTTAAGCTCCTCAAGGCTTGCTGTGACTTCTTTGATTCTGCGTTGAAGTTTGCTTTGCAGCCACCGCTCCAGAACCGTGTCCTCTTCACGTTTGGCTGACGTGATTATTGCGGTTGCGAACCCGTTTAACGCTTCAAACTTGCCGTTCAGGTCGCCGACGTTTTCTGCTCGCCAGTCAGGGTCATCCATGCCTTCCGCGCCTAAAAGCAGAGCGCACCGTGTTGCGTCGGCGCCGTATTTTTCAACTGCGCCCTTCATCGTTATGAAGTTGCCTTTGCTCTTGTGCATCTGTTTGCCTTCAACCATAAGCATGCCGTTGACGCCCATGGCTCTGGGCCAATGCTGCGGCGGGAAGAGGGCGGCGTGGTGGAAGATACAGAAGGTCAGGTGGTTCGGCACGAGCTCTTTGGCTGAGTTTCGCAGGTCAAAGCGGGTACCAGTACAGGAATTCGCTGCGCATGGAGTCAAGCAGAGAAGCCTTTATGCCGACGGCTGCTTCAAGCTGGGCTGGGTTGCCTTTGCCGTAGAAGATGTAGTCGAAAACCTCAGGTGTCAAAGCTTCGGGTTTGATGTTGTTTTGTTTGATGTGTTTGTTTATGGTGTAGAACGCCATGTAAACTGTTGAGTCGCTAAGCGTCTCGATTATCCAGCCTTTACCCCACGGCAACGGAGTTCCGAAACCTGTGGTTCTGGCGCATGCCCATTCTCGAAGCCAATCGATGACGGTGTAGAACCATTGTTTGGCTGGTTCTGGGTAAATCGTCATTTGAGCCAACGGCTTCTTTCGCTAACGCTTTCCACTGGGGGTCAGAGTAGTTGAGGAACCATTGGTCGCTGAGAATCTTCACGATGCACGGGGTCATGCAGCGGCAAACCACTGGCTCAGGCAAATCGTACATGCTGTCAGCGACGCCGAGCTTGCGGAAATCAGCAATCAAGCACGTCTTTGACTTCCCGAATAGTTTTGCCCGCGTAGGGTCCGCAGTTTTCCTTCAAAACCCCGCCGTGGAACTCTTTCTTGTACAGTTCCTTGGTGGCTTGGTCCGCTTTAGGGTCATTTTGGTCTTTGATTCCCATCTGCTGCACTATTTCAACAGCTGGGTACTCGCCGAAGCCTTCAACCTTGATGATTGAAATGGGCTTAATCTGCTTCGCAACTGCTGGGTCAACGCCGAATTGGGCGAGAACCTCAGGTTTTTCCTGCAGGTCCTTAAGCGCCAGCCAATCGTAAGGTGCATGCGCAGGAACGCTGTAGACAACGCCCGTTGCGGTTTTGGGGTCAACGAACCAGCCTGGCAAAATGGGAAACGTGTCTTTCGTGATGGGGTTCTGGAAGGTTTTGCCGATGAGTTCCCCGCCTTTGAAGGAGCGTTTCACCTGCACCTTCTTTTCTTGCTCTTTGAGTTTCTCCGCGGCTTCCTGGCTGATTATCCAGTTTTCCCCGTTAACCGTGGCTTCAACGTAGGTGGCGTCAGGGTTAATCCACATGTTTGTTATGCCGTAGATTGTTTCGGGACGGAAGGTGGCTGCTGGCAGAATAGGTGTTTTCGCCAAGCACGTATTTTATAAGTGTGTATTCTTCGGGGGTTACTCCTTCGCCTACTTGGCGGTCATGGTCACCTGTCGGGCTCTGATCCTTCGGGCACCAAACCACCGGGTGCGTTCCCCGCGTCACGTAGCCTTTTTCTCGGAGGTTCTTGTACTGCCACTCGATGAATTTCTGGTAAGTCGGCATACGGTGGTGAATTCGCGGCGCCAGTCAACACTGAACCCTATGCCCTTCGCTGCTTTGCGCCCTTCATCAGTGTAGTACTGCGCCATGTAGAGTGGGTCAACGAATTTTTTCAGTTCCGCTTCAGGAACGCCGTCGACTTCACGGAGCACCTTGATGAAGGCTTCGTCGCCCCGCGCCACGCGTTGGCTTGCTCCCAGAAGCGGCTGACCCGTCCAATGCCAACCCCAAGGCCAAAGCACATTGTAGCCCTGCATGCGTTTGAATCGGGCGTAAGCGTCAACCCGTGAAGCCGTGAAAGCGTGCCCAACATGCAAGGGACCATTCATGTACGGGTACGGGAAAGTCACCATCATCTTCTTTCTCTGCGGGTCAGGGTCAGCTTCGAAAACGTGAGCGGCTTCCCATTTGGCTTGCCATTTCTGCTCGATTTCCTTGGTTTGGCTCATGAAACTTGTTTGATTGAGGCATTGGCTATTAAGAGTTTTGCTTTCAACTGTTGCCGCATTGCTTGCTTTTTTGACGTATCTGGCTAAGCGGGTGTTGCGTTGGAAACGTATGCAAACAATTCCTGCGTGATTAGCGCCAACTGTTTGGGTTCAAGAAAAAGGGATTGATTACGTAAAAAACTCTTATGTACTTGTTTTTAGCTTACAGGGAAGCGGTGAAGATGTTTGGCAGAGGCTGAGGCAAAACTTAAGCAGGACCTTTTTGTCGAAATCAAAAATTTAGAGCAAAATCATAGTGTTATTCGAAGTTTTATTGCGGGGAAGGATTATGATGCTTTGGCTATCGGCGGGGCGCTTCAATCCTTCAAGGACAGTTTAAGCCGAGCCAGCGCGTTTGTTCTTGCCCTCTACAATCTTAAAGGAAAACGTGTCACCATCCCATGGGATCCCCTGTTCATCAGCTTGGATTACGCGTTGGCGACGATTGGGGTTTCTTCCTCGCCTAAGCAGAAGGCGGCGGTAAGGACGGTTCTCGCGATGTCTGAAGAGCAGATGGAGCAGGTTCTATCGTACTTTGCAGCCCTGAAAGAATCGCTGAAGTAAGCTGAGGAATCCGCTGTTTCTTTCGAGTGTACCACCAATCATAAACTTGGCCGAAGCAGTAGGCAAAAATAATCATTCCGAAAAAGAAGGATGCCTCGGCGATTGCGAGGTACAGATTTGTCAAATTTATCATCATGAATTTTGTTCCGAAGGTACCCTTAAAAGAATTATTTCAGAAGTCGGCTAGCGTTTGGAAGCCGCAGGATGCATCGTTGAGTGCGCCAAGGTGTGCCTCGGGAAGACCTCATTTGATTTTTTTATATTCTTCCAGCAAATCGTTGAGTTGAGCGAACAGCTCGAGAAAGCGGTAGCCCTTCTCCGTGATGATGTACTTGTTAGTTTTGTTCTCAAGCAAACCCTGAGCGGTTAAAGCGTGAATTTGGCTTTTCAGCTGCGAATAATTCAGGTTTGCGTTGTACATGATGCTGGTTTTGCTTTTTTGCTGTTCACAGTAAAGCAAGATTTCCGCCATGATATCCAGTTTCCCCCGTCTTGCACCCTTAACGCTGTTCCAATCTTTCTGGTGTCTCATGATTGCGAACTGGAGTTCTTGTGAGTTCAGTTTCGTGTTTCCTGGTAAACTGCTGGACAAGTTACTTTCCCCATGTTCGATTTGATTTAAACATCCTTAACACTTAAACGCATGTGATTGTGCATGGACAGTAACAACCAATCGAAACGACGACTGACTTGCTAGTAGTCGTTTTTTCGAAGTTTCTGTTACGGCTTTTTAGTCTTGCTTGGTTGCGCCTTTGGGGTGACTTGGCTGGAAACGGGGCTTAACGCTTTAAATAATGAATGCGTTCTTAATTTGGGAATTGAGGCTGAGGTACGATGCTTGAGCGTTTGGCGCTTTACTCTGACGGAGGGGCAAGAGGAAACCCTGGGCCAGCCGCCATAGCTTTCCTTGCCGTAACCGAGACAGGGCAGATAATCAAGGCGGATTCGCGTTTCATCGGCAAAGCCACTAACAACCAGGCAGAGTACAGTGCGTTGATTGCGGCTTTAGAGTTCGCCAAAGCCTTCAAAGCACAAGAAGTAACTTGCCACCTAGACAGCGAACTGGTCGGAAAACAACTCAAAGGCGAATATAGCGTAAAGAATTTTGAGCTGAAAAAACTGTGGTGCAAAGCTCGGGAATTGAACAGCTGCTTCAAAAAAGTAAGCTTCGTGAACGTTCCAAGAACCAACCCGTACATTTTGAAAGCTGACGGACTTGTGAACGAAACTTTGGATGCACAGGAAAGAGGGCTTTCGTAGCTTAACGGTTATTTAGAGCCATGTATTACAAAAGGTTAGAGATGGAAACCATGTTTGACCATACAAGCATCCGCACAAGCAACGTTGAGCGGTCAATTGATTTTTACACGAGGCTTTTAGGACTTAAGGTTTTAAGCCGCCGAGAAATCAAGCAGACCAACGCTGAAATCGTTTTCCTCCAAGACCCAAAGGGCGAAGGCTGCACGCTTGAGTTAACGTTTTACCGAGACCAAAAAAAGTTCACGCAACCCGAATATGAAGAGCGATTGTTTGACCATTTAGGCTTCACAGTTGCAGACATGAACCAAGCCATGGCGGCGATGCGAAAAGAAAAAGTGAAGGTTACCGACGAACCCTTCAAACTTGGACCCAGCGGACCAACCATAGCCTTCATTGAAGACCCAGATGGAACGCTCATCGAACTGGTCGAAAGGAAACCTAAAGATTAATCAAAACCCGAAATTAACAATGCACGCTGCATGAATTTTTTTGGTTAGACCTTTCCAACTATTTTTCTTTTTCAGGCTTCTCTGTTCATGAGTTGTGCTAGGCGGTAGGTTAGGTAGGCTGAGAAGCTTCTGATGCCTCGTTTTATGGCGTATTCGTCTTTGACTTTGAGCCACTCTTTGAAAAAGTAGTCATAGACTTCTGCCTTCACAGTGATGGTTTTGTAGCCTTTCTTCGGCGTTTTTTTTTGCCCCTGAAGAGAGTTATCGGACGTACATTTAAGGATTCAGAACAAAAACGCAAAACCCTGCTGGATGTACGAACACTTGTTTCACCGTTTCAATTATATATTCAGTTTATGTTTGAATACAGAAACGGAGTCGCGGCTTTTGAGAAGAAACAACTACAAGAGCATAGCAGTAAGCGAAGAGTTGCACGCTGCTCTCAAAAGAAAAGCCAAAGAAGCCAACCGAAGCATGAGGGAATACATTGAATGTTTGATTGACAAAGAAAAAGCCGCCAAAAAAACATAGCTTCCCAAAACTCGATATTTAGACTCAGCGGTAGCATACCTTGTGCAAGTGCGAAGCCGTTTAAGCCTGTTCTATTTCAGTTTGGCATGTTCAGCTTTGAAAGCGGCGTTGTAGGTTCTTTTTCTGCCCTCGTTTAGGACGAACGTCACTTTTCCCTTGAAGGAAACCCCTCGTAAACGCCGCAGGTCCCTTGTCATGTCTGGCTCAGAGTCGTCAAACCAGCACATGACGTAATGGTCAGCTACGCCCTCTGCTGTCGAAAGGTAGTCAGCGTCGCCCATCAAAGTGAAGAAATCCTGAAGTTTTCCCTCAACTTTACCGCTATCCATGCGGGACAATGCTATTTTTCTGGCTTTAACAACTACGAATGGGTCTATCTCCGGGTTTTCGTCTCGCTCCTTAAAAATGCAGACAACAGGCTTATTCCAAACAAGTTCAGACAAAGACGTTTTCCTCAAAATAGCCTTTACCTGCGAGGATTATATAATTGTATTGCCACCGGGGTTGTTATCGAAAATTTAAAAAGCAAACGCCGTCTTCCTTTTGGCTATGAAGTTGTCTTTTAAAATTGGGTCTGCCTGGGGGATTCCCATTGAGTTGCACCTCACCTTCATATTGTCGATAGTGGCGGTGCTGGGGTTCTCAGTCTATTACCATCAAATTTACTCGTTCATCCTCATAGTGTTCCTGTTTGTCTTCGTGCTTTTCCATGAGCTTGCGCACTCGGTCGTTGCAAGACGCTACGACATTAAAGTCCGCAAAATCGTCCTCTACCCAATCGGCGGAGTCTCAGAAATAGAGGAAATACCTGAAAATCCACAGATAGAGTGGCGCATGGCTTTTGCAGGACCAGCCACCAGCTTGGTGTTGGGGGCGGCTCTGGTCGCCGTAAACTTCGTTTTGCCCGTAAAACTGATGTTTGTCCCTTCTTTGGTGGTGACTTCCACGGGGAACTTGCTGCTTGACTTGGGGTACCTGAACCTGCTGCTTGGCGCGTTTAATTTGCTTCCAGCGTTTCCGATGGACGGAGGTAGACTTCTGCGGGCGTTGCTGGCTGAACGCATGAAGTTCACGGACGCTACCAAATACGCAAGCTACATCGGCAGAATCCTCGGCATAGCCATGGCGGTTTTCGGGCTTGTTTTTCCAAGCTACTTTCTGCTGATTGTTGTCGGCGTCTTCGTTTACGTCGGCGCTAGCGAAGAGGCAGAGCAGACGATTGTCTCCACGACTCTGGCAAGCGTAAGGGTTAAGGATGTGATGCAGTCTGAAATCGGTTCTGTTCGCCCTGACCAAACCCTCGCTGAAGCCTTCGAAATCATGTTCCAATCCCGCTACCACGAAGCGTTAATCGAGAGAGACGGCGTTTTTGAGGGGGTTGTCACGTGGAACGAGATAATCAAGATTCCGAAGGACCAACGCGTCAACATTCAGGTTTCGCAGATGCCTGCTAAGAACATATCCACTTTTCCCGACGAGGCAGTTTTCGAAGCTTACAAACTGATGACCAGAGAAAAAATCGATTTGCTGCCTGTTGTCGATAAAGATGCGCCTACAAAGGTGGTGGGTGTGTTGACAAGCGAAGCGGTCGCGAACGCTTACGAGAAAGCCAAGAGCCGTTGATGGGGCTCAAAAAGTATGTAATTTCTGTAATGGACAAACCCTCTTATCCGAAAAATGCCGTATGTAACTTCAGTCAACTTAACGTTTACTGTAAAGTGGTAGAGTAAAAATGGGTACAGAAATTCGCACGTTCACGTCATTGAAGGACATTACAGAGTACTTGGCGAACCAGACCCTGCAGTACCGCGCGTTGTATGAGGACTACAGCCAGTGGCTGGGCACCCTTCTTCGCGACCTGGAAAGCACCCACAAGAATGACGAGTGGTACCAGAAGTCAGCCGCCCTGCAGAAGAACCTCAAATCCCAGTCAAAAAAACCTGCGGAGCCCGCTGAGAAAGGCAAGAAAGGCGGCAAAGGAAAAGAGGAATCCTCCTGCTGGGTACAGTCAGGCGACATCCAAATTTCATTCACAGAGCAGGGACAAGCAGAAATCCTTTTTGAAGCAATCGAGAAAATCAAGGTTAAGATTCAGGAAAACGACAAGTTCAAACTGACCATCCAGCAGCTTGCCCGTTTAGGGCTTGGAACAACAATCAGCTACATCGTCTACTTTGAAGAGGACGTTCCCAAAAAAATCGTGTTAAAACCAAAAGCAAACGCTAAAGGAGATGAAACCTTCAAGTTCATGGCGGAACTCTCCGTGCCAGCATTCTACAACTACACAGAACCATAAAACCCATGGCTCTACCACCAAAATGGATCCAACTGATGCTGGCTATGCAAAAGTTAAATATCAAAACACAAAAATGATGTAAAGAAGGAATTAGCCGTAAACCCGCAGTACTCGGTCTCCGGAGTAATCGTTTCAGTTAATATTAATAGTTTACACGCTGAAAGAGCGGGCGAGTACCTTGGGAAAGAAGAGCTTTTTTTTGACGTGAACGCGAAGCTGGAAGAACAGAAAAAAGGCACCAACGAAGTGCTTCTCACCTTTGAGCTGGCGATTTCGACTAAGCCGAACGTGGTAAAATACAATATTGCTGGCAACGTGAGCATGGTCGGCAAGCCAGAAGACATAAAAAAGAAGCTGGAAGTCAACCCTAAAACAAAAATTCCCCAGCTGCTCTTCACAATCTACCAGCACGTTTTCAACTCAATCTACATGTTGTCAGCTAACCTGAACACGCCGTACCCGCCGCCTGACCTGCTGCACCCGATGGCGGAAAAAATACAGATAATCTCAAGCACAGCTCAAAACCAGCCAGAAAAAACAGAAACTCCTCCAGCAGCCCCAGCAGCAGCCGCCTCAACACCGCCGCCATCTGCCCCAGCGCAGCCAGCTGGCAACCAAGCGTCGCCAAAATAAATTGGAAATTGTCAGCTGTTCAGCCTTTGTTTAGCTCACTTTTTTGAGGATTGCAACGAAGAACGGGCTGTTCTGTCGGGTATGGTTGTTTTCCCGGACATATTTCTAATTGGGAATAATTTGGGAAATAGAGCAAGCCATTAAACCATTTTTCATAGACTTGTTCTTTCAGGAAAGGAGAAGAAGACATTTGGAGACAGCAGTAGCCACGTTGCTATTAGTGGTTGCTTCGGTTGTTCTAGCTTGCACGGTAGTAACCTACGCAGTAACTACTATCGAGCAAACAGTAAACACCCAGAACATGCCTGAACTGAATCAGTTGAAAATCTTTGAAAATAACCTTCTGAACCAGACAAACATAATGAATGGGACACTGCCGCAGCTGCCAACCCCATCGCCGTAACCATCAGTGCCGATGTGCCTAGGCATATTTTTTGGATTTGTAGCTTTGCTTATTTACAATGTGGTTTTTGAATTCATAAATCCTAAAATGGTGAAGCGCAAATTATGACTGAAGATTAATGTCTACAGGTACAGGAGAAGAAATATCAAGGTTCGATGCGGAAAACGCAACGTCCCAGACAATGGACTTTCTGAAAAGGCTGGGGTATAAGCAAAGCTGGCAACCCATGAAGGTTTCTATGGACGGGGACTTGTACATTGTAGAGATGGCGGCTCAAAAGCTAACGGCTAAAGTGCAGATAAACTCCAAAACCAAAGACATAAAAGAGTACGAGCTCACCGAGAATGAAGCGCAAGGCAACTCGTTTTTGAACTCAAAGAAACTGCTGTTCATCGTTGTCGGAGCGTCGGCAGCTATAATTCTGCTGCAATTCCTCGGCGCCTTTTGACTCCAAGGGTTTTTCCGTAAGCCCGAATTACATCGGGGAAGTCATTTGGGTTTATACCTGTTTTTCTCCGAGAAATAATCCATCACCCTAGTCGAGCGGAAAAATTTGGCGGAATGAGCCTTCCCAGCGGGAACAAGGTACTCGTCGCCTTTCTTGAAGCGCTGCGGCTTGCCATCGATGGTTAACTCCATTTCGCCCTCGATAACCATGCCCCACTGCGGGTAGGTGTGGCTGTGCGCAGGCATATCCGTGCCCTCTTCAAAGTAGAAAAAAACCAGCTGGCTTGACTCCGCTTGCAGAATCCACGCTTTGCCGCCCTCGCACGCAACTTTTGCTTCGGGCAGACGAGTTATGACATCAGGATAAGCGGAAACCTTCTGAACCTTTGCTTTACTCAAGCGTTTTACCCCAGGGAGATATCAACTGCGGAAGAATAGAAAAACCCTTTGATTGCCCAAAACTAAATGCAAATATCGGGTGTTTTTCTCTTTGCGTTACACGAAGCCTTAAGGGTGATAATGTTGTTACATTAGTGTTAACCAAGTTTGGAATCAGTGTCCAGACGTTTTGGTGGAATTAACCGTCTAATTTAGGAATGGGCAAAGAAAAATGAAAATGTTTGAAGCGATGGTTTTCAAAAGAGAAATAGGGGCAAACTGCAGCCTAGACGTAACCATGATTGATACCCCAAACGATGGATTGGTTTTAAGCATTGACGAAAATTTAGTCAATGGCAACGATCTTTTGTTTATCAAAGATTTTGTCAGTCAACATAAACTAAGCCTGTTACTGGACAGCGAACGCTATTTTATTTCTACAAATGTCCTCGCCGCGTTTACCCAAATCGGGTGGGACAGCTAAAACAGCGGCTGAGACTAAAGCTCAGTCGTTAAAAAACACCTTCAATATACTGTTACAACTTTTGGTCGTTAACTCTATCGGGAACCACAATTCATAAAAAAAGCTGGGAAGTTCTCAATGAAGCTTGGTTTACGAGTCCATGCCTTTCTCAGATTGGGCTGGGGCTGATTATCTACGGAGATAGGCCAAGTTGCTTCATGAAGCCGACGACGTCATAGAACAGTCTTTCTTCCACGATTTCGCCGTTCTTCCAAGTGGCAACTGTGCAAAACTCAAGCTTCGCTGTCTTCCCAGTAGGCTGGATGATTTTTCCATCTGCACCCTTCATGGATCCTTTCATTGTCACTGTCCAATCTGCCACGGTGCATGTGTGGTTTTCATCTGCAAACGCTATCTTGTACGGATTGTTGACTAATCGGTTGTCGAATGTTTTGAAGAATTCGGTGGCTTCTACGTCGTGGTTATGTCTTCCCCTTGTTGGGTTAGGTTGAGCGGGCCAATACACGGCGACGTCTTCTCTGTGACGTTTCTTAAACGTCTCCCAAAGCGGACTGCCAGGACCTGCATTCCAAGCATCATCCAAAGTCTTCATCAACTCAAGATTTTCCTTAGCGCCCATAACAAAAACCTCACTTTCTAGGTTAACCATACAAAACTAATAAACTTATAACGTGCTCAAGAAACCGAAAAACTTGGGCTTTGCTTAGGACCCCAAATCAGATTTGGTATTTGGGGCGTCTGGATTCTTTTTCCCAAAAATGTTCGTCGTCAACCATTATGACTTGGACTTCAACGACGTTTTTTGGGCTGGTTAATGCTGCGCGGAGCTTGGTGGGTAAGTCGGGTTTTGCCAGAAACGCCATTCTGGACTCCTCTAACCGTTCTGCTATGCGCTCGGCTTTTTTGTCGGCGTAGCCATGGTACTTTACGCTTTTCCCTTCTATGATTGCTTTGTCAAAGTTGTCTTTGCTGCATTGGATCAGCTTGGCGCCGTCTCGGATGAACCAGAAGGGAAGAGTCTTAGCCATAATAATCGTCGGCAATAGGTTCTGGGCGACTCCTAATTAACATTGTCGTTGCTGACGTAGATTAGCGCCTCAGAAGTCAAATTAATCTATCATCACGACTAATTAATCCGCTTCAGACTAACGTGTTTATCATCATAGGCGTTCTAAAACAATCGCAACGTAATAAAAAAACCCATTACAAAAACGGGTAATAATTTAAAAGAAAAATTCTGCGGATTAACGTTTGATGGTAAGCGTAAGGTAATGGCCTTTGTGGTCAACCATTCGGTGGATTCTTAATTCTTCGGGATTTTGAAATTTCGCTGCACATAATCTGCACTTAAATGCCTCTCCATAAACGTATTTGTTACCCAACATCAAACATCAACCTTCTCCATCGGCATTGCAAAAATTGCTTCTTACAAGCCCTTAGCAAAATACACCTAAGACACTTATAAACCAACGATTAATTCCTGCTAATATCAACATAGCTTTCGTTAAATTTGTGTTAAGAATCAACTGCAAATAACTAGAAATCACCTATTTAGCGCTAGCATCCATTTTTCAAAAAAGTTAAAAACTTAAATAGAATCCATGATAATTTTAAAGATGGGTAATGAATTTGTCAATTGACATAAAACTTGAACGTGGCGTCAGAGGATACACTATTGTCAGGAAAAAATGCCCGAACTGCGATGCCGAGTTAATCTTCAAAATTCACAAGAACGCAATCCACGACGTAGGCGGAGAAGGACTATATTATCCTGAAGAAAACGTTGTCCGCTGCAAAGTCTGCATGAGCACATTCAAATACGAAACCAAAATCAAAACTGAAACCAAATAAGCAGCAACCTAAGAAAATAAGTGCCATCGAACTACTTTATGGGCTTACACCCAAAGACCGATTTTAAAGATTAATCCCTAAATTTTCGGTTATTTTCAGGAAGCACTCAAAACCAGGCATTTTCCAATCAACTCGCTGCTGAATCATATGAGACCTGTTAGCGCAAGCTTTAACCACACAAAAGACAGTAAGAAGGTGAAGCGAAAGAAGAAGAGGGCGAGAAAGATGAACAGAAAAATAATAAATAAAAACAGCGCACAGCGCGCGATTCTTTTGTCATTACTTATAGGAATGCTCCTAGTCTCTGCCTTAAGTTCGACACAAGTCGCCCACGCTGCATATCCAACGATAACAGTCGGCAATAATCCATATGGGGTTGCTTTCGCGTCTTCTAACGGCGACATATACGTAGCCAACTATGGCGATAATACGGTTTCCGTGATAGATACATCAAGCAACACGGTCATCACGACGATACCAGTCGGCAGTGAACCTTATGGTGTTGCCTACGCATCTAACGGCGACATATACGTGACCAACCTTGACGATAATTC
This sequence comes from Candidatus Bathyarchaeota archaeon, assembly GCA_963722095.1. Classification (GTDB taxonomy): domain Archaea; phylum Thermoproteota; class Bathyarchaeia; order Bathyarchaeales; family Bathycorpusculaceae; genus Bathycorpusculum. Next base: position 251,655 of record CAVRJR010000002.1, on the reverse strand, counting down.
GGTTTCTGTGATAGATACGTCAAGCAACACGGTCATCACGACGATACCAGTCGGCAGTTATCCTGCTGCAGTTGCCTACGCATCTAACGGCGACATATACGTAACTAATTATCACGATAATTCGGTTTCTGTGATAGATACGTCAAGCAACACGGTCATCACGACGATATCAGTCGGCAGTTTGCCTGTTGCAATTGCTTTCGCGTCTTCTAACGGCGACATATACGTGGCCAACGAGGGCGCTAATTCGTTTTCTGTGATAGATACGTCAAGCAACACGGTCGTCGAAACGATACCAGTCAGCAGTTATCCTTACGCAGTTGCCTACGCATCTAACGGCGACATATACATAGCCAACTATGGCGCTGATACGGTTTCCGTGATTAGTACGTCAACCAACACGGTTGTCGGGTCGCCGATATCCGTCGGCAGTTCGCCTACTGGAGTTGCTTTCGCGTCTTCTAACGGCGACATATACGTGGTCAACAGCGGCGATGATACGGTTTCCGTGATAGATACGTTTAGCAACACGGTCGCCGAAACGATACCAGTCGGCAGTTATCCTTATGGAGTTGCTTTCGCGTCTTCTAACGGCGACATATACGTGACCCACAGCGGCGATAATACGGTCTCCGTGCTTCCTACGCTTTATAGCACCGTGACAGCGACGATACCCGTTGGAAGCTATCCTTTAGGTGTGGCTATAACGCCCAACGGCGCATACGTCTATGTTACAAATGCCGGTGACAATACGGTGTCGGTGATAAGTACGTCTTCTAATACGGTGACGGCGACGGTACCCGTTGGAACCGATCCTCGTAGTGTGGCTGTGACGCCCGACGGCGTATACGCCTACGTTGCAAGTACGTACGACAATGCGGTTTCAGTGATAACTACATCTTCGAATACGGTGACGGCGACGGTACCCGTTGGAAGCTATCCTGTTGGTGTGGCTGTGACGCCCGACGGAGCATACGCCTATGTTACAGATATGGGCGGCAATAAGGTGTCGGTGATTAACACGGCTACGAACAAGGTGACAGCGACAATAACCGTTGGAAACATTCCTTACGGTGTGGCTGTGACGCCCAACGGAGCATACGCCTATGTTACAAATCTTGACGACGGCACGGTGTCGGTGATTAGCACGGCTACGAATACGGTGACGGCGACGATAACCGTTGGAAGCTATCCTCGGAGTGTGGCTGTGACGCCCAACGGAGCATACGCCTATGTTACAAATGCTGGCGACAATACGGTGTCGGTGATTAGCACGGCTACGAATACGGTGACGGCGACGATAACCGTTGGAAGCTATCCTGTCGGTGTGGCTGTGACAAACGACAGCGCATACGCCTATGTTACAAATGCCGACGACAATACGGTTTCAGTGATAAGCACGTCTTCGAATACGGTGACGGCGACGATACCCGGTGGAAACAATCCTTACGGTGTGGCTGTGACGCCCGACGGCGCATACCTCTATGTTACAAATGCCGGCTACCACACGGTTTCGGTTATAGATGTGAACGCTGTTATTCCAGTGATATCTGTGAGTGTGTCGCCTTCTTCTTGGACTATGGATGTTGGTCAGACTCAGACGTTTACTGCTACTGCTTCTGGCGGTTCAGGCAGTTACGCGGGTTATCAGTGGTACGTGAATGGGCTATTAGCTCAGTTTGGTGCTGCGTCAACGTTTAGTTATTCTCCTGTTTCCTCGGGTTCTTACTCGATTACTGTGACGGTTACTGACAGTTCAGGTGCGACTTCAGCTCAGTCTTCTGCTGCGTCGGTTACAGTGAATTCTGCGTTGGTTGCTCCGACTGTTTCTGCTTTCAAGGGTACGGTTGATCAGGGTCAGACTTCCAGTTTGAGTTCTACTGTTGTCTCAACTGGCACTAGTCCGTACACGTATCAGTGGCTGGAGATGGCTCCTGGCGGCTCATACGTTGATGTCGGCTCGGATTCGAGTTTCGACTTTGTTACTTCTGGCTCTACGGCTACGGGCGTTTGGAACTTTGAGCTTCAAGTGACCGACAACGCTGGAGCAGTGGCGACTTCTTCTGCTGTGACGGTTACGGTGAACTCTGCGCCGGGTGCGACCGTGACGGCGACGGTACCCGTTGGAAGCTTTCCTATTGGTGTGGCTGTAACGCCCAACGGCAACTATGTCTATGTTGCAAATTTCGGCAGCAGTTCGGTCTCGGTGATTAGCACGGCTTCGAATACGGTGACGGCGACGATACCCGTTGGAAGTGATCCTAATGGTGTGGCTGTGACGCCTAACGGAGCATACGCCTATGTAACAAATTGGGACAGCGATTCGGTTTCGGTGATAAGCACGGCTTCGAATACGGTGACAGCTACAGTAATCGTTGGAAGCGGTCCTCGCTGTGTGGCTATAACGCCCGACAGCGCATACGCCTACGTTACAAATACCGACGACAATACGGTTTCGGTGATAGATACGGCTTCGAATACGGTGACGGCGACGATACCCGTTGGAAGCAGTCCTTTTGGTGTGGCTGTAACGCCTAACGGCGCATACGCCTATGTCGCAAATGAGGGTGGTGGGGTTTCGGTGATAGATACGGCTTCGAATACGGTGACGGCGACGATACCCCTTGGAAGCTTTCCTTGGGATGTGGCTGTAACACCCGACGGCGCATACGCCTACGTTACAAATGCCGGCAGCGCCACGGTTTCGGTGATAGATACGGCTTCGAATACGGTGACGGCGACGATACCCGTTGGAAACCAGCCTTATTATATGGCTGTAACGCACGACGGCGCATACGCCTATGTTACAAATAACATAGACGGTACGGTTTCGGTGATTAGCACGGCTTCGAATACGGTGACGGCGACGATACCCCTTGGAGACTATCCTTGGGATTTGGCTATAACGCCCAACGGCGCATACGTCTATATTACAAATTATTTAAGCGATACGGTCTCGGTGGTAAGCACGTCTTCGAATACGGTGGCGTCTGTGATTGTGTCGCCTTCTTCTTGGATTATGGATGTTGGTCAGTCTGAGACGTTTACTGCGTCTGCTTCTGGCGGTTCAGGCAGTTACGCGGGTTATCAGTGGTACGTGAATGGGCTATTAGCTCAGTTTGGTGCTGCGTCGACGTTTAGTTATTCTCCTGTTTCCTCGGGTTCTTACTCGATTACTGTGACGGTTACTGACAGTTCAGGTGCGACTTCAGCTCAGTCTTCTGCTGCGACGGTTTGGGTGGATTCTGCGCTTAGTGCTCCATCCGTGACGCCTTCGTCGGACACGGTTGATGTGGGTCAATCTTCCACTTTGACTTCTTCTACCTTGTCTACAGGTACTCCTCCGTACTCGTATCAGTGGTTTGAGAGGGCTCCTCGCGGAAGCTACGTTGCGGTGGGTACGGATTCATCAAGCTACAACTTTGTTACTTCTGGTTCTACCGCTACGGGCACTTGGAGCTTTGAGCTTCAAGTGACCGACAACGCGGGTGCAGTGGTGACTTCCTACCCGGTTACGGTGCAGGTGTACTCTGCTCTGGGTGCTCCGACCGTGACGGCGAGGATACCCGTTGGACACTATCCTGAGGGTGTGGCTTTTACGCCCAACGGCGCATACGCCTATGTCACAAATTGGGACAGCGATTCGGTTTCGGTGATAAGCACGGCTACGAATACGGTAACGGCGACGGTAACCGTTGGAGGCCCTTTTGATGTGGCTATAACGCCTAACGGCGCATACGCCTATGTATCAAATGACCGGGACGATACGGTTGCGGTGATAAGCACGGCTACGAATACAGTGATTGCGACGATACCCGTTGGAAACGAGCCTTGGAATGTGGCTATAACGCCCAACGGCGCATATGTCTATGTCACAAATGACGGCGACGCTACGGTGTCGGTGATAAGCACGGCTACGAATACAGTGATTGCGACGATACCCGTTGGATACCAGCCTGAAGGTGTGGCTATAACGCCCAACGGAGCATACGCCTATGTCGCAAATGCCGTCAGCGGTACGGTCTCGGTGATACACACGACTACGAATACAGTGACGGCGACGATAACCATTGGAACCTTTATCTATCCTACAGGTGTGGCTGTATCGCCTAACGGCGAATACGTCTACGTTACAATTGTAGGCGAAAATGCAGACGACAATTTTCTTGCGGTGATAAGCACTGCTACGAACACGGTGACGGCGACTATATCCGGTTTAGGTATTCCTTACGGTGTGGCTTTTTCGCCTGACGGCGCATACGCCTACGTTACAAATGACGCCAGCTTTACGGTTTCGGTGATAAACACGGCTACGAACACGGTAACGGCGATTGTACCTGTTGGAAACATCTACCCTAGGGCTGTGGCTGTAACGCCCAACGGAGCATACGTCTATGTAACAAGTGATGACGGTACGGTTTGGGTGATAAGCACTTCGCCTTTGAGTGTGTCACCTGCTTCTTGGACTATGGATGTTGATCAATCCACGATGTTTACTTCCACTGCTTCTGGCGGTTCAGGCAGCTACACAGGCTACCAGTGGTACGTGAACGGGGTATCTCAGTTTGGTGAGACTGCGTCAACGTTCAGCTTTACTCCTGCTGCCGCAGGTTCTTACTCTATTACTGTGACGGTTACCGACAGTTCAGATGCGACTTCAGCTCAGTCTTCCGCTGCGACGGTTACGGTGAATTCTGCTTTGGCTGCTCCGACTGTAACGCCTGCTCCTAGGACGGTTGATAAGGGTCAAACTAGTAGCTTGACTTCCATGGCTGTCTCATCCGGCAGTGGCAGCTATGTTTATCAGTGGCTGGAGAAGGCTCCTGGCGGCTCATACGTTGATGTCGGCTCAAATTCAGCAAGCTTCAACTTTGCAACTACGACTTCTACGGCTACGGGTGTTTGGAGCTTTAAACTTCAGGTCACTGACGCAGCTTCGGCAGTGGTCACTTCAAACTCTGTCGCGGTTACGGTGAATGCTGCGCCGACCGTTTCTGCCTCTCCTGGATCTGCTACTTTGGATGTTGGTCAGTCTCAACTGTTCTCGGCTACTCCCAGCGGCGGTTCAGCGTCTTACACGGGTTACCAGTGGTATGTGGGTGGGTCTGCTCAGTTTGGTGAGACTGCGTCAACGTTCAGTTTTACTCCAGCTGCAGCGGGTTCTTACTCGATTACTGTGACGGTTACTGACAGTTTAGGCGCGACTTCAGCTCAGTCTTCCGCTGCATCGGTTACGGTGAATGCTTCGCCGACTGTAAGTGTAACTCCTGTTGGCCCGCTTACTTTGGATGCTGGTCAAGTTCAGGCGCTCACCGCTACAGCCAGCGGCGGTTCAGGCACCATGTCCTATCAATGGTACGTGGATGGCTCTGCGGTTGGCTCTAACAGTGCAAGCTACTCTTACACTGCTGCGGGGACTTCGCATTCGGTTACCTGTAAGGTGACTGATAGCGCTTCTACTCCAGTTACGTCTCCTGCTTCTAACGCTGTCACAATTACGGTGGACTCTGCGTTGGTTGCTCCAACTGCTTCTGCTTCCAAGAGTGCGGTTGATCAGGGTCAATCTTCTGCTTTGACTTCTACAGCTGTCTCATCTGGCACTGGTCCGTACATTTATCAATGGTTGGAGATGGCTCCTGGCGGCTCATACGTTGATGTCGGCTCGAATTCAGCGAGTTTCAGTTTTGTTACTTCTGCTTCTACGGCTACGGGTGTTTGGAGCTTTAAGCTTCAGGTAACTGACAACGCAGGCGCAGTTGTGACTTCTTCTGCTGTGACGGTTACAGTATCTAGCGCATCAACAGCGACAATCTCTTTGAACCCAACAAGCGGCTCCCAAGGCAGCTCAGTACTAATTTCAGGGAAAAACTTTGCCCCCAACGCACAGGTGCACCTATCCTTCGGCGGCCAACAAATCACAACGGTCACAGCTGCCTCAGACGGCTCCATCTCAAACGCCCAGCTTACTGTTCCGTCGGGAACCAGCAAAGGTAACTACGTCGTCGAGGCTTCCGATGGCTCGCAATCTGCACAAGCAACATTCACAGTAACTATTCCAGCATCAATTACAATGACGCCCACAAGCGGAACCGTTGGAACAACCATTATCATCTCAGGAAGCAACTTCCTTCCAAGCACCACACTGCAAATCTCCTTCGCAGGACAACAAGTTATGACTGTCAAATCAGCTTCAGACGGCACATTTACCGGCGCCCTATACATCGTCCCAGACAACACTGCAGCAGGCGACCACACACTACAAGTTTCAGACGGCTCCAACACCGCGCAGAAAACCTTCTCAGTAACCGCGTACCCTTCAGCACAGAACACAGCAACTGTCAATGGCAACACCGCTACAGTTGACCAAACCGCTCAAACAGGAGTCAATGTAACAGTCAGCGGGTCAAGCCTTAGCTCAGGCGAACAAATCACAGTGACAACAAACAACTATGGACAGTCACCGCCCGCCGGATTGAAAGACATGCTGGGAGCCGGCGCAACCTACTTCGACGTCCAAGTCCTCCCGCCTAGCGGTGAATCCTTCGGACCAGACGTTTACGTCACGGTCAGCCTCACAGACCCATCATTCACACACCTCATGCAAATCTCATACTGGAACGGAGCCACTTGGGCGGTCGCAACCAACACACAATTTGACTCATCAACCCACACAATCACAGGAACCATCCCCGCAAGCGCCCTCTCAGGAACACCAGTCGCCGTCGGCAACAGGACAAACGTCGCCTTGCCAGATTACCCGTTAGCAGCTCTCATTGTCCTCATTGCCTTAACCGCATGCTTCGCCGCATTCATGGTCTACAAAAGACAAAGCAACCGCCCAAAGGCGTAAAACAACCCAGAAAACCAACAAAACAAAACCCTTTTTTCTTTTTTTGTTTCCTTTCAAATGCGAACATGCTTCAACTTCTCTCCAAATACTATTGCTGCTCAGATTGTGATTTTTTCGTATGCGGTTTGCTAAAGACTCTTGGAACCAAGTAAGCGCGCTAGCGCTGGAGTTTCTGTGACTTCCAATGTGGTTTCGTGTTACGGTGAATGTTGCTTCGACCGGGACTGGGGGTGAGTCAACCACGGTAAGTACTTCTGGGGGAGCTGCTACAGTGGATCAGACGGCAACAACAGGGATAAGCGTAAGCATAAGCGGATCCTCTGCTTCAAACGGCACCCCAGTTTCAATTACTACTACCGACTATGGTTCTGTGAATCCAGGTGCGGGCGCTATTACCTTGGGTAACGCAGTTTACTATGACGTAAGAGTTCAAGGCATTTCTAACGGGATGGCAACAATTACCATCACTATCAACCAAAAGACGGCGGATTTTCTTCTATAGAAAATCTTTTATTATCAACCGAGTAATCGGTGGGTGGGGAAGCCTTTGAAAAGTTTAGTTGTTTATTACAGTCGAACTGGAAACACAAAGTTCGCGGCGGAGCAGGTTGCTGCGGAACTTGGAGCGGAAATTGAAGAAATCGTTGATCTGAAGAAACGTGGGGGAACGGCGGGTTGGTTATCTGCGGGCAGGGATGGAACAGGCAATAGGAAAACTATGATAGGTGAGACGGAGAAGAATCTGGATAAATTTGATTTTGTCGCGGTTGGGACTCCTGTTTGGGCTTGGGGTCCAAGTGCCGCCGTGAGAACCTTCGTTGGCAAGCATAGCTTTGCGGGCAAGAAGGTGGCGTTGTTCTTCACGGTGGACAATAACCCGCGTGGCGCCGTGGAGAAAACAAAGAAGCTGATGCCTGGCGCGGACTTTGCCGGCGAGCTCGTGCTTGTGAAGCCGACTAAGGACAAGGAAGAGACGAAAAAGAAAATTGCGGTTTGGTGCGCCTCGCTTAAGCTCAAGCTGCAGAGTTAGCCTCGCTTAAGGCATTCCGAGGAAAGGAGCCATTTAGGCGAGTTAGGTAGAAATGGTTTATACTTGAAAACAGGTATAAATTGGTTGATACCTGAAAAACAAACAGTTTTCTCTTTTGCCGCCTGAAAAGTTGTATTCTTTTCTGCCTGATTCAAGCTCTAAACCAGAAAAGCAAACAGAAGCAAGCCCTGATGTCGCCGACCTGTAGAGGGGAGGGGGTCTACTATTTACATCAAAAATCCGAGGTAAATATGGTCTTTTCGAAGAGTCCACCTATTTTTCGGTGTTGACGCATTTTTTGTCGTTGTAGGGTGTGCTTAGGACTTCTTTGACTTTGTTGGTTATTACGGGTCCAAGCCCATTCACGGATTTCTGCCAGTCATCCGCATTGATCAGCGCGTTCAGCGGCGTCTGGTAGGATTCAAGAATTGCCTCTGCTTTTTCCCTGCCGATGTTGGGCAAGCTGGCGACAAAGTAGACTTGGGCGTCCGAAATCGTGTCGCATTTCTTGAACGCATGCACCACAGGGCTCCGTTTATCCACAATCTGCTCCTGTTTAGCGGCGGTATAGAGGAAATCGACTGTTTCTTTCTGGTTCGAGGTGTTAACTATCGCGATGCCGTTTTTCGCCAAATTAAACATTGCGCCCCAAATCGCGCTGGGTTGAATGTTGCTGTACTTGTAGATTATCGGCAAGTAGCCTTCCAAAACGATGAGCGCTTTGGGGTAAGCCTCTTTTAGAGTGAAGATTTGCTCGAAAAGGTAGCGTCGGGTCAGGGTGTAAACGAAGTCGTTGACGGTTTTGCGTTCAACAGCGCATTGGTCAGAAAGCACGTAGTCACCCTTCTCAAGCATCTGCTTCTTGACATTGGCACCACGCTCAACTAAGCCCGTGGCAATCTTCGCCGCGCTGGCGGCTTCTCGGCTGTCAATGATGATGGTGGGCTCTTCGCCGGGTTTTTTCTTGTCGTTCACGTAGGGAAGCAACGTTTCTGCTCCAGACATAATGTTAACCTTAAAATACGATAGCACAAAAGCAGGCTTATTTCACTTGCGCTCTATGGGACGGAAAACGTGAAGGAAACAGCCGTGCCCATCTTTCACAGGTCAAGGCTCAGGCGGAAGCGACACAGTTTTCGCCGTGAACGGCTCCATGATGTAAACTTCGGTTTGCGGCATCGCTGCTTTGACTTTTTCTTCGAACTGCCGCTTCTGTTTGCCTGACCCATGCATGGCGATTGCAACGTGGGGTTTGACGTCAACGACCATTTTGTAGGCGTTTTCAGGCGAAGCCGTCGGGGACATGCGTCCAACAGGAACAATCGCAACCTGCGAATGGTAATCCGTGAGGCTTACGTATCCCGAGTCGCCTCCGTGAAAAACCGTTACGTCATCCATTTTCAACTGGTAAAGCATTATTGGGCCGCGGTGGATTCCTTGAACAGCTGCAACAGAGACACCGCCTAAAATGTAGGTTTTGCCGTTTTCGGCGCTGACAAGTTTTTCAGCGGGAATTTTCCCGCCTCAGTTTCCCAGCTACTTTAGCCTCAGCAATTATGGGAGCAGCCGTGGCTTTGAAGATTTCCTGCGTTTTGCCTGAAGAAAAATGGTCCAAATGGTCATGCGTGAAAAGAACCAGATTAACCGCTTTCAGCGCGTTTAACTCGTCGCCCTTAAGCATCCCCGCGGGGTCAATTAAGACTGCATGGTTGACGCTTCTTATGATGAACCCTGATACACCCAAATAGAAAACGGCGAGTTCATTCTTCAACAAGGGGGCGGCAAAGAACCCATTAATCCCTTCAGCTTTGCTTCTCCTGAACAACTTCAAACACCACGTCATGTTTGAAAGACTCAGATATAAAAATCAACCGCATTCTCGATTTGCAGCCAACCAGATGCAACTTACGAAATTTATGTTGCCAAAAATGAAGAAAAATTTCCAATAAGACTATAGAAATAGAAAGCCATCCACGCGAAATTACGAGTCTACTCGTATCTCGTCAGGAACAAGGGTTCCCTTGCTGCCCTACGCCTCACTTCAAGCGGCACATCTTTCAATGAAATGAACTCAAGCCTTCCCCGCAAGCGCTCTCTTTTAGATTTGTCTTGAAAACTTTTCGGAAGTAGAATGGAGTTCTCTGAGGGGTAATCCATTAACTCTCACCTTAGTAAACGCACTCGACACCAAAAGATATACACACTTGTGACTGTAACGTGCCTACAACAACCAAGAATCAAGTAAAGTGAAACTAACAGAAAATTTAGTGGAAACGATTTGTCTGCTAAAAAAATGGCGGATTAAGATTAAAAAATCTGAAATGTTGATTTAGAACAAAAATAAAATGGAAGGGGTTTATGGACCCTTTTTGGTTACTTCTTTTATGACGCCAGCAGCGACGGTTGTGCCCATGTCTCTGATTGCGAAGCGTCCTAGCTCTGGAAAGTCAGTGTATTGTTCGACTGCGATCGGGTGTAGTGGTTCCATTCTTACCCATGCGGCGTCGCCTGTTTTGAGGAACGCTGGTTTTTCTTCGGTTACTTGTCCTGTGCGTGGGTCGATTTTCTTGACGAGCTCTGTGAATCTGCATGCGATTTGGCCTGTGTGGTAGTGTAGTACTGGTGTGTATCCTGCTGCGATGGCTGTTGGGTGGTAGATGACGATGATTTGGCCTATGAATTCTTTAGCTACTGTGGGTGGGTTGTCAACTGGTCCTGCTACGTCGCCTCGGTGAATGTCTGCTTTGGCTATGCCTCTAACGTTCATGCCGATGTTGTCGCCTGGTTCAGCAATGGGAATCATTGTGTGGTGCATTTCGATTGATTTAACCTCGCCTGTCTTGTTGCTTGGCATGAAGATGATGTTTTGTCCTGGCTTTAGAGTGCCTGTTTCAACTCTGCCAACTGGGACTGTGCCGATGCCTGTGATGCTGTAAATGTCTTGGATTGGAACGCGTAGGGGTTTGTTAGTTGGTTTAGCTGGTACTTCAAGGAGGTCTAACGCCTCAATCAGGGTTGGACCCGTATACCATGGTAGCTTGTCGGCTTTCTTGATGAGGTTTTCGCCAGTCCAGCCTGAGACGGGTATGAAGTTGATTTTTTCGATTTTGAAGCCTACCATTCGGAGCATTCTTGAAACTTCGTTCTTTATCTCTTCATAGCGTTCTTTGCTGTAGTTTACGGATATGTCGTCCATCTTGTTTACTGCGACGATTAGCTGGCGGATACCTAGGGTGAATGCGAGGAACGCGTGTTCCCTTGTCTGACCGCCTGGACCGATGCCTGCTTCGAACTCGCCTTTTTTGGCTGAGCAGAAAAGAACTGCTGCGTCTGCTTGGCTTGCGCCTGTAATCATGTTTTTGACGAAGTCTCGGTGTCCTGGTGCGTCGATGACTGTGTAGTTGAATTTTTTGGTTTCGAATTTGAGGAACCTGAGGTCAATTGTGACTCCTCTTTCTCGTTCTTCTTTGAGGTTGTCGAGTACCCAAGCGTACTTGAATGTGCCTTTGCCCATTTTTTCGGCTTCTTCTTCAAAGGCTTTGATTGTCCGCTCGTCGATTGCGCCTGCTAAGTAAAGAAGGTGACCTGTTGTTGTGGATTTTCCGTGGTCAACGTGCCCCATGATTATGAGGTTTAAGTGGGGTTTTTCTGATTTGCTCATTTTTTCTTCCTCTATTAATTTTACCTAAATTTATGAATTCGTTAACACATCAGTTCACCCAATTATTTTAAGTTTGTGCGTCTGATTTGCCTAAAAAAATTAAAGTTGCGACTTTTGGTTTGGTGAAAGTTGCGACTTTCCGCCTTGGGTCTTTGCGTTTTGGGTTGCTTTTTTTGTTCGGGGCTTGAAAGAGGCTCTGCGGTGCCCATTTGGGATGGGCGGAATGCGACTTTGCATGTTGACTCGATGTTGGAGTTATTGTCGGTTATGGGCGGGTTTGGGTTTTTGGGTTTCCGATCCGATTCCGCCTTAAGCGTTCTTCGCTTGATTTTGAAGACATTTTAACTGGTAATAGCGCCAGTAACTGGTGGTGGTACCAGTAAAAAATTGCGGCTAGATGCGAGACCAAGAACGAACAGAAAAGAAGCTGCATTATACGAAGATTGAACGCTCACAAGCGCTGAAGAAGGGGACGCCCACTCATTGTCTCAATCTCGATTGAAGAAGAGTCTCACGAAGACTTGGGTTCATTTCGATCTCCGCGTCAAATGAATTTAGACCGACGTAACGTTCCCACCAGCAGGGCTTCGTGGGTTCAAGTCCCACCCAACGGTACCACTAAATGTGAGGTTGTGTTTTTGTCAAACGGTAAATTCTTTCCATAACTTGGATCTTTATTGTATAGTTTGTCGCTAGAGCAGATCATTGATAAGCAGAGTGTTGATCGTACGCAAAGGAAGGAGATATCTTTTTTAGGTAAGAAAGTAAGATAATATTCAGGGGCTATAGATGTCTCAGAATGAAAAAGCCGACCTTACGATTCTCAGCGAAAAAGGACAAGTTGTCATACCTGCAAAAATAAGGTCAAGAATGGGCTTGAAACCGAAAACAAAATTCCTCGTTTACGAATGCGAAGACTCGGTAATACTCAAGAAATTTGTAGAGCCTGACTTCTCAAAAGAGATAGAAGCAATGTACAAAAGAGTTGATGAAAGAATCGCGAAATACGGTGAGTTAACCCAAGATGATATAGAAGAGGAAATACAAAAATACAGAAAAGAGAAGGCGGCAAGGGCTAAAAAGAAATAGGCATTGGAATTGCATTGATTGTCGTTGTCTTTGACCTCAACGTCTTAGTTTCTAGTTTAATAGTTAAAGGAAAGCCACATGATCTTTGGCGAAGGGCAAAGAACAATGAGTTTACTCTTGAATTATCGAGCGACATGTTTTCGGAGTTCGTTAATGTGGTTAGCCGTAAAAAATTTGAAAAATATGTGACCGATTTTGATGTCAAGTTGTTCTTAGCTGATTTGAGTCGAATAGGTAAATTTGTGCAAGTAAAGTCTGACTTTAAGGTTATATCGGAAGACCCTGATGACGACATTATTGTAAGAACAGCATATGATGGAAAAGCTGACTACATCGTTTCAGGCGACCGGCACCTGCTTGCATTGAAAGAATTCAAAGGGATAAAAATCCTAACTATTGATGAAATGCTCAGTGCACTGAACAGTTAGCGCTTATTCAGTTTTTGGAAAACATAATTTTTGGACTGATTTATTTTAGAGGAGGACTTAAGATCCTCTGGCGCAGGCCTTCGTGGGTTCAAGTCCCTCCCCCGGCACCATTTAATTTGGAAAATACAGAAAAACCAAAATAGTTAGAAAGCCCTCCTGTATTCAGAGTCGAATGACAAAAAAAGCTAACGAAATCTCGGATGAATACGTTCGATTGTGGGTTAAGGATCTGGATGACTCCTTGAAAATGCTTGACAAGGTTGCCAGTTGTGAAGCGTATCCAGTTGTCGTTTTCTGGCTTCATTTGACAGTTGAAAAATCTTTGAAGGCAGCTATTGTTGTTTTGAAGAAAGTGGCTCCTCCTAAAGTGCATAATCTAGTTGAATTACATTCGAAAATTGCAGACGAGGTTAAGCTGAACGAGGAACAAATTCGCTTTCTTAGGCAACTCACCTTGGCTGTCCGAGACACAAGATATTTTGATGCCACGCTTGAGTTGCCGAGTGAAATATACACTGAAGCGGTAGTAGATGATTTTTTGACTAAGGCTTTGCCTATCATCAAAGCAATCAAAGCAAGGATTAAGGGGGAACCCGATTGACGAAAGCCTTAGTGCTTGATGATAACAGACCTTTAATGGATAAACTTGAGGAATTTCTGAGAGTTGTGAATTCGAAAATAGTGTTGGAAAAAGTTCTTCTCTTTGGGTCCACAGCGAAGCGTAAAAGACGGAAAAGCAGCGACATTGATTTGATTGTTGTTTCGAAAAACTTCAGTGGCCTGAACAGTCTTCAGCGGGGAAAGATGCTTCTGGAGGATTGGTCGTTTGTTGAAGAGCTGGATTTGCTGATGTATACGCCCGAGGAGTTTGAGCGAATTAGAAAAAGACCGCTCATCAAGGAAATGATTGCCGACGCATTGAACCTAACTCCGAAGAAGACAAGCTTTAGTTAGGTTCTTTTCAATTGGGCTCCTTTATTTCAAGCCCCACCGCTCGGTAGCTACAAAAGGATCAGACTCCGCTGCCCGCCCTCTAGCTTTTGTCTCGGCTGCTTTTGGAGAGGATGGGCTTATTAGTTGTGGGTTGGCTATGGCTTATTTATGAGTGCGCCGGGCGCCGTGGTTCAGGGTGTGACGGTGGTTACTACCACGTGGAATGAAAGAGAAAACATTGAGGAGCTAATTGTCAGAATCAGGTCTGCGCTGAAGGGTATTCCCCACGAAGTAATAGTTGTTGATGATAGTTCCACAGACGGGACTTTTGAGGTGGCGAAGGGTGTTGCTGACGTCGCGGTTTCCAAGGTTCGTGAAGGACAAACTAAAGGGTTACTTTACGGGATGAAACTTGCCAAGTTCCCGATAATCGTCACGATTGACGCTGACTTAGAAAATGACCCCAAACTCATACCCGCCCTAATCGAGAAATTGAGCGAGGTTGACGTAGCAGTTGCTTCACGAACGGTTATCCCAAGATTTTCAGAAAGGTTTGCCTCCAAAACATTGGGCAAAAAACTCGGCGTTTCAGATTTCTACTCGAATTTTAGGGCTTACAAGAAGGAAACCCTTGAGGGCTTGGCTTTGAGGTGCGGAGAAACATTCGGCGGGGAGCTGCTGGTTAGGGCGCGGAAGAGGGGGTTGAGGGTTGGCGAGGTTAAGTATGAGGCTCCGCCCAGGCGTCACTCGCCCCGTATAGGTGGTAACATCCGAGCAAACCTTAGGATATCGACTGCGACAATCAAGTGCCTATTTATTTTACTATTTTAGAATCACATAGGTTAGCTCGACTTCCGTGTTAGCGCTTAATCGCAAGATGCTTTAAAATGCACTCTAAGTCGTCATCAGTTGTTGTTTGTTGACAGCCACAAACCGTTAAGTTCAAAGCTATCCTAGCGTAATTGGTTATCAAAGCTTTTTTTGGAAGGAGAAAAAATGAGCCAACCTAGCGAGAAAAAGGGTTTGGAGGTTGCGACGCTTGCCGCTGGCTGCTTCTGGTGCACGGAAGCCGCATACAACATAATCAAAGGTGTCGAGCGCATCGAGCCTGGCTACACAGGCGGCACAGTGCCTAACCCCACGTACGAGGAGGTTTCCACGGGGACAACTGGGCATGCGGAGGCGGCGCAGATTTACTTCGACACGAAAGTGATTAGTTACCGCGAAATCCTCGAGATTTTCTTCACAATACATGACCCGACATCGCTTAACAGGCAGGGCGCGGATGTTGGAACCCAATACAGGTCAGCTATCTTCTACCACAACGAACAGCAGAAGGCGGAGGCGGAGAAGCTGATTGCTGAGCTCAGCAAAGAGGGCATTTGGGATAAGCCAATTGTCACCGGCGTTGAGCCGCTTAAAGTGTTTTACAAGGCTGAAACGCACCATAAAGACTACTACAAGAAGCATCCGAAGGAGCCTTACTGCCAAGTCGTCATTGCCCCGAAAATCGCGAAGCTGCAGCATCGCTTCATCGACAAAATCAAGATGCCCCTATGATAACACAGAAAGCAGCGAATTCAAGACCTAAAAGAATCTAAAAAGGGGAGACTTAGCGGAAAAAAGCCGCTGTGTCACCTTTTAGGTGGGTATCCCCACAACTATCTCGGAGGAGTTCCATGCGTCTTCAACTATTTTCTGGACAAGCTGCATTGAAGAAGCAAGTTTTTCGCCTGCACAGGTTAAACGGTAGGCTTTCAGCGTTCGTCTGTTGAAAACCAGTTTTTTGCCCTTTAAGCCGCGTAGGTATTTGTAGGTTATGCGTGTCGAGAAGCCTGTTTCTTTAGCGAGTTTTCCTGCGCTGATTCCTTCTTCTGCGATGGCATCGTAGATTTTACGCTCAGTTTCCGTGAAGCTTTCCTTATTGGGGTCTCGTTTGGATTTGAAGAAGAAAATGTAGTCTCTTCCTTTTGGAGTGGCAATTAGCCTAGCTGAGCATAAACGTTTGAGTACGCGGGAAACGTTTTTTTGCAGGATGATTGGCTCTATGTCTTCGAAAGTTTTTGGTCCCGAAAGCAGCGATTGCATAAGGGTTTCTTCGTAGCACTCTGAGTGCGCGGGCAGTTTCTTCGCGATTTCTTGGAAGCGAGCAAGATGCTGCGTTACACGCATGCCGAAAGCGGTGGCGTAATATTCTTCCCGCACTTGGGTTGCTAATCCGACCGCTACAAGAGGGCGCAGATATTCTTCGCAGATTGTGCTTTGGCTGTGGTTTTGACCCGCTTCCTTGAGTTTCTGCTGCAGTTGACCTACCGTAAACCTGCCGTTTACCATAGCTTGGAGGATGTGGAGTCTTGTCTCATTTTTCAGCACGTTGAAAAGCTCCTTGACGTAGCTGGGGTTCACCAAGGCTTTCCGCAGTGTCCGCAACTCGTTTTTCAGCTTGTACGCTTGGCAGCGTTCTGTGCATTGTAGGGGAGATATTGGGAAGCAGTCTCTGCATACCTCATCGAAGGATTTCATTATTGTTGATAAGTCAGGGTTGTTTTGAGTTTTTCCAGACGGCGAAGTTTGGCCGAGAACTATTAGGTTGCCCATCCAGTTCCTCCGAAAACCCCTTGTCGGTCTTGATGTAAAAGCGTTTTCGTCAAGGTTTGTTAACTGAAGTTTAGTCAAGGTTTCTTGACTAACTTTTTTTGGCGTTTTTGCCCTATTTGGAAGCCTTAAAGCTTTGATGAACTGTCGAGTGATCGTTAGCCAGATTGTTGTGTTTGCGCAAAGGTACCCGATAGGTAGGCAAAGCCTCTACGGAAAGCATCTACACTTTGACAGTACACAAAAGTGCCGATAAATTAAAACCAGTCTGTTGCCCTTAAAAAAAATGGTGATTGTTGGTTGTTGTCAAAGGATGGAAAACTAGAATTTTTGACAGACAAGAACAGCACGTTAGTATTGGTTGATTATCAACTTTAAATGGTATAAGCGCTGGCAGCTGGCACTAAGCAAGCTTGACTTTAGTTTTGACAAATTCTTAATTAAGACTCATGGTATCTGCGGCGTTTTCTATGTTCATTTTTTCTTAGTTGTTCTCCACATATTGGGCAGTATGCTTTTCCTTTTGATACTGGGAGGGTGCTGCCTGCTGGGAAAAAGTGGTCGTGTACGCATCCCAAGTCGAAGTCGAAGGTTTGTGTTTCGTAGTCGCGTGGGTTGGTTATGATGTCTTCTTCGAGGGACAGGCTGCTTTGTTTGATTTCATGCTTTGGGGGTTCCTCTGGTGGCTTAGCGGTTGTAGGTTGGCTGGTTGGTTTAGCGGGGACTTCGGTTTTAGTTGCCGCGGCTGTCTTGAAGGATTTAGTGGGGGCAGTGGCTTTGATTGGTTCAGAGGGGGCAACGACCTTAACTGGCTTAGATGCGATGACAGGTCTAGCGGATGTGAAAGATTTGACTAAAACGCTTTTTTCAGCGGTGGGGACAACGATCTTGGCAACCTTTGTTTTTGAGGCAACCTTATACGTGTGTGCGTTAGCTGGCTTTTTGACTTTGATTATGGCGGCGGTAGTTGAAGTTCCGCAGTCTGAGCAGCTTTCGCTGTATGGGGAAAGGCGGCGTCCGCATTTTCGGCAAAATGGCATAGATTCACACTAACTTTTTAGAAGGATGATGCTTTGTTCGCCATTTAAACTTTAATGAAGTTTAACGATGATTTACCTTAATGTTTAAAGGCTTTCGAGGCTGTTTTTTAGTGGGTGGGCAATGACGACTCTGGCCCCGAAGACGTAAGGATGATGAGGATCTTGAGTGTGCGAAGGTAAAAATGATATTAATAAAGTTCGTATTTGCCTTCTAAGAGCCTACCTATAAACCAATTTGGCTTAAATGAATACGATAAGCTATAATGGATTTTAAAAGCTGAAGGTGGGGGAACTAATTTGTATAGCCCTTCCCATACAGGTGAACGGATCAGGTCAAGTAGACCACATGGCAAAAGACTTAGCAGGGTTTGTTGAGGGTCTTGGATATAAAACGATTGAATCACACATGGTCTATATTCATCGGTCATTGGCCCGTGAAATAATGGTTTATGAAAAAACTTAGGCTGTCTACGGTTACTTCAATTCATTTTTTGTGATAGGAAGGCTTAAAAAAACAAGTCAACATAAAACTAACGGAGAGAAAAATTTGGAAAAACACAGCGACGACCTATTCACTTTTGACTTTTTCGGTTTTGGTGAAAATATATGAAAGATTTTAAGTGCCCAATATGTGGTGGACCAACTGAAAAGGTTTGGGAAAATTCGACCAGAACAAGATACGGAATGAGATGTAAGAAAGGTCACACAAAAACAGGTGGCAAATCAGGTCATTCAATAGAGTACCCCACAATTCTTGTTTCAAGTGAAGAACTTGTCAGGTAAAGAATAGACGCTCTTTTGGGTGAAAAACATGTTACGTTCAGTTTCCTAACCAAAGTAGAAAGCGCTTAACGTTACCTCTCGGGAAGGTTTGTTTAATGCCCTCATCCTTCAATTAAAGAAAAAGGGATTTTGCGGGCGACATCTCCGCCTGCCTTAAGGGGGTAACTCTTGTTTTCTCGCTTTTCTAAACGTCACTGCAACCGCACAGGATGCCATAGCAACCATCGCCAACACGATTAGGAGGGCAGCTTCAGCGCCGAACTCTGGTGTAGTCGGGGAAGGAGAAGCAGTTGCTTTAGGAGTCGCTGTTGGAGATGCGGATGCCTTCGGAGTTGGGGTAGGAGAAACGGGCGTAGGCGTGGGAGTTGTGGTTGTAGATGTAGTCACAGGGGCTGCGTTGACAACTACTTGGGTCGCTGTGGAATTCACGGCTGCTCCAACGTTATCTGTGACCTGAAGCAGGAAACTGTAGGTGCCTGTCGCCGTTGAAGATGAGGGGACAAAGCTGTAGGTTGCCGATGTTGCTCCGTTAATCGGTGTGTAGGAAGAGGCGCCTGCGGCTTCCCAGAACCACTGGTACGTGTAGGGTGATGTGCCTGTTGTAATCGCAAGTGAAGTTAGGCTGCAAGTTTGACCCTGAGTCGCGGAAGCGGATGAGGCGGATATGGTTGGAGCAGCTAGAGCAGAATTCACCGTCACCGCTGGAGCTGCAGATTGAGGTGAGGTTTCGCCTGCGCTGTCGGCTACTGTCACGGTGATTATGGGGGAGCCTGCGGAGGTGGCTGAATATCTGTATGTCGATGCAGTCATGCCGCTTTGGGCTACGCCGCCTACGTACCACTGGTAAGAGACGTAGGGAGTTGAGCCGCCTGATGGGTTAGCCGTGAAAATGCTGCTTTGACCAACGTCTATAGTGTATGCGGCGGGGGTAACGGAAACTGTTGGGCCAACGTTGACTGTGACTGTTGCTGCGGTGGAGTTCACTTTTGCAGTTGTGTAATCTGTCACTTGAAGCATGAAGCTCCAGACGCCTGTAGCCGTGGAAGATGTGGTTACGAAACTGTAGCTGCTGGAAGTCACCGAGGCAATCGTTGAATAGGTGGAAGCACTTGGATCCTTACTGAACCACTGGTAGCTGTAGGGTGAAACGCCTGTCGTCATCACCGTGGAGGTTAAGGTTGACGTTTGACCTTGATTCAGCTTGGCGGTTGAAGCGGTCACTATTGGAGGAACCAAGGCGCCTGCGGGATACACCCCGATAACCAACGCTGTAGAGTTCACGGTTGCGCCTGAGTTATCAGCTGTTTGAATCATGAAAGTCCAGTTGCCCAGCGCAGTTGAGCTTGTCGTGGCGAAGTTGAAGGTGGCGGAGCTGGAGCCGACGGCTACGTAGTTTCCCGTGGGGGATTTCTCATACCACTGATAGATGTATGGCCCCGTGCCCGTATTCATCGTTGCGATGAGGGTTGAGGTTTGTCCCTGGTCAACTGCAGGCGGGGATGGAGCCAAGGATGGAGCGACTAAAGCGGATATGATTGAGACTGAGAAAGCGTCGGCGTTAGTTGCGAATACTTCGCTTTTGACGGGGTCACAGGTTATACCGTATGCGAGTGAACCCACAGAGATGGTTCCGACGACGGTGTTGGTGCTGTCGGATATTATTGAGACTGTGTTGGTTTTCTCGTTCGTTACGAATAGTTCGCCTTTGGCAGCGTCGTAGGTTACGTCTTCGGGAAATGACCCAGAGGGTAAAGACACAGTTGCAACCACCGTGTCAGTCGCATCAGATATGACCGACACCGAGTCAGACTCCTGGTTTACCACGAATATTTCGCCTTTGGCGGAGTCATACGCCATGAATGTTGGACGCGACCCGACGGGTATAGTTGCAACTTGGGTATTGGTGGCATCCGAGATTACTCCAACTGTGTTGTCGCCGTAGTTAGTTATGAAGACTTGTCCATGTGTTGGGTCGTAAACTAAGCTGTATGGGTCGTAGCCGACGGTCACGTTTGCGACAACTGTGTTGGTGCTGTCCGATATGACTGAGACAGATTTGTTTTCCCAGTTAGCTACGAAGACTTCGCCTTTTCCAGAGTCATACGCCAAGCCGCTCGGGCCCAGTTGAACAGTTACGGTTGCAACCACGGTGTTGGTGCTGTCCGATATGACTGAGACTGTGTTGCCGAGGGGAGTTTCTCCATAGTTGCTTACGAATATTTCGCCTTTGCCTGAATCATAGGCGACGCCGTATGGGAAATGCCCTACGGGTATGGTTGCAACCACTGTGTTGGTGGTTTCTGAAATGACTGAAACTGCGTTGGAGCCAGCCGCCGCAACGAAAACTTCATTTTTTGCGGAGTCAAACGCTAAGTCCTGTGGGTAACTTCCCACGTTAACGGTGTCTGTGCTATCCGATATGGCTGAGACAGAGCTGGATCCATAGTTACTCACGAATATTTCTCCTCTGCCCGAATCATAGGCTGCGCCCACGGGGTTGCTTTGCACCGCTACGGTTGCCGCGACCGCGCCTGTTACGTCAGATATTACTGAGACTGAATTTGACCCGTAATCTGTCACGAACACTTCGTTAACGGAGTTGTCGTAGGCTACTGCATCAGGCTGCGTTCCCACCGTCACGCTTCCAGCAACAGTGTTGGTGCCGTCGGAGACGATTGAAACCGTGCCGGATCCGTAGTTGGCAACAAATACTTCGCCTTTCGCAGAATCATATGCTGCGCCTGCCGGGTTGGCTTCGACGTTTACGGTTGCAACCACGCTGTTGCTAGTGTCCGATATGACTGAAACCGAGTTCGACCCGTAGTTGGTTACGAAAACTTCGCCTTTCGCGGAGTCATAAGCTAAGCCCATGGGGTTGGTTCCTACTGTCACGGTTGCAACGACTGTGTTCGTACTGTCCGATATGACTGAAACCGAGTTCGACCCGTAGTTTGCCACAAATACCTCGCCTTTCGCGGAATCGTAGGCAATGCCTTCTGGGTTGCTTCCTACGTGTATGCTTACGGTTGCTGTGTTGCTCCCGTCTGGAATCATTGAGACCGTGTTGTTTCCATAGTTGGAAACGAAGATTTCGCCTTTGCCTGAATCGTAAACTACGCCGTAGGGGTCGAAACCCACCGTCACCGGTGTGACCAACGCGTTAGAGGTGTCGGATAGGATCGAGACGTAGTTGGTTGCCCAGTTAGCCACAAAGATTTCGCCCATAGCAGAATCATATGCCACGCCAAGCGGATTCTCTGAAGCAACATTTGCTACTCCCGTGTTGCTGCTATCAGATACTACTGAGATAGAGCTTGCCCCATAGTTGGCTACGTACACTTCGCCTCTGCCGGAATCGTAGGCTAATCCGTACGGCTGGTAACCCACAGTCACGTTCGCAACCACCACGTTGGCGCTGTCTGAAATCAAAGACACAGAGCCTGAACCCTGATTTGTTACAAACATCTCGCCTCTGCCAAAGTCATAAGCTACTCCATACGGTGAAAGCCCCACAGGCACATTTGCAACCACGACGTTGGTGGTATCCGATATGACTGAAACAGTGTTATTTCCAAAATCGGTTACAAACACCTCGCCGCGGGCAGAATCATAAGCTACCCCCATTGGCTGAGGACCCACATTTACGGTTGCAACCACAGTGTTGGTTGAGTCAGCTATCACCGAAACCGTGTTCAGATTGGAGTTGGCTACAAATATCTCGTTTTTGCCTGAATCGTAAGTCACGCCGTAGGGTTCCGAGCCCACGTCTACAGTTGCAATCACAGTGTTGTTGGTGTCTGCTATTACGGAAACTGTGTTCGGTCCCTCATTGGCTACGAATATTTCGCCTTTGGCGGAGTCGTAAGCTATACCTTCAGGGGAGGAGCCCACGTCCACGGTTGCAACCACGGAGTTGTTGCTGTCCGATATTACGGAGACCGTGTAAGAACCGGGGTTTGTCACGAATATTTCTCCCATGCCAGAATCGTAAGCTACACCGTACGGATTGTATCCCACGTTCACAGTTGCAACCACAGTGTTGGTGGTGTCCGATATGACTGAGACAGAGTTGGATGCCTCGTTGGATACGAATATTTCGCCCTTGCCCGAATCGTAAGCTACACCTATAGGTTGGGTTCTTACGGATATGTTGACGTTTACTCCAGCGCCGTATACGACGTTAGATATCGATAAAACAAAGAGCATAATGAACATAAAACCTAAAAACTTACAGTGCTTTACTTTCATAAAAATTCCTCAAAAAGCCGCTATAGACTGATTAGAAGGCTTCTAAGCCTAGAAAATCTAGGCGTTCTCCATCTTATAACCTTATTGGCGCTAGGTTATGTAACAACCTCTAAAGATGCACCTGCATAGGGCTTGTGAAACCTCAAATATACGGATCAAAAAATAGTAAAATAGAAAAGAAAATAATCAGGCTCCAGTCAGGAGCCTAAACGGATGGTTGCTATACCCGTTTGTTACAGTATGGACAGATGTTTTGGTCTTCCCTGACGGAGCGTTTGCAGTGAGAGCAAGTCTTCGAGTGCATTGCAGGTCGACTGTAACTTGACTGCGACTGTGGCTGCCTGTAACTTGACGGTTGGCTGTAACGCGAAGCATAAGCGCTTGGCCTGTAGCTTGATGGTTGGTTATAGCGTGATTGATAAGAACTTGAAGACGACTGCGACCGGTAATTGTATGGGGTGTAACGCGAAGAACCAGCAGGGCTTGATGGCGCTGGACCGTAACTTGAAGGCTGCGGACCGTAGCCATAACCTGAAGGTTGACCACTAGGACCAGGCCCATATGGCCCTTGAGGAGGCTCAGATCCATAAGGCGTTCGTTCTCTGTCTCGTTCCCGCTCTCTCTCAAGCATCATTTTCTGCCTGCTTGACCGAGAATAGAGAAATGTTCCCGAGACAACAAATGCAACCAACACAGCGACGATTATGTAAATTACTGTTGACGAGAAAAATCCACTTGACGAACTGGCGCCAGTGGGCGCAATAGTCTGGAGTCCATTTCCATTCCCATTGCCGTTCCCGTTTGAGCCGCCGTTGTTGCCGTTGCCATTTCCGTTTCCATTTGAGCTGGAGGATGACGTGGGCGAAGGCGAAGCGGTAGAACTCCCACCGCCGGTAACTGTAAAAGCTGTTGAGATTTTCATACCCGAGCTGTCATAAGCAACCACCTTATACGTTCCCGCTGGAAAGTCTGGCACAGTGCAGTTGCCACTTATTTTTCCATCCGCATCCGCGTAGAGGGCAGGCGAAAACATTTGGTTATTAGTACAAACGAAAGTCGCTGGTTCAGCGGGAGAAAATCCCGTTCCTGTAATGAAAACAGTGCTGCCTACGGCGCCTGCGGTAGGGTTGAGAGTAAATTTTGGATTAATAACTACTGCTGCTTTCGTTGCAGGTACCGCTAGCGCAATAAAACCTAAAATGGCTACAAGCAATAAAACAGTTGTTAATTTGATTGGTTTGTTCAAACCCCTGAAAGATTTGTTCAACATGACCTCTCCCCCGTCTACCTAAGGGTTATCTTGCTTATTTACTAATTGCTTATTTAACACTTTGCGAAAAGCGAGCCAATCCGCCGCCAAACCAAGCCAGAGGAGCGCACAGAGAAAACAGATTGCCTTCTATGATGGGAAGCTACCTTTTGTTTCCAGGTTTCTCCCAAAGTTCAAGCTTCTCTTTTTTGAGTTCCGTGCGTTTCCGCTGAAGGAACTTGTAGACTGTTTGATGCTGGCAACCCTCGACAATCATCTGCGCCGCGTGACGTGCCGCTTCCACCTGTGTGAAGCTGCCGATGAACCCGACTGTGTGACCGTAAACAACCATGTTGGCTTCAGTTAATTCCTCAATCAGCTTTCTCGTTTTACCGTCAGTACCTATCAGTCTGCCTTTTACACGTTTGATGTCAGATTCGGAGCGCCCGAAGACTTGTCTTAGATCTATCATGTCGAAGATTTCGTCTTCGTTACGTATTAGCCGGTAGGTGGCGTCGGGGGAAAATCCTCTGCCTATAGCTGTCACGACGTCTTTAGCTTTCAGCAGCATTGACGGGTCAGAAGCTTTTTCTGTAAGCTTGATGGTGACGCTGCCTTCGCTGTCCACGTCAATTTTGACGTTGAGTCTGTCTTCAATGTACTGCTTCGCTTTTCCTTCTTCGCCGATAAGTATGCCAACGCGTTCTTTCGGAATCTTAACAAATGTGTCTAAACCTGACATTTCAACCAACAACCATTTTATGCAATTCTTCAACTGAAGTAACTTCAACATCTAACCGACTAAAGAACCTATTCACATTCGTTAAATCGCGCACCAGCAGCTCGTCCGCCAGTGGATGCTGAATTGAAACTGACTGGGACATGTCAAAAACCACGGGTTTGCCCTTCCACATCATAATGTTATATTCGCTGAGGTCTCCGTGAACTATCTTTGCTTTCTGATAAAGTCGTTTAATGGAAGTGACGATTATTTTGTAGATTTTTTCGGGGTTTTCCGGAGGCTGTTCCTTGAGAGAAGGCGCACTAACACCCTTTTCCCCAATGAACTCCATAACTACAACGTTGCTTTTGACTGCAATAGGTTTTGGTACACGCACTTTTGCGTCGGTGGCTTCTTTGAGGTTGCGGAATTCTTTTTGTGCCCAAACCGTCATTAATGAACGGGTATCGTGTTTGACGTCTTTGAATCTGGGGTCGCCTTCAATGTATTTGTGCATACCTTTTTTGAATTCGGCTGATGAGGTTAAATAAATTTTTACGGCTAAATCAAGGCCTTCTTTGGTTGTGCCCCAGTAAACTCGCGCTTCCTTGCCTGAACTCACTACGCCGTTTAGCTCGTAGAATACGCCGGTGTTTAGCATGTCGAAGACAACCATGCGGGTGGTTTGGTCAAAAACCTCTTCCACGGTGGCGCGTTCTTTTGTCATGTCGTGGATTAGCATCTTGTCTCTTCGCTCCACTCTTCTTTCATTATGCGCAAGGCGGTCCGAAGCTTTCCGAGACATTTACAATCAACAGTTCCTAAGCAATCAAGTCACTTAAGGTATTAAAACCGCTCGATAAACGCTCACAGCGCTTACACCACGCAAATTAAAAACTTGACAATAAAAATAAAACTTGCTAAAAAGTTGAAGGTTAAAGGGTTAGAATTCCCTTGCGCCTAAGCGTGTCAGCTTGTGAGTGAGTGTACCGCCATACAACGTCACCGCGTTTGTCAGTTTGGAAGTCCCACGGTGAAACTATCACAATGTCGCCTTCACGTATCCAGACGCGCCTTTTCATTTTCCCTCGGATTCGGCAAAGCCGTTCAGCACCGTCTTGGCACTTAACCAAGATGCGGTCGAAGCCAAGCAGCTTCACAACGACGCCCAGAACTTCGCCTTGCCCAGGATAAGTCATCTCGCTGATTGCGCCTTCACTTAGCACTTTTTTCTTTCCCAAACAGTGAAACCCCGTTTTTTGGATAATTGAAAAACAGTGCTTTTCATGCTTAAAAGCATGTTCATCAAACAACGCAGGTTTAGCAAGAGAAAACAAAATTTAGCGTTGTTTTGCAGTTTAAGCGGTTGGATGTAAGTTTAAATCAATCCAGTCTTGAATATGATAAAAGGGAGATTCGCCTAAAGTGTCCTATGTCTTTAACATACCGTACCGAAGCAACGTCAAGCTCAAACAGGTAATGGAGAGAATAAAAGAAGACAAGAAACTGCAAACGTACTGGAAATGCAGCAACGTCATGGCTATAGAACGCATGGGCTACACTGACCACGGTCCAACCCACGTTAAAATCGTATCCAACCTTGCGTTGAAACTCCTGCGGATTCTTGTTGAAAAGAAGCTGATTACACCCAGCATCGTCGAAAACTACGATATGAAGAACGATGATGCCGAAGTCGTAGTTGTTTTAGCCTCAATCTTCCATGACTTAGGCATGATTGTGCAGAGGAACAACCATGAAAAGTACAGTGTAACCTTAGCTTTGCAGTTCATGGATTGCCTAAAGCCGACTTACAACGATGAAGAACAAGCCATAATCACCTCTGAAGTCCTGCATGCCATCGTGGCGCATGAGCAGCCGCCCAGCACGGACCCAACCCACAGAATACTAACCAAAGAAGCGGGAATAGTAGGCATCGCCGACGCCTTAGACATGGAAGCGGGAAGGGCAAGAATTCCCTTTCAAGCAGGCAAAATAGACATCCACGCTGTTTCCGCGCTTTCAATCGAGAAGGTTGAGGTTGAAGCGGTTGAAAACGGGAAGAAACCAATCGAAATAAGGATTAAAATGTCTAATTCAGCAGGCGTTTTTCAGATAGATGAGCTTCTGAAGCCGAGGATAATTTACTCAGGGCTGGAACAGTTCTTTCATGTAATCGCCGAAATCACAGGCGAAAAAGAGACCAAAATCATAGAAAAATTCGAAATCTAACCGTACAAAGCAAGTAATTATCTTTTTCTATTTCTTGTCTGCTGGATTTGCTTTCCGTTTTGGCTGTGCGCTCTGTGATTTGGGTGCCTTGACACTAAGCTTTCTGGAGAGTGGGTTCAGATGCAACGCTGTTGGTTCCACCCCATATGCATCTTCGTTATCGACCTTGATCTCCTGAAGATTGTACAGCGAAGCTTCACTTTGGAATGTTGATGGCCATTTCTCCGTTAAGTGAAGTACGCAACGATGGATTTGATGTATTCCTATGTCGCCAATTTGTTCAGCCTTCCAGATCCAAGTGTAGCTGTCACCTGCCCTAATAGTTAGTTCACCACTGACAGGGATTTGTTCAGTATGTTCAGATTTGGTACTGTTCTGTTTCCTCAGATCCCACATGACGCAGCCTGGCTGGAAGCTTATTGGCCTTTCGAACAGGTTGGTTAATGTGATTTCGATCTCGTCGCCTACGCGGCAGTCTAATCGGCTTATTGACCAGTCAATTCTTCCGCATGGGTACAGCACTCTGACTTGTTGTCCAAAAACGAATGCGACAAAAAATATTGATACAACAAAGAACGCGGTAAGTATCTCGATGGATAGCCAGTCGGGGGAAAGAACTACCCATCCTATGCCGTAGACACCTAAAACGAATGCTGCGTAAAGTCCCGTTATGTACGATCGTACGTGGCTGCCGTTGTACCTGACGCTGATGATTTCTGTCAGTTCAAGGTTTAGCTTCTTTTCAAGAACTAGGGCGCGTGTGGCGGCGGCATCTTGAAAGACTTCGTAGTTTCGGTCGAGCAAACGGAGAAGGATTATGAGCAAGAAGTTGACTACTAGGACGGCGACTTTAACGGAGTTAGGCAGGACAGTTCCACCCTCAACACCTGACTTTGAGACGATAGTCGGAACCAAGACAGATTCAGCGGCTAAAAGCGCCGTTAGAAAGCTGAACCCGTACTTCCTCAAGTCATGTAGCATGCCGTCGTATTCTGTCAGAATGTCCCTTGCAGTTGTCCATTCACTGAAAAGATTTTTGTCAGACTTCATGTTCAAAGCCGTTTGTACCCTGAAATCTGAAAGATTAATATTTACTGTAAGCGCTTAAATAATTTGTGCACAATCGAGCCAGCGCCCTGTTGTTTTCGAAGAGCTTTAAAGCATGCCGAGCAATTTACTAGCACTGTCGAAAGACAAGTTGAAAGCTTAATTTGGAGAGCAGATGAGAGGCGGGTTAAATGGATACAAGAAAAGAAATCGACCCATTAGGCGAGAGACAAATTCCTAAAGACGCTTATTTTGGCATTCAAACGTTGAGGGCGACGGAGAATTTTCCAGTCAGCGGAATCAAAGCACCCTTGCCCTTCATCAACGCGTATGTACTCATAAAGAAAGCCGCGGCAACCGCAAATATGCAATTGGGCTGTCTTGACGGAAAAAAGGCGAAGGCAATCGTTGCTGCATGCGATGACGTGTTAGCTGGCAAACTAATTGACCAGTTCGTCGTTGACGTCTTCCAAGCTGGCGCAGGCACCTCTTTCAACATGAACGTTAACGAGGTATTGGCCAATCTGGCACTGGAAATCTTAGGCAAGAAGAAAGGCGACTACAAAACCATCAACCCTAACGACCACGTGAACATGGCGCAGTCAACCAACGACACGTTCCCAACGACGCTCCATGTCTCAGTTCTTATGGCACTGCAACCACTGCTTGCCGCGCTGGACGAGTTGGTTGAGGCGTTTAACGGGTTGGGCGCAAAGTACGCTCATGTGCTCAAGTCTGGCAGAACCCATTTGCAAGACGCTGTACCTGTGACGATTGGGCAAGAATTCACCGCTTTCGGATCAGTTGTCGCCAGCGCCTGTGCCGAGCTGCGAAGAAGGCAGGAAAACCTGTATGCGGTTGCCTTGGGCGGTACGGCAGTTGGGACAGGAGCCAACGCCCATCCCAAGTACAAGCGGCTCGCTGTGGCTGAGTTGGCGAAGCTTACGGGGTTCCCGCTTAAGCCTGCGTCAAACAATTTTGAAGCGCTCCAAAGCCAAAGGGCGGCGCAGTCGGTTTCCAGCGGGCTTAAAGAACTGGCGCTGGAACTCATCAGGATAGCTAACGACCTGCGTCTTTTAGCGTCTGGTCCGACAACTGGATTCAACGAGATTGTGCTTCCGCCTGTGCAGCCTGGATCATCCATTATGCCTGGAAAAGTCAACCCAGTCATGGCTGAATGCTTGGATATGGTTGCTTTCCAAGTGGTGGGAAGCGACGCGACGGTTTCCTATGCGGTTCAAGCGGGACAGATGGAACTTAACGTTATGACACCTGTGATTATGTATAACATGCTTTTCTCGATCCAAATCCTAAGCAACTTCATCCCCACCTTTACCGAGAAATGTGTACGGGGCATAACTGTTAACGAGAAGCAGTGTAGCCAATACTTGGAAAAGAACCCGTCGTTAGCCACTCTGCTGTCACCTTACATCGGCTACTTGGAAGCGGCAAAAATCGCTAAACAAGCCCAAGCCGAGAACCGCTCAGTCAAAGAAATTGCCCTAGAAAAGAAGCTCCTTAAGCCCGAGGAAATAGACAAGATATTTAGCCGCAAAAACCTGCTTAACGAACACTAAGTCAAACCGTGCCTCTAACCCGCCGTGCCATAGCCGCTTATAGTTACGGCGACGTTTGTCGTGCTAGCGCTTGTTTGGGCATCAAATATCACTCCGGCTACCACGCTCTGCGAGGGGAAAAGCGTTAGGATTTGGTCGTTGCTTAACCATGCTGCCCCGCTTGCCGTGAAGGTTTGGGTAACTGGGTTCGAGACTACGTTGTCGGCGAATAGTAGTCGGATGCGGACGGTGACGGTTTCGCCGTTTGCGAAGGTTCCTTGGGCTTGTATTTTGGGTTCAAAAGTGAAGATATTTAGCGGAGTAGCCTGGATAGTCGCGTTGCCGCCGTATTGCCCGTTCACGCCCACCGGGACGTTAACGTTTAGTTTTTCGAAGGCGGTGCTGACGCCTGAAATCCATTTGCTGTAAGGGTTGTGGATGTTTGCTGTCCAGTTACCCAGAAAGTTGACGTCGCCGTTTAGCATCGGCGCGGGGTTGCAGTTTCTTCCGAGGTCGATGGCGAACATGTTGTTAGGCACGTCCGTGAACGATTCGAACACCACGCTTGTGAGCAGCGTCTGGTACATTGAGCCGTCAACGAGGAGCCCTGTTTGGTTAGTTACTCCGTCCTGACCCAGCCACATTCTGATGTTTTGCATTTGGCTGTCTGAGAACTGCGCGCCTGATTCGACGTTGATGCCGATGGAGTTGTCGCGGATGTTGAAGAAGCAGCGTTCGATGTCTGAGCTGGCGTAGGAGCCTGTCGCGTTGCCTACGGGGCTTTCGAAGACTATGCCTTCTGTGGCGTTGATGAAGTAGCAGTTGTCGATCTGTGTGTCTTCGCTCCACGTGTCGGTGCTGGCTAACTCGATGCCTGCCGTGGTGTTTTCAAAAATCATGTTGGTTACGGTTGTGCCGAACGAGTTCTCAACCCGCAGCGTTCCGTTGACTAGTGTTAAGCCTGAGACGGTTGTGTACTGTGAGGTTGTGTAGTTGTCTCCGTAGACGATTATTTTGTGTCCGTTCCCGATTATGGTTGCTCCGTCTCCGACGATTTTGGCGCCTATCTTGTTGGAGACCAATATGTCCTTGTTCAGGACGTAGGTGCCGGCGTTGAGGTAGACGGAGAGCCCGTGGGCTAGTGCGGAGTTGACGGCGGAGGATATGCTGCCTGAAACGCGTGCTGTTGAACCCGTCTGCATGTTCTTTAGCTGGTAGCTGCCGCCGTTTTGTGAGAGGACGAAATCGTAGCTGACGGCGTTGGGGTTTGCGCTGGGACGCTGCAGAATCATGTAGGTGTTAAACGCTGACAGGGCAAGCACCGCTACGAGGACAACGGCGATTAGGCGTTTAGAGAGGGCTATCTTCGACTTAACTTGCATATTCAAAGCTCAAGAGAGTTTAGGTACATGTTAAGAGCAACGTTAATTAAATTTTGTGATAGAGAAGGGCTCCAACTCCAGCCTTAGGCTTGCGCTGTTTTCCTTTTTTCGGTGTGGTTTTTTGTTGTTTGCGTTTTGGGTTGCTGTGTTTGTTTGGGGCTTGAAGCGTTTGCAAGTCACTTTTTTCCCGTTCTTTCCCGTTGAATCCCGTTCCTTCCCGTTGTTTCCTGGCTTTTCCCGTTCGTTTCCGTTCCTTTCTCTCCACGCAGATTCGTAAACTTGCTGGGGAAAAGCACATGACCGTGTCAAGGCATGAAAAACCCGAGGAACTTGGCAAAACGTCCACGTGCAGTTGGTGTCGCCAATGGTGTTGATTGAGAGTTAAGATTTTTGTTGCGAAAGAACTAAAAGGAGTAAGCGCTGAATAAGATTGAGGGCAGGGGTAAAGTATGGATAAAGTTAAGATTGCTTTAACGATTCTTTCCATAGCGATTGTGGTTGGTCCGTTAGCGGGTGTCGCGTACATGTACCGAGACAACCTTATCGGCATAATTCTTCCTCCGCAGTTCCAGAATCTACTAGGCGGCATAGGCTCCAACGGCGGGCAGTCCTCGTCCCAGCTGTCCCAGTCAATAGCAGGATTTCAGATGCCTCAAGCCATAGGTCAACCGCAGTATGACTCAGCCACGGGAGCGTTCAGTTACCCCTTCAACTTCACCAATCCTTTGGACAGCCAAATTGCAATCAACCAGTTCTCAGCTGAAGTAGTCGGTGAAAACGGCGCTGCGCTGGGTAACGTGTCGATCCTGCCGGTCAACATAGCGGCAGGCGCAAGTGGAATAATTGACGCTACTGGAAACCTTAGTCAAAGCGCCATCAACCAGCTTGAAGCTCAATATCAAAGCGGCAACCTCAACATCTCCTTAAAAGACGTGAACGTTAACCTCGGCGGCATCAACATTCACATTGATCAGATAAACAACATCGGGCAGCTTTTGACGGGTGGAACCTGATGGGTAGAAAAATAAACTGGTTTGGCTTTGGCGCTGGAATCACCACCCTCGTAATGCTTGTTATTTCCCTCTTCGAGCCCTGGTGGCAGTTAACGATCGGTCAAAACTTCATCAAGATCAATGCGTCCCCAATTTACATGAATTTCGGCTTGTCAGGCAGCCAATTCACGATACCTCTAATCTGGGCGCTAAACCTCATAACCATACTGACATTCACCGCCTGCGGCATAGTCATGCTGATTTACTCGCTGGTTCCCACCAAACCCTACGCTAAGCAACTGCTTGGCTTCTCATGGAAGAAACCGCTGTACACAGTGGTAGGCTTCGCCGTTGCCCTGGTAGTTATCGTGTTGGTGGCGGGACATTTCGGCTTAAACATTCCATTGGAGGGTTCATCAACTCTCACCGTGCATGGAAGCTGGGCCATGGGCATCAGCGTATCCACGTTAGCTTCAGGAAGCTTCCAGTTGTCCTTCTACTTCGCAATAGCGGGCGCCGCATTATGCCTAGCCGCAAGACTCTACCATGGACACATTCTCCAACCTCTAATCAAGCCTGAAACGAATGCGAACCCGACTGCCACTACGGCAACCGAGAGCTTAAGCTAGTCGCTTCTTTTAGCACCAAGTCCAGGTTTAAGCCGTGTGGCTAAAGCCTCGCTGACTTGACACTGTAATTCCTGAAAAGAAGAAACACACCCATCATCAACAACAAGTCGCATGTTGTGGCGAGAAAAAAATGAACATGGCTTCCCAAAAAAATAAGGAGACATGGAAACAGCAAACATTGTAAACCGTTAAAGTTTAAAGCCTATGTCAGCATTATTCTATGAACCCCGAAAAACCAAGCCAAACTTGAAAAGTTGGGGCTGTCGGCTAGCTTGGTCCAGGCTTGTAGCCTCGGGCGTTATAGACGAGAGTTCAAATCTCTCCAGCCCCACCACATTTTGGGTTCAGAACCGCCGCTAGGGTAACCTAGAACCTTTTGATGTGCGCAAAGACTGTTTCTCGCATCAAGTTGAAGCACAAGTTTTTTCCCTCAAAGATGATTTGAGTGCCAACTTGGAAAATGTGGAGTTGGGTTGCTTCTGCATTTGAGCTAAGCAACGTTTCTCCTTATTGCTGACGCGATCTACTTTGCCTTTCGTTTCTTCATGTAAACAAAGAGCATACCCAAGATTACCGCAACCGCAACTACCACTACAATTATTATCGACAAAGAAGTGGCACTTAACGTTAACCCCGTGGTGCTTGACTTCAGGGTGCCCACAGCGATGGGGGTTCCAGTTAAAGCTGCCACTGGAATGTTTCCCGTAATAGGGTTTCCTGAAACAAAGTTGAAGCATGTTCGCATTTGAAAGGAAACAAAAAAAGAAAAAAGGGTTTTGTTTTGTTGGTTTTCTGGGTTGTTTTACGCCTTTGGGCGGTTGCTTTGTCTTTTGTAGACCATGAATGCGGCGAAGCATGCGGTTAAGGCAATGAGGACAATGAGAGCTGCTAACGGGTAATCTGGCAAGGCGACGTTTGTCCTGTTGCCGACGGCGACTGGTGTTCCTGAGAGGGCGCTTGCGGGGATGGTTCCTGTGATTGTGTGGGTTGATGAGTCAAATTGTGTGTTGGTTGCGACCGCCCAAGTGGCTCCGTTCCAGTATGAGATTTGCATGAGGTGTGTGAATGATGGGTCTGTGAGGCTGACCGTGACGTAAACGTCTGGTCCGAAGGATTCACCGCTAGGCGGGAGGACTTGGACGTCGAAGTAGGTTGCGCCGGCTCCCAGCATGTCTTTCAATCCGGCGGGCGGTGACTGTCCATAGTTGTTTGTTGTCACTGTGATTTGTTCGCCTGAGCTAAGGCTTGACCCGCTGACTGTTACATTGACTCCTGTTTGAGCGGTTTGGTCAACTGTAGCGGTGTTGCCATTGACAGTTGCTGTGTTCTGTGCTGAAGGGTACGCGGTTACTGAGAAGGTTTTCTGCGCGGTGTTGGAGCCGTCTGAAACTTGTAGTGTGTGGTCGCCTGCTGCAGTGTTGTCTGGGACGATGTATAGGGCGCCGGTAAATGTGCCGTCTGAAGCTGATTTGACAGTCATAACTTGTTGTCCTGCGAAGGAGATTTGCAGTGTGGTGCTTGGAAGGAAGTTGCTTCCTGAGATGATAATGGTTGTTCCAACGGTTCCGCTTGTGGGCGTCATTGTAATTGATGCTGGAATAGTTACTGTGAATGTTGCTTGTGCAGATTGCGAGCCATCGGAAGCCTCGACGACGTAGTTACCTTTGCTGGTTCCCGACGGAACAGTAAGCTGGGCGTTTGAGATGGAGCCGTCTGAGGCAGCTGTGACCGTTGTGATTTGTTGGCCGCCGAAGGATAGGTGCACCTGTGCGTTGGGGGCAAAGTTTTTCCCTGAAATTAGTACTGAGCTGCCTTGGGAGCCGCTTGTTGGGTTCAAAGAGATTGTCGCTGTTGATGCGCTAGATACTGTAACCGTCACAGCAGAAGAAGTCACAACTGCGCCTGCGTTGTCAGTTACCTGAAGCTTAAAGCTCCAAACACCCGTAGCCGTAGAAGCAGAAGTAACAAAACTGAAACTCGCTGAATTCGAGCCGACATCAACGTATGAGCCGCCAGGAGCCATCTCCAACCATTGATAAATGTACGGACCAGTGCCAGATGAGACAGCTGTAGAAGTCAAAGCAGAAGATTGACCCTGATCAACCGCACTCTTGGAAGCAGAAGCAGTTGGAGCAACCAACGCAGAGTCCACCGTAATTGTGACAGCGTTAGAAGCAGGAGACGTAACTGGAGTAGAAGCGCTATCAGTCACCTTACAGGTAACCGAATGCGAAGTCCCCGCAGCAGTGTAAGAGTAGCTTGCACTGTTAGAGCCAACCGCAGAGCCATCCACGTACCATTGATAGGACATGGTGCCTGAACCGCCGCTGGCTGTAGCGGTGAGCGCCTGAACTTGACCAGCATCCAAAGTAAGCGGGCCAACAGGAGTTACACTTACAGTCGGCGAAGCATTCACCGTAACCGATGCAGCGGAAGAAGTCGCCACTGCTCCCGCGTTGTCGGTTACTTGAAGCTTAAAGTTCCAAACACCCGTAGCCGTAGAACTCGTAGTAACAAAACTGAAGCTTGCTGAATTCGAGCCGACATCAACGTATGAGCCACCAGGAGCCTTCTCCAGCCACTGGTACATGTACGGGCTGGTGCCAGTCGAGACAACTGTAGAAGTCAAAGTTAAGTTTGACCCTGATCAACAGTAGTCGGAGTAGCCGTCACGGTCGGAGCAGTCAAAGCAGAGTCCACTGTAACCGTAACCACGTTGGAAGCCACAGAAGCCCCAGTGGCGTCAGTAACCACAAGCTCAAAGGTGTAAGTACCCACAGCCATCGCGGCAGAGTTAAAGATGTAGCTCTCTGCACTCGAAGTCGCAGACCCAACACTTGAGAAGCTACCTCCATTGAAAGCCTCCATCCACTGGTGCGAATACGGACTTGTGCCCCCAGTAATATCAGTAGTCACAGAAAGCGTGGAACTCTGACCCACATCAACCACAGCCGCGGAAGCAGTAGCAGTAACAGTCGGAACAACAGTTATCACCGACACCGTCCAGTCGCCATTTGTGACATAGACGTATGCGCCGTTAGGCGTTACAGCCACACCATACAGGATTGCTTCCAACGGTTATTGTCGCAACCACCGCATACATAGCCGTGCTTATCACCGAGACCGTATTGTCGTCGTCATTTGTAACATAGGCGTATGCGCCGTCGGGCGTTACAGCCACACCCCAAGGACCATTTAAACGGTTATCGTCGCCGTCACCGTATCCGTAGCCGTGCTAATCACCGAAACCGTACCGTCTTCGTTATTTGTAACATAGGCGTATGCGCCGTTAGGCGTTACAGCCACACCAATAGGATAGCTTCCAACGGGTATCGTCGCAACCACCGCATAAGTAGCCGTGTCTTATCACCGACACCGTACCGTCGCCGGAATTTGCTACATAAGCATATGCGCCGTCGGGCGTAACAGCCACATCCATAGGATTGTTTCCAACGGATACCGTCGCAACCACCGTGTTTGAAGACGTGTTTATCACCGACACCTTATTGCCGCCGAATTCATTTGTAACATAGACGTATGCGCCGTCAGGCGTTATAGCCACACCCCAAGGCGTTTACCAACGGTTATCGTCGCCGTCACCGTATTCGTAGCCGTGCTTATCACCGAAACCGTACCGTCGCCGGCATTTGTGACATAGGCATATGCGCCGTCAGGCGTCACAGCCACATCCATAGGATACACTCCAACGGGTATCGTCGCAATCACCGCGTTCGAAGACGTGTCTATCACCGACACCTTATTGCCGCCGAATTCATTTGTAACATAGACGTATGCGCCGTCAGGCGTTACAGCCACACCAACAGGCACGGGTCCAACGGGTATCGTCGCCGTCACGGTCGAAGCAACAGCAGAGTTCACCGTAACCGTCGCAGCAGAAGACTGAGTTGAAGTCGCGCCTGAACTGTCAGTAACCGTCGCAGTAATCAAGTAAGTTCCCGTGGACAGAGGAGTAAAACTGTAGCTTGAACCAGTCTGCGAAGAATCCTGTATCCCATTCACAAACCACTGATAACTCGTGTAACTGCCTGAGCCGCCAGAAGCAGACGCAGTAAACGCCGTAGACTGACCAGCATCCATAGTCCACGCAGAAGGCGACACACTCACAGACGGAGTTGAGGACGATATGGTTAAGGTGGCTTGCGCTGTGTTTACTCCATCTGTAGCGTAAACTGCAACGTCGCCGATGGCCATTGTCGGAACGATGAAGCTGCTTGAGATTGCGCCTGTTTCGTCCGACGTTGTAGCTGCCACTTGCCCTGCGCCCGCGACGGAGATGTAGACGAGTGTGTTTGGTTCAAAATTGCTTCCTGAAACGGTGACGGTGCTGCCAGGTTGCCCGCTTGTTGGGTTCAAGTTGATTGTGGGCAAACCGTAGCCGATGCCTCCGAGGTCAACGATTTGGTAATCAGGGTAGTTTATTGTGTCTCCTGCTCCGCCGTCTCTGAGTTTGAGGGTTACGGTGTTTCCGTTGATGCTTTGGATTGGCACTTGCACCCAACCCTGACCCGCCGTATACATCCAGTATTGAGCGTTAGCAGGAACAGCTGACGGTAGCGTAATGTTCAGCGTGTCCATTTGACCCCAGTTCAAGTAAGTGAAGGGTGGGGTTCCAGCTATGGTGTAGTTGAACAAGCCATCTGGGAAAGTCAAGCCCGAAGGCAGACCAGTTTGTGGCAGTGTGCTCGGCAAGACCGCAGTTAAGCCATTTACTTGTCCTATGCCTGGAGCGAAGGTTGCTGTTCCGGTTCCCGTAGCCGTCTGAACCTGCGCAGTCTGCAAGGGAATAATGTCTGTGTAGGTGTTGGCGTTGGCTAATGGCCAATACGCTTCAGTGAGCCAATATGTTCCGAGTGGTCCACCTGGATCCTGGTACCCTTGAGCGGTGAAAGTCAGAACGACAGGCAATTGGGACGCAGTGAAATCAATTGTTACTTCGCCGTTGGCGTCAGTGGTGTAGACTTGTGTTACCGGGCCATTGTTTGGGGCAACATGAATTTGAGCGTACGGAACTGGGTTTCCATTAGCATTTAAGTCATTAGCCAATAAGTTCCCAATGTGGAACGTCACGGAGAAT
The DNA here is from genome assembly GCA_963722095.1 of Candidatus Bathyarchaeota archaeon. Lineage (GTDB taxonomy): Archaea > Thermoproteota > Bathyarchaeia > Bathyarchaeales > Bathycorpusculaceae > Bathycorpusculum. The sequence goes on along the minus strand of CAVRJR010000002.1, from coordinate 214,098 downwards.
TGGTAATCAAGCGGGTATATCCATGGCGAAATATCGATGTCTTGACCCCCGTTATAGAAATCAGTTTCAGAGTAGGTGGCGTAGCCTGCTTTTGTTATTGTTGCAGTAATCACAGTTTGTTGATTGGGGATAAGGTCATATGTTGATTGGTATTGCCCGGTGCTGTTAGTGTATAATGTCTGGGTTGGCTGGGCTCCTCCGAAATCTAAAATGACTTGTGCACCCTCTATGGGTGTGGGAGTTAATCCCCAATCTGTCACTACTGAGCCGTCTGACACTGTGCCGCTAATCTGGAAGGTCTGCGGAGGCACGCTCTGCAGCTGGATGTTGGTTGTCAAGTCTGTTTCGCCGTTGGGGTTATCGACCGTGACTGTTTGGGAGATGTATCCTGGGGCTGAAACCTGCACTGTCAAGGGGAAATCAGACAAATAGGGGTAGCACTCCATGGTGCCTGAGTAGCCGGTGGTTTGAACTTGGGAAAATGTGTTTGAGCTGACGCTGACGGATGCGCCTTGAATCGGGTTGTTGTTTGCGTCGGTTACATAAACGCTGTAGTCGCATTGCTGGTTTCCGTTGCTCCAGACGTGGATTCCTTGACACACCTTGTCGATGCCTTGGTCAAAGACGCCGTTGTTGTTTAGGTCTAAAACTATGTCGTATGTTCCCGTGTTTGACGAGGAAGGCCACCACAAACCGTACGTATATGTTCCATAGCTTAGCCATGTTTGATCTGGGTATCCAGTGACGTCACTTAAAAGGTCGCCGTCGTTCCAGCTCTGCTGATGAGGCGCAATATAGAACGTTGCTTGCTGACCGTATCCGCCCGTGATGGTGGCGCATATCAAATTGTTAGGTTGGAAGATGCTTTGGGGGTTTCCTGAGATATCTGATGCAAACATCGAGGAAACTGCTCGCATCATAGGGAAATTAACGTAATTGGTCAGTGAGCCCTCAGTTGGAGTATTTACCGTCGATACTGATGGACAATATCCTGGCGCGGAAACAGTTACTTTCATTGGAGTTTGCGATGGGAAATAGTATAAGTGGAAACCGTTGTGTGAATCGTAGGGTATCGTTACAGGGGCGTCGTAGGTTCCTTGGATAGTGTTCCAGTATTGGACGGTTACTGTTGCTGCTGGCAGCGTGTAATAACTTGAGTTGTATACGTCTCCGATTACTTCGTATTGTGGTTCACCTGCAGATTTTACGGCGTCAGCAATCATGGCCCAGTAGGTTGATTGACCGATGCCGTTTGTGAACGTGCCGCCTGAGCCCCATTGGAGGATCTGGCATATCTGGTCCTCACCTAGGATCTCCCGTGTAGTGGTATAAACGCCATTGATATATTCACTGTGGTATACTTCCCAGATGTTGTTCACGTTATACAAATGATTACCAGCGTTTTGACCCAAGTTCCCAGTTCCCAGTATTCCGAGTATCAAGTCGTTAGGGGTCGTAGCGGAAGTGGTGACGGTGGGTGAAGCAGATTGTCCCGTATTAACTGCTGGATTGCCGTCAAATGGATCGGTTGCGTTATTCCCTCTTATGCTGAAAGCCAAGACTGCGGCTTTGTTGTCGCCGTTTGGTACGTTAAAACTTGCATTGATATCAATTTCGCCAGTTTGAGGCATCACCGCATACCAAGTATCCAAGTTTTCGCTGCCCGAAGCATAAATCACCTGTTGCTTTAGTGTCCAAGTTAAAGGAGGATTCGAAGTTATGCCGGTGACTGCTTGGGTGCTTGGCAAGGCAGCGGCGAAATAAATCAACTCATTCGGCGTCGCCGTTGACAGGGAAAGCCGCATCGCGTTGTTGCCCCAAGTCCAACTACCAGCGAATTGATCCAAAACGGGGTTTGAAAGCTGCAAGTAAAAATCTCTTGTTATTGGCTGGTCAAAAGAAGTGGGCATGTCCGTAGCTAATTGTGCATAATAATTTTGGGTTGAAGCGTCTATTGATATTGGTGGATTATCGGTTGAAAATGTCGTTGAGTACATACCGTTAACGTCGGTGCTTAGGGCGTCACCAGAGCCATCGCTGTAAGTGACAGAGACTTCAGCATAGTGGATGGGAAGGCCCGTATCATGGTCGTACACTGTGCCTTGAATTGTCTGCGTCGCAGGCGGAGGATCCGCTTTGACACTCGTGGCAGTTAACATGAATAACGTCGAGCTTATCAGCAAAAACGTTAAACAAACAATCGCTACTCTGTTAAAATTGTGTTTCATGATGATTTCTCTTCTCCTTTCACAGTCCAGAATCGCTATACCTTACCGCCTTCACTATTTAACACCTCTGGACAGCCTGCGCTCTTTTCTATTGCCAGGGCTTGCTAAACCTGCCGGCTTCCGAGCCTTAATTTTCGCGACGCGGCGGAAGAAACTTTGCCAAAAAATGGTTGAACAATAAGAAAAACAAAGCAGTTAAAGCTTCATGATTTGAGCGTGGGGTACGCCTTCAATTTTTATGACTGCTTCGGGGTGCACGTAGCCGTGGGCGATGGCTTTTTCCACGCAGACTTTGCCGACAAGGTTCACTATGGTTGAGTTATTTATCATTCCCATGGCTTCGTCAACGGTTGCTTTTCTGCCGTTGTAGAACTCCTCTTTGATTTTGAAAACAATTTTGCCTTCACGCAGTGTTTTGCCGAGGAGATCGCAGTCGCAGACGGCTAAGAGGACGTTTCTGCCGACTTGCTTTAGGTTCACGTAGACATCCAATTGTGGTCACTCGCTTATAGCTGCTTTATCGCTGATTTTGCGCCGCAAGCGTTGCAGATTAGAAAAGAGAGGCGTTTTTCTTTGACAACTCTTGTGTCGGGGCGCTTGCAAACTGGGCAAACAACATAGCTTTCTAAGTACCTTTGCAGCAACCGGTCAAAGCTATCCCGCTGGAATTTGCCTTGAAAAATCGCTCTTGAATCCTGGAAAGTCGCGGCTGTCGCCATTTCTCTAGTTAAGAACTTTAGTATGTGCTGGGGATCGCGGTCTAGGGCGTCGGAGACCTCTTTGAAATTCGAGATTATGGTTCTCATGCCTACCATGCTGACCATTAATCTCGGTAATTCTAATCGTTCATGCTTAGTTGAGACTTCTGGCATTTGAGAGCAAGCCTTCTTTAACAAGTCATCATAATTAAAGGACATAATTCAAGTACATCTCATCCTCACAATGGGTGCACCATGTATTTAAAAATTATAAGTCTAGAAACGTGCTTTAATACATGAAAAGAATGGTTTATAATGGATAATAATTATTAGTTCCACCACTACGACAGTAACTTAAACGCACCAGAGGCTAACACGTGACAAAAGAACAAAACATGAACCAAAAACAAGAAATCATCCAGCAAATCCAAAAACTAAGAGAGGACGCTAACAACGCAAGCGTCCAAATCAAGAACTGCATCCAACGAAGGAACGAGTTGAACGAGGAAGTTAAGAAGGTTCGGGAAGAGATTGCAGGATTAAAAGCAGAGCGTGACGAGACAAACGAGAAAGTCAGGCTGCTTAAAAGTCAAAGGGACGCAATCAGGGCGCAATCCGACCCGATTACCAATGACATAAATGCGGCGAGGACAAAAATCTCCGAACTTAAAAAGACTCTGCCACGCGAAAGCCAACGGCAACTGCAAGAGGAACATAACGCGATTGAATGGAAGATTTCGACAACTTCCCTTGACTTGCAAGAAGAAAAAAGGCTTATAGAGAATGTTAAGCAGCTTGAAATTCTGCTCAGCGGCTACAAAAAAATCGATACACAGAATAATAAAATCAAGGGGTTCCTGGCTCAGCGAAAAACGTTTGACGAGCAAGCCTCCGTTCTTCATAAAGAGTTAACTGAATCAGCTGCTAAAAGCCAAGAAATCCACTCAAAGATGATTGAAAAAGTCAACGCTATGAAGATCAGCAGAGCTCAAGCTGACGGTCAACATCAACTTTACATCAAAACAAAAGACGAAGTTATCCCTCAAATATACGAAAAAATCGGGCAGCTAGTAGGGCAACTTAACAGCGTCAAAGCTGAGTTGGTGAAGGAAGCCAAGGCTTCAGCGGAAAGTAACGCTAAGGAAAGAGCCGCCTATGAAAAGACTAATCAGGAACAGCAAAGCGCCAACAAAGAGAGGGCGCAAGCACTCAAGGAAAAGGAGCAGGCAATTAAAGAGAAGATTAGCGCTGAAGCCAGGGAAAAACTTCAGAAAGGCGAAGAGGTAAGTTGGGATGAGTTTCAGCTTATGATGGGCGAAGACTCAAAAGAGGATTCGGAAGCACAAGATTAAAGTTAAGTCGAAAGTATAATTGGATTGAAGTCCAGATGGCGAAGAAGGAAACGCAAGACCAAACGCAAAAGCGTATCCTAATTTTATGTGTTGATCGAGACGGCGACTTGGAAGTTAAAGCGGGAGTAAAAACGCCGCTTCTTGGAAGAACAGCCAATCTGGACGGAGCAGTAACCTTAGCCTTAAAGGATCCTGAGGAACCAGACGCGAACGCCATGTTTGAGGCTGTCCGCCTGCATGACAGGTTGCAGAATGAGAAGCAGCCTGAGGAAATCTTTGAAGTTGCAACCATATCAGGCTCCGAACTAGGCGGGGTGAGCGCAGACCGAAAACTCGTCGCCGAACTAAATAACCTGCTTGACTCCTTCAACGCCAACGAAGTTATTCTGGTTTCAGACGGCTACTCTGACGAGGCAGTGCTGCCTCTTGTAGAATCCCGAGTACCAGTCTCATCAGTCAGGCGCATAGTGATAAAACACAGCGAATCAATCGAGGAAACCGCAGCTGTCTTCGGCAAATACGTTAGACTGCTGGTGGATAACCCCCGGTATGCCCGAATAGCGCTGGGTTTGCCTGGGCTGCTGGTTTTAATTTTCGGCATCCTCTGGGCTATCAACAACTACGTTTACCCAGGCGCTATAGCCTATTTCGGAATCACCATTGTAATCGTTATCGGCGGCTACCTGCTTATCAAGGGGTTCGGCGTTGACAAGTCAGCTAAAGACGCCTACACATGGGTAAAAGAGTATTCGCCGCCGTCGCTGCCCATGCAAATCTCAAACTACACCGTTTTCGCAGGAATCTTATGCATCGCAGTCAGCGTTTATCTGGGAGTTCAAAACGTCAACATTAACGTGGCGCCGTTTCCGTCTTCTTCTGAAGGCTGGCTCATCATCATCCCCAAAATAATCACGTTCTTTCTTAAAGGCGTAGAAACCCTGATAGTGATAGGCATAATCATTGTTCTTTTCGGGCGAAGCGTACGTTTATACTTTGAAAGAGACTCAAAGATGCTGCGTAACATCGGCTTATCCGTTATGGTCGCGTGGATGCGCTGGATTCTTGACGCAACAGCAAACGTAATCTACAACCCGGTAAAGTCAGGCGGAGGCGCAGTGTCGGTTCTTAACGACCCGATCTTTTCAGTCTTCATTTACACGATAATTGTTGGGATTCTGATTGGTATAGCCTCGGTGCTATTGATCTTCATTATTAACAGGTCGTCTAAAGATTTCTTCCAAAAACCCGAAAAAGATGAAGCTGCCAAATGAAAAGCTTCATGCCGAAATTCATCGCTCGGATTAGGGCAAGATTTAATTGAAAGTGATAAAGGATAACATAATGCAAGCTACCAAAAAACCCTTTAAAGAAACTTTAACACACGGAGTCAGGCTTAATGCTTAACAAAATGCTTTCCTACATCGGCGCATACAAGCTTTATGAGCGTTGGCTCTGGCAGCAGGTTAAGGGCGGGTTAAAACCTGAACATATCGCTATAATTTTGGACGGCAACAGGCGGTGGGCGAACGGGCAGGAAGACCCTATGCTTATGCAGGACAAGTGGGGTCACAGGCGCGGCGCTGACACGGTTGAGCTGCTTCTAGATTGGACCCACATGCTTGACGTCAAATACGTGACTCTTTACACGTTTTCAACCGAGAATTTCTCGCGCAAATCCGAAGAAGTCGAAAAGATCATGCAGATTGCCGAGGAAAGATTCCGCAAACTCATAAAGGACGAGCGCGTCCATAGGGACAAGGTTCATGTAAAGGTCATCGGCAGAGTTAACCTTCTACCTAAGGATCTGCAGGAAGCCATCGCCGATGTTGAGAAGGCAACGGCAGATTACGACTGCTACTTCTGGAATTTTGCTTTCGCCTACGGCGGCAGAGCGGAAATTGTAGATGCAGCTAAAACCATCGCTGAGAAAGTTAAGAACGGCGAGTTGGAAATAGCCGACGTCAACGAAGCCACATTCGAGAAGTACCTCTATACCTCGCATATGGATAAGCAGGATCCAGACATGATCATCCGCACTTCAGGCGAAGAACGGTTAAGCGGATTCTTACTCTGGCAAGCCGCCTACAGCGAACTGCTCTTCTTAGATGTCTATTGGCCAGACTTCCGCCTAATTGACCTATTAAGAGCCATCAGAACATTCCAGCATCGAAAACGCCGATTCGGGTCATAACCGCGGAATCAGTTTCACTGTAACGGAAATTCTAAAGAAAATATGAAAGGCGCGTCAGGTTTTCCTGATGCCCGAAGGTTTGTTTTTTAAGAAATTGGTTGTTCTTCGGTTGGTGGTGGAGGCGGTGGCGGTGGTGGAGGCGGCTGCTGTTTTTGTGGTCGCTTTCTAAGCAACATCAAAGCTACTACTGCAACTACAACGATGACTACCACGACAACTATGGGCACCCACGGGATTTGTGCAGCTGCCCCGGGGGCTGTCGGAGTTGGGGTCGGCGTGTTCTGGTTCTGAGATGAACTTGAATAGGGCATGGAGTCAATCACGTAGGTGAAGTTTGATATTTCATTTGTAATCGTGGCAGTGTTGTCCGCGGGGGTTGCAACCCACCTTGTCGGATGACCCTGATAGAGAGGTGCAACCGGAGTGTTCACGTAATTCGTGAAGTTCAAGTCTACAACTTTTCCCGTGTTGTCGTAGAAAGTCGTGACGACCCAAATGTACCCGACCGTTTCACTGCCGCTATTTATGATTGTTCCTCCCGTTGTGAGGACACCGCTGTTGTTGAAACTGTAAGGCTCCTCCGGAACCGTCAAGCCATTGTACGGAGCCGTAGTGGTGTCGGTAACGGAAAGAACAGTTACGGTTACGCTGGCAACTGAGCCAACCCAGTTCTGATTGCTGGTAGTGCTGCTTGAAGCAGGAAAATCAATGCTGAAAGGAGCTTTTGCCCCCGGGATGCATTCATAAACAAAAGCTGTGCCCTGCGAGGAACCGAGTTCCGTCCCGCTGGCGCTATATGCATTCGCAGTTAAAGTTACGTTCTGAATGATGGCTCCGCCGATATTTTTGATTTCGCCGACAACAACCAAGTCACCTTGCGCTGCCGCTAAAAACGGGTGGGCGGGAGCAGTGTACCAACTGTATGTCAGAACCTGAGCTTCTGAGGCGCTCGCTTTTGCATTCGGGAACGTCAAGATAGGGAAGGCAGCTATAATTAAAGCTGCGAGGATTAAAACTGCGAATGTTTTTTTCAAGTTAGCCCACTCCAAGCGATGCAATAGTTTCCTCAGTTATTGTTATTAAAAGTTTGCCATATTTTCTTCCCAACCTCGTCAAGGCGTTCTTTCAGAAGCTACGCCTCAAACACTTTTAGGGATGATGCAGATTCAGTGCTTTGCCGATTTGTCTAAAAAAAGCGTGATTGCATGGCAACATGCTCCGCTTTAAATGTAAAATTAAAATAAAACCTTCAATCTTTGCTGAAGGCTAAACATGACGTAGTGGGCAAAATGAACAGTAAACTTGATGAAAACCTGAAGGCTCCCGCAACCATGTCTACTCAGCACCCTGACAACGCGGCAATTCCAGAGTGGAGCAGCGAGGAGATAATCAACGGGACGTCAGAGGTGTATGAAGCCTTCTACTCCTACAGTGTTTTGGGCTGTCAGGAGGTAATGTGGGATTCAGAAGGCAAAGACTCAGACACCAGAGTAGTCAGGAAACTCTTGCAGAAGCATTGGGACTACTTCTCAGCCCACACCATCGGCGAAGACATATACCTTACCTACAGGATACCGAACCCGAAAATCGAGGGACCTGAACGGAAGTTTTTCATGGAAACCCTCCAAAACATCCCCGTCGCCTACGATGTCGCCTCTTTGGTTTACAAAAGGTCAGTTACCCCGATTTTTGAGGTCATCTTGCCTTTCACAACTGACGCGCAAGAACTCATCATGCTTCTAAACTACTATAAGAAAGCCATAATCGACGACGAGGAATTGACGCTTTACGAATCTACAAAAACCAAAGATTGGATTGGGTCCTTTCATCCTAAGACGATAAAGGTTATTCCATTAGTAGAGGATTTCGACAGTATCCTGCATGTAGACAAAGTAATTCTGCCCTACCTGAAAGCAGTCAAACCCGCACGTCAAAGAGTGTTCATCGCAAGGTCCGACCCCGCCTTAAACTACGGGTTACTATGCGCCGTTTTGCTGTCCAAAATAGCCTTAAGCAAACTTAAACAAATAGAAAAACAGCAAAACACGTTGATTCAGCCCATCCTTGGCGTCGGCTCAAAACCCTTCAGAGGGCACCTTTCACCCGAAAACGTTGACAACTTCCTAGAAGAATACAAGGGGCTATCGACCGTTACCGTGCAGTCAGCGTTCCGTTATGATTACCCGCTGGCACAGGTGAAAGAAGGCATAGACTGCCTCAACCAGCGGCTTCCAAACGGCGAAGCAGAAACCGTAAGTCCCGACGAAGAACAGGTTCTTTTGGGGGTTCTTTCCAAGTGCAAGCAGGAGTACGAGAGCCAGATTGAATTGATGGCGCCGTTCATAAACAGCGTCTCAGCCTACGTTCCCCCGAGAAGAGCAAGAAAACTACACATTGGACTCTTCGGCTACAGCAGAAGCGTCGCAGGGGTCAGCCTGCCCAGAGCAATCTCTTTCGCTACGTCTCTGTACAGCGTTGGGTTGCCTCCTGAATTTATCGGGTTAAGGGCGCTCAATCAGCTAAACGACAAAGAAACCCAGCTCCTGAAGAAGTACTACGTGAAAATGGAGACTGACCTAAAGCTTGTCGGCGAATACGTTTCTTGGGAAAACATAAACATGCTTCTCGAAATGGGAAGCCAACTGGCGAAGAGAGCAAACATGAGTGGGGCAACCGTCAGAAGGGCGCTTCAGAACAGCCTAGAAGATCTGAAGACGGTTGAGGAAAAACTTGGCGTTAAGCTCGGACCTAAAAGTGTCTGCGGACGCAAACATGAAAACTTCACAAACAACTTCCTCCTCTGCTACCTACAAAAAGAAGATACTGAAGCAAAGAAAGCGCTTCTTGAATCCGCTAAACTGCGAAAATGCCTAGGCTAACATTGGACGCTAACCTTTTTTTAAGTAAAAAGGGGGTTTTTTACTCTATAATCCAGTGAGCAGTACGGCTATTACGCCTGTTAGGAAAACCCCATCGAACGTGCCTGCGCCGCCGATGCTTGCAACTGGCGCTCCAAGCTTGGGAATCTTATTCAGGTTCAGCAGGTCTGCGCCTATGAGTGTGCCAAGCGTGCCTGCGACGTAAGCGACTGTCCTTGGTTCACTGGGGGCAAGGATGAAGGCGACTACTGCCGCAGCTATTGGCGGGATGAAGGCTGGCGTGGCGATTCCAACTCCCTTCACGGGTCTGGCTACAATGTGGGTTACTAATGCAACGGCTAAAACGCCTATTAGACTCAGGAAAATCAGTGAGAATGAGGATTTGCAAAGCAGATAGATGCTGACGGCGGTCGGAATGAGAGCGCCCCCAACATTGACGGCTACAACCGTTATAGTTTGTCCGTACTCAACATGTGGGATTCGATAGGAAAGACCGAACCATGTCACGTATTCCTCACGGATCATCGGAATACATGTCTTAAGCTTAAGCAGCGGAATGTTGATGAAGCTGCCAGCAAGCGTGCTAACTAAAAGAAGAAGAATAGTTAACGGGGTAAAGCCGACATCTGCGAAGGCGATGCTTACGGCTCCGAAAAAAATCAATGCGACCGCAGCGCCCACTAAGACCAGTAGAAGTACAAAGATTAGCACGCTGTGTGGGAAGTATATTGTTTTTCTGTTCATGAGTTTTCAGCTATTTGACGAATTAAATTTGGGAAAGTGCCTTTATTTACATTATGCATGTAAACACATCCAGTTTTTCCGAAACCTACGCGGTATTTGGGCATTGCGGAAAACGTTTATTTTTTGCTTGGCTTCTAAACCGCTTACAACAATGCTGAGTGTGCACGTTTGAATTTCAAAAGAAAAGTTTTGGTCGCTGCCACCTGCATCATCATAGCTGTAGTCGCAGCAACCTTATTCATAGTAATTAACCAGCAGAGCCCCAGCATGGTAGCCTACAAGGCGCAGGCACAGAAAATTTTCAACGATGCATACGGCGCTTGGGAACAAATCAGGAATTATTCGCTTCCAAAAGTTGAACTAGTCGTGGTCACCAAGCAGTGGGCGATCGACACTTGGGGCAAAGGTTACGCCCAGCAAAACCTGCAAGCCATAATGATGCAGCAGAATATCTATCAAGGGCTCTTTTTGATTCCGCAAAACCGCAGTCTCTACCAAGCGGACGTTGATTGGGCAGGAGCCTACGTGGCGGCAACTTGGGAAGGCAAGATCTACATTGTAAAAGAAAACTTTAACCCCTGGGACCTGCCCAGCTCTGAAGGCACTCTCGTCCATGAGTTAACCCACATCTGGCAATCTGGTATTCCGTCGCCGACCACTTTTGACGAAGACAAAGCACACACCGCACTCATAGAAGGCGACGCCTCCTTCATGGCTGACACATACACGAACCTCACTAAAGCGGGCTTATTGAAAGCCGATGTAACAGCTTTACAACCTGATTTTCCTACGGGCATCATAACACTGGGCGAGGTTCATCCTGACACGCTTTCCAATTTGGATTACTTCCCGTACACACAGGGAGAAATCTTCGTCGGTGCGCTGCATCAACACGGCAGCTTCGCCACAGTCAACCGAGCCTACACCACGGGATACGTTCCGAGCACTACAGCACAGATACTTAACCCAGAAGAATATTTTGAAAACGTCACCGCCACGCAGGTGAGCCTGCCAACGCCGATGGAAGGCAACTGGACCCAGATGCAGACGAGTTACGGGCAAAACTACAACTCTTACGGCGAATACTTCATCGAAGACCTTCTGGGCAACTGGCTTCCAGAGACCCAAGCGCAAACCATCTCAGCTGGCTGGACAGGCGACAACTTCACATACTATCAAAACGGCGCGAACAACAGCAGTTACCTCTTCGCATGGAAAATCCAATGGAACAGCAGCACCACAGCCAACGCATTCTTAACAGCTTTCCGAACTATGGTAAAAGACAATCAAGCGCTCAGCGAAGGACCCAACCAATGGTTCATCAACTCAAGGTACCTATCAATCAGCCAAAATGCAGATGAAAACTCAACTTTCATCGCGTGCTCAACAGTCCAGGCAGCAGTTCAAACAACTTACTTCAGCTAGCATCAAAAACCCGCTTAAATTTAGGCGGATAATCGACGTTTTCTAACTGTCAACGTAACCCCAAGAATAGTAAAACCCACTATGACGACTGTCACAGCAGCAAACACCTCAATCAAAAACGTGTTGTGCGCTTGAGTAGCTATTCTGCGGATGATCGACGTAAGTGACGGCGGCTTATAACTGCCTACGGCGTGGCTTGCAGCGGGCATGCTCGGCATATTCGGCACAATCGTGTTGTCGTTCCAGTAAATCACGTTTTTGTACCCTACCGACCCGACGGTTCCGTTGCTGTCTGGGTAGATTATGTCCAGTTTTGAGCCAAGCATCTGCAGGAAAGTGACCACGCACATGCTGATATCAGCGACAAACGTAAGGGACGCTGTACCATTCCAATTTGCACTCCATAACCCGAAGATTGTGTCATTAGGGTCACGGAAACCGAAGCCGAAATCTTGCGGAAGAACATAAGCCGAACGCTCACTTGGCTGACTCTCCGTTCTCGGGTTAGCTTTGGCGTACTGCCAAAACTGTTTAATAGCGTCAAGCTGCTTCGAGTCCAAGACGTTTTGAGTCCAGTTTGCGTTGGTGTCAAAAACAACGATGTATTTTGCGTCGTTTTGATAGGCCAGCACCATGTCATTGTAAAGTTCCGAGCCGTTTTCAATGTAAGGGTACTTGTTGTAAGCCCAGGTTATCATGACTCCCCAGTTCTGGTTGAATTCGGCTGCTGCTCCTCTGCAGAGAGCCATGCTTAGCTGTCGACTATAGTTTTCGCTTCCGCTGTTAACTCCGAACTCTGTAAAAACCGTGTTGTACCCCGCTTTGTAATCGTACCAGTACAACCCGTAATCTGAAGTGAACAGCGGGTATTCTGTTGGGTAATCAAAATTGCGGGTTATTCCCCACATTGACCCGCGAAGCCATGAACTTAACATACCAACATATTGGTCAGCGGCATCAGTGAAGTTGTTTGCAGACAATATCACCGGGTAGTTCGCTTGGTCAAGCGTTTTTCCGCCGGGTTCATCAAAATAGTAGATTCCCATGAATTTGTTGCCATACTTTGCCGTGGCGTTTTCAAGCCATTGCTTCGAGGGGTAACTAAGGTCGTCGCTGTAGATAATGAAGTTCAAGCCCTTGCTGTAAGCGTACTGGCTGATGACGGAAAGTCTGGTTTCATTGTAGATTCCGCCATAGACGGTGTTGCCTATTTTTTCAGCGCATCCAATGATGAAGAAATTAGTGTAGGAGCTGACGTTATCAATTAATTGTTCAGTTTGGGGAATGCTTGCGAACGCGACATCGATGCCTACATAAAAGTCTGAGGCTGCCTGAGTCGTTTCAGCCATAGCAGTTAACGTGCAATTTATGAATAAAGGCGAAATCAGAAGGATAACGAGCAGAATCGGCAGCAGCTTAAATTTCATTTGTACCTACATGAAATTCAATAACCTAATAAGACTTTTCCAAGATTCACAAAAAGCAACTTTTTCTCAGTTTTTGCAGAACACAAAATTCCTTTTATCGGATGGAAATTGGAAAGCTTTTTACAGCAAGACATGTTAAACATCCTGTCTCAATCTGGAGGAAACGAAAAGCATGGGTTGGGACAGTAAAGGTTTCATACCGAAGAACCAAATTTTAGTTAACAATACGAAAACAGATGAAAAACCGGGTCACGAAAACAAATTTGTTCATTGCAACGAATGCAACGAGCTTATCAGCGTCGTGTCAACGACACTTTACGAAATCGACCATAAACACTACTGCGCTGCATGTTATTCTCAAAAAATAATTAATATGGCGGTCGAAAGAGACCACTACGATTTACAACAGGAAAAAGAAATGCAGAAAACCGAAAAATAATCGTTGAATACGCCAATACGTTAGTCTTTTGCTCAATTTCGAAATAAGAATAGCCCTGTTTCTTCTTTCTTATTGATTTTTTTTTCCGCAAAAGGGAAGAGATAGAAAGTTGCGGTTATCTTCGGTCAACGATATCCAATGCTTCAGGACCAGTACCAATCAAGGTAACGGGCACGCCAGTTTTTGCTTCAACTTCTTTTATGAATTCCTTAGCTTCCTTAGGCAAATCACCGTACTTTTTAGCGCCTCTGCAGCTTGGGAAAAGGCTATCTAGCTTCGTCAACGCCGCTTGGGTGGCGCCGTTTATCTTCGCCGTTTTCTTTGCCAATTCGAAGTCGAAGGGTGCCGAACGCCGGTCTCTTCCCGTTCCAGCCGCGGTTTCAAACCAGCCTCTCTTCTGCGCTTCCTCTTTTGAAATTTCTCCAGGCAAGGGTCCGCCGCCGACACGGGTGATGAATGATTTGTACACGATTAGAACGTCATCCACTCTTGTGGGTCCGATTCCTGATTCCGATGCAATGGCTGAGGCACCCGTGTCTCTTCCTGTCACATAGGGGTACCCGCCGCCCAGAAACAGCGAAAGCATGAATCCTTGTGTGCCTTCTAAAAGCACGCTTTTGCCCGCGTCTATGCCGTCGTTAACCTCCTGAACTTCATCGGCCAGGTACGGTTTCAACTCGGGGATGTCTTTAGCAAGCTTTGCTGTGCGGCGTACTCGTTCTTCAATAGCGGGTCCAACGCCGCGTCCGGTGGTGCCGATGCCCTTGTTAACCGCACTTGCCTTATCCTGAGCGCAGTGTTTTTCCTCAATAATCGAGGCGCTCTGGTCTATGCCGATTCTTCCCTGTACACCCGTCAATTCAACCTCGCTGAAAAAGGTCTTAACATCGACGTTTGCTCCAGCAGCAATCAGCAGACGGGTTTTAGGGTTAATAAAAGCCGCTGGAACCATGTGTAGGGCGTATTTTTTGCCTTCAAACCAAACTGTGTGGGCTGCATTCACGGAGCCTGTTCTAACGCAGAAATCAAGGTTGTCTTTAAGTGCTAAGTAGGATATTATTTTTCCTTTGCCTTCGTCTCCCCAGAAGGCGCCGACAATTACGGTGCAAGGCATACCTATTCACGGTTGAAAAGTCATCGCAAGCATATTTAAAGTTGTAGGGGATTCAAGCGTCTTACGTTTACTAATCTTGCTTTTTGTCTTCAGCCATAAGTTGCGCCAGGCGGTAGGTAACGAAGGCGGAAAAGCTGTGGATGCCTTTCTTTATGGCGTATTCCTCTTTGACTTTGAGCCACTCGCTAAAAAAGTAATCATAAATTTCCGCCTTTACAGTGATGCTCTTATAGCCTTTTTTCGGCGTTTTTGGTTCCCCTCTTAAGCCTATTTAGCAAACGTGCATTGATATAAGCTTTTAATAATCTTTCAGATTCACCGTTAATTATATATTTCAAGGTACTGTAAAGTACGGAAGGGAGCTTGGGAGTATTGCCGAGGAAAGGATACAAATGCATAACTGTTACTGAGAAAGTCCACGCGGACATCAGAAAACGAGCAGCGGAAACCGACCGCACAATCAGAGAATACGTTGAATACTTGCTCGCTAAGGATAAAGCTTCACAAGAAGGGCTCTGATTTTTGCCCATAAAGATTCTTCAAAGTAACAACCGAGTGGCTGAAGTGCAACTTATCTGTGACAACTGCGGCAAACTGGTTAGAACAAGCCTCATGTCAACAGAAGAGATTAAAGCTGAAAGCAGCAAAAAAATAGTTTGCTGCCAATGCAAACACATGAAAATCACGGGAAAATAACTCTAAAAACGCCTGTTATCCGCTTCACAATCAATCCTTTCCAGCAGCTTAATCACTCGTTTACCCTTCACTCTTTTCTCCTCTTCCGTGATGGTGCCTCTGGACTGGCAGATGTCGTCAAGGATGATTCCTTTTTCCTCGTCAACAATAACGGGGTACACTCGACACCCAGCAGGCCTATCGGTGTAGACGATGCATATACGTTTCTTTGCGTCGTAGAACACGCAGTAGCTTTCCCGATTCCTAAGTTGAACGTAGCCGTCCCTGTTGACTTTGGCGAAGAAATTCCTGTTGAACCCTCGTTTTACTAGGCGTTCGATGTCTTTTTCGCAGAGAAGCATCTCGGTTTCTGTGCAGCAGACCCCGCAGTTTGAACAATGCATAAAGTCTGAATTATTGTTGTGGTATTTTTCCTTTTATCCTTTTTCTACCTGTTTCAAGCTGCTTTCTGCATGATATTTATGTTTAAAAGCTCAGCCCACGCGACGTGCCTTAGCGGAATTCGGCTTGCTTTGCGTTTTCCAGAAGTGGCGTATTCGACGAGGCTGTTTTTTCCCGAAACCTTATGGATTCCCGTCAACTGAACGTTTACGATGACTGCGCCGTCTTTCAGGTGCAGATTCACGTTTCTGCCAAGGTACGATCTGGCGCTGTTAGCACTAAAACTCTCCAAGCCGCTTCACCACTCGGTTTCTTGGTCGGCAATTTTGTTCCAGCATTGCTGGCATATCGGCAGTTTTTCGCCTTTTAGCTCGATGTAAAGTTTGATGTTTTCGTTTTTGCAGTCTTCTTTCCACGGGTTTTTACAATGCTCCATGTTTTTACCTCAAAAGCCGTCTTTTGGCGCTTATTCCTTTTAAGGCAGGTGCCGAAGCGACTGCTCAGAGCAGGGGAGGGGTGAGTGAAAGTGAAACTCTGCGATTCTTTACTGGGCTGCCTTGACGGGTTAAAGCTCGATGATTTGTGGCACAATCGCCTTCTTCGTTACCCGCAGCAACCCAACCGATGGCTTGTTAAGAATAGACGATGGGTCAGTCGGGCTTCCAGGGTTGACAAAAAGGGTTTCCCCTTCCCACTTAATCCGTGGACTATGTGTGTGCCCAAAAACCAGCACGTTAAAGCCGTTTTCTTGAGCAACATAAATCATCTTGTCCGACCCGTTTGAAACGTCTGGGTCGTGCATAACGCCGATTTTCCACCCGAAAATCTTAAGCGAATTAATCGTAGGCAAAGCGTCGCTGGCTTGGGGGCTATCCATGTTGCCGCGAACCGCCAAAACCGGCGCAGCCTGCTCCAACTCATCAATAACCGATAGCTCGACCAGGTCGCCTGCGTGAACGATGAAATCTACGTTTTGGAAGATGTCAAAAACTTTCTGCGGCACCTTTGCCGCTCTTTTAGGCACATGGGTGTCTGAGATTAACCCGACTGTTTTGGTTGCCTCATAGTTTTTCGTGTCTAGGTTGGTTAATGTTTGGATGCTGGTCATTTATCGGCGACACCGGGCCTGCGTTGCCTAGCTGGATAGATTGTTCTATGTTACTATAAAAGATTTTAGCGACCCCAACATGCATGAGTCAGGGTTTTTTCAGTACTTACCCCCTTTTTTGCCTAAAAAAGCTTAGGCGCCGAATGGTACACCGTTTTTTCTATTCTCACATTGGGCTGCGTCGGCGGGAACCCATTTTTGTGGTGGTTTTTGGTCACAAATACTAGACCCTCTTCCCTCTCGCGTGGGGTTGATGGGCGGCGCTTTTTGTGGTGTTTTTCTGTCAAAAACGTTTTCTTTTTTCGTCCCGGCTACCCTCTCGGTTTTCTTGATGATCCAAATATGTCTATCTAGATGAACCAAATAGACCGCCAAACTGTTTCTGAGCGCATTTCTGATGATGCAGCGTCTTCCCCCCGCTGTTTGTTTTTCCCATATGATTCAAATATGCTTCAGTATGCTTCCAGTATGGTGTGGATTCTCCTTTTTTACGTTGAAAAGCGGATTTTCGATGGGAAAACCATCGGTTTGGCTGGGCAGGGCAGCGGTTGCCATATTCGTGTCGTTCTTGATGAATCAAATGTGCAGGAGCATGCTCAGCATGATATGTATAGAACAATGCAGGTATGTTTCTGTATAATATGCTTAACTTATCCATGTATCTTTCATCCACATATTTTATATACTACTTTTAAGATAAGAGCCAGCTAAGCAGTTACATGTCATGGAGGAAGACGAGAGATGAGAGGGTATACTAGCATAGTGAATTTCAATATTTTTACCTCAAATTTAACTCAAAAAACAGTTAGAAATGGCTCTTTTTTGGCAGATGGTTCCCCAAACGTCCGGTCTTCACGCATCGATAGCTGCAACAATAACGAACAACACAGTTACAACTTTAACAAAAAGGAAGAGGATTAAAAAATGAAAAAGAACATGAAAATCTTAGCAATATTGCTCGTAACCGTAGCCATACTATCAATCAGCTACCTATGTGTAAACCAAGCAAAAGCTCAAGTTACATACTCTGTAGCGTTTACCGCTCCAGTTGTGACTAACGGCTTTGATGCTAGCAGTAATGGTATTACTATTTCCGTAAACTACGCGGCTTCTTCGAGTTACATGTTGCCATATACTTTATCAGGACTTAACACGGGCGATATAGTGACTTTTACTTACTCACCGACTATTTCGACGATTGATTCCACCAAGCAGTACAGCTATGTGAGTAAAGATACCCCTTCACCCTTGACCATTGGCAGTAGCGATATTACTGTTACAGCTACCTATGTGATTCAGTGGTACGTAACTTTCTCACAAACTGGAGTTGATAGCGATGCGGGAAGTCACACAGTCTTAGCGATTACAGGTTATGGGTCTTATCAGTATAATAATTTGCCAAGTACTTGGTTCAACGATGGTACATCATACACCTGGGCAAATCCTGTTACAGTGAACAGCGCTGAGCAGTTCGCGCTGACAGGAATCGGAAGCGGTACAATTAGCCACTCCAACACGCAGAGCACAACCTATCAGAAGCAGTGGAAGGTGACGTTTGACGCTTCATCAAATGTCAAAGACGACAGTTCCGATACCATCGTTACAGTCGGCGGAGGCGCAAAGACAGCGGCTGATCTACCGTATACGACGGGTTGGCTTAATGATGGGGTCACGTTATCCTATTCGTATTCAAGTCCTGTTGCGTCTTCGAGTAGCGCATCGGATACTCGATACACTTGGGACTCAACCAGCGGGCTTGGTATGACAACGCAATCTGGAATAGTGACTGTGGACGGTGCTGGCCCAGTAACTGGAACTTACGATACTCAATATCTGGTTTCTTTCACCCAGTCGGGCATCGACAGCGACGGTGCAGGTCTTACGGTTTTAACAATTGGGGCTTCAACCTATACGTATATGACTCTGCCCACTAGTGTGTGGATGAATTCGGGGACTTCGTATACTTGGACAGATCCCGTTACTGTCAGCGGCAATGAGCAGTTTGACTTGCGCACTTCTGCGTCCGGGTCAGTGGCTGGTCCAGGTCCATATAGTGCTACTTATCAAAAGCAATGGTTGATGACTTTCAGCCAAACAGGCATAGATAGTGACGCAGGCTCTGTAACGGTTTTAACTTTAGGCGGCACGGATTACGTGTACAACGCGTTACCTGCCAGTGCATGGGTTGATGATGGGACTTCTTGGTCTTGGTCTAACCCAGTTACAGTGAGCAGCACTGAGCAGTTTGTGACGGGCTCTACGACAAGCGGGACGATTTCTACTTGGGGTACGATTAGTGCTTCTTATGTGAAGCAGTGGAAAGTGACTTTTGGCAACTCTGGTTTGGGTGTTGATGCTACTGGTGACTTGGTGTCTTGGGATGTTGGTGGTCCAACCACCTACATCAGTGTTTCTGGAGGTTCAATTTGGGTCAACGACGGCGCTTCCCTCACATACGGTTTTGTCTCTCCTGTCACAAGCAGTAATTCTGGCGAGCAATATCGCTGGGACTCTACCTCAGGTTTGGATTCTCTTCAAACGGATACATTGACTATTTCGGCAGCTGGCACACTCACAGGAACCTACGTGACTCAATACCAAGTTACTTTCACTAACACAGGCATCGACACCGACGCTACAGGCATAAATGTCTTAACCGTTGGCGCCTCCAGCTACCACTACGACGCAATGCCCACCGGTGTTTGGCTTGACTCAGGGGCTTCTTGGTCTTGGTCTAACCCAGTTACCGTCAGTGGCACTGAGCAGTTTGTAACAAGCTCTACAACAAGCGGATCAATTTCTGGCACTGGTACGATTAGTGCTTCTTATGTGAAGCAGTGGAAGGTTTCGTTTGCTGGTTCTGGTTTGGGTGTTGATGCTACTGATGACTTGGTGTCTTGGGATGTTGGCGGTCCAACAAGCTACGTTAGTGTGCCTAGCGGTTCTATTTGGGTTGATGATGGTGCGACGTTGAACTTTGCGTTTGTGGGTCCTGTTACGAGCAGTAATTCTGGTGAGCAGTACCGTTGGGATTCTACTTCGGGTACTGGCTTTGCGGCTGCTGAGACTTTGCAGTCTGATTCGTTGACGGTTTCTAGTGCTGGCTCGCTTACTGCTACTTATGTGACTCAGTTTGAGGTGACTTTCAGTCAGACCGGTGTTGATAGTGATGCGGGTTCTGCGACTGTTTTGACTGTTGGCGCTACGACTTACGCGTATGATGCTTTGCCTGCTGATGTGTGGCTTGATTCTGGTACTTCGTATTCTTGGACTACACCGGTTACTGTTAGCGTTAATGAGCAGTTTGTGCAGACTTCTGGTTCAAGCGGCTCGATTTCTGCTGCTGGCACGATTAGCGCTTCTTATCAGAAGCAGTGGAAAGTAACCTTCACCCAAAGTGGTATCGATGCTGACGGTGCAGGTCTTACCGTTCTAACAGTTGATGCCACTGGATATACGACTGCAACTTTGCCGACTAGTGCATGGATCAACGATGGGGCTTCTTGGTCTTGGTCTAACCCAGTTACCGTCAGTGGCACTGAGCAGTTTGTAACAAGCTCTACAACAAGCGGATCAATTTCTGGCACTGGTACGATTAGTGCTTCTTATGTGAAGCAGTGGAAGGTTTCGTTTGCTGGTTCTGGTTTGGGTGTTGATGCTACTGATGACTTGGTGTCTTGGGATGTTGGCGGTCCAACAAGCTACGTTAGTGTGCCTAGCGGTTCTATTTGGGTTGATGATGGTGCGACGTTGAACTTTGCGTTTGTGGGTCCTGTTACGAGCAGTAATTCTGGTGAGCAGTACCGTTGGGATTCTACTTCGGGTACTGGCTTTGCGGCTGCTGAGACTTTGCAGTCTGATTCGTTGACGGTTTCTAGTGCTGGCTCGCTTACTGCTACTTATGTGACTCAGTTTGAGGTGACTTTCAGTCAGACCGGTGTTGATAGTGATGCGGGTTCTGCGACTGTTTTGACTGTTGGCGCTACGACTTACGCGTATGATGCTTTGCCTGCTGATGTGTGGCTTGATTCTGGTACTTCGTATTCTTGGACTACACCGGTTACTGTTAGCGTTAATGAGCAGTTTGTGCAGACTTCTGGTTCAAGCGGCTCGATTTCTGCTGCTGGCACGATTAGCGCTTCTTATCAGAAGCAGTGGAAAGTAACCTTCACCCAAACTGGAATCAGCGCTGACGCTGGCTCAAACACAGTTTTGACCGTTGGCGGCACAACCTATGATCGCCTCTCGTTGCCAACCAGCGCATGGGTTGATGATGGCGCGTCCTTCACCTGGTCTTCCGCAGTAGCTGGAACAACCGGTGAGCAATTTGTCTACACAGGCGATTCCGGGCTATCCTCGCCTATTACCACCTACGGCTCAGATGCAGCCACATACAAGACACAATACTTGTTAACTGTGCAGACAAGTGGTCTAAGCTCATCTTCATACCCAACCAATGTCTACTTAGGCGGATCATCTGTTGGAACAGCCTACGACGGATCAGCGTTTACCCAATGGTTCGATGCTTCCTCCTCAACTGGAACCATCGGTATCGACGCAACCATTGCAGGGGCTACAGGCACACAGTTTGTGTTTACTCAGTGGAGCGATTTGTCCATGAGTAACCCGCGTTCTTCTGTATCTATGACTGGCCCGCTTACTTTGACAGCTGATTATAAGACTCAGTATCTGGTAACTTTCACTACAAGTGGTTTAGGCGGTGACGCTTCAGGCACCGTTGTAAACGTTGGCGGCTCCGATGAAGCTCTGGCTGATTTGCCTTACAGTGTTTGGGTTGACGCTACCAGCGGCTCGGTGACTTACTCCTTCACAGCAACTGTTCCAGGCTCTGCTGGCGTACAGTACGTTAAGACAAGCACTGACTCTTCACCTGTTACAGGGCTTTCAGGTCCAGTAACCGTAACAGGCACATACAAGACACAGTACAAAGTAATCTTTGACCCATGGGGCATCTCCAGCCTCGCAAATGGCTATAACTTAGCAACTTGGAGCGTCAGCGGCGGCTCAGCCTCAGGTTCAAACCCGATAACAGTTGATACTTCCTCTATTACGTACATATGGGTTGACAGCGGCGCTTCACTAAGTTACTCGTTCGAAACCAACATTGCAAGCAGCAACTCAGGCGAGCGCTACCGTTGGACTGGCACTTGGGGTTTGGACACAGGTCAAAGCGGCACGGACACCATTTCTGCACCAAGCACCCTCTCTGCCCAATATGTAATCCAGTGGCAAGTGACCTTTGGCAGTTCAGGTTTGGCTGCTGATGCTTCAGGTAACTTGGTGTCCTGGAGTGTTTCTGGCGGTTCATACTCAGGTTCCAACCCGATTAGTGTTTCTGGCGATTCAATCTGGGTTGATAATGGTGCTTCGCTTAGCTACTCTTTCGTTAGCCCAGTTACGAGCACTAACTCTGGCGAACAGTACCGTTGGGATTCAACTTCGGGTTTAGATACTGCCCAATCTGACACTATCACGGTTTCTGCCGCTGGCACATTAACAGGCAACTACGTTACACAATGGCAAGTATCCTTCTCCCAGACAGGCATCGACAGCGACGCTGGATCCAACACTGTCCTAACACTTGGAGCAAGCACATACGATTATAACTCATTGCCTACCAGCGTGTGGGTTGACGACGGAACAACATTCAGCTGGTCTACTCCAGTCGGCGGAATCACCGGCGAACAATTCGTCGTTCACAGCACAAGCGGCTTAACATCCCCCATACACGCCACAGGCACAGCAAACGTCGTATACTACAGGCAGTACTGGATGACTTTCGAATACTCAATTGCGAATACACCAGCAGGCTCAGGGTACAGCGAACCACTGGTAGGTTACTATGACAATGGTGTCTACAGCACTGTCACGGCTACATCTGCAGGTTGGCCAAGCGAATGGGTCAACGCAAGCTCCACAGTCTATTATCCGTTCACGCTAGGCGGCTCATCAGGAACCGAACAGTGGGCTACGCTTGACACTGAGTACAGCGCAACCATAAACAGTGTAAGCGCAACATACTATCACCAGTACTTCATGACTTTCAGCTGGACAACAAGCGACGGCAGCAATATTCAGGACCCTAACTCTCCAGGGGCATGGTACTATACTCAAATCGGCTCATACACGCAATTCGGCTCAAACAGCGGAGATATATGGTCTGTATCTTGGTATGGTGGATACCAGGCTACATATTCCTATTCACCCGAGTTCGGCTACAATTATGTTCCGGCCAACGATTGGGTAGATGCAGGCACTAACACGCTGCAATTCTTCACTTGGAACGCCTTCTCAGTCAGCAATGAACGGTGGGCAGTATTAACCAACCTCTCACCCTTCTACCAAACCATCACTAATTCCACCACAGTCAACCAATACTTCTACCACCAGTATCTCGTATCCTTCGACTACTCGGCCAACGATGGCACAGCCATATCAAACCAGCCAAACTTAGTGTTCTACCAGCAGTTCGGCAACACACTACACCTGTCAACCGACAATGTCGGCGACCTTCAAGGAACCACCAGCACTTGGGTCACAGGTTCGGGCCATTCTGGCACCGACTGGGCAGACGCCACTACCGCAGTGACCTATCTTTCGCCAGTTTCAATTTCAGGCCACGAACGCTACATGATAGACGCAAGCGACATCGGACCAACCCATACAGTAATCGCCCACGTCAGCGCCTCCGACATGACAGCTGATCCACCATACTTCCACCAGTGGAGCGTTGCTTTCCTGTACACCACACAGGACACAAGCGCGATTCCAACAGGTTCAATCGTCGGTTCATTCCAGAAATTCGGCGTAACCCAAACCCTGTCAATTGACTCTTCAGGCGCAATCACACCTGCCTCAGGATGGGTTGACGCAGGCATCGCCCAAGTCACATTCAACACCGTAGCATACTCGAGCACAGAGCAGTGGGCACTGGTCATTTCACCAGTCAGCGTAAACATCGACACCTTCACCGTCATCAACGAACCATACTATCATCAGTACCAAGTCACCTTCGGCTACTCAGTCACAAACGACGGAACATACATAGATAATGGCTTAACCGTCGGCAGCTACTCCCAGTTCGGCGTCAGCCAACCAATCACCTCTGACGGCTCAGGCGGAGTAACTCCAGCAGCAGCCACATGGGTTGACGCAGGCGCAGCCAAAGTCAGCTACGTGACGGCAACTGCCTTATCAGGCACTGAACGCTGGGCTCTAGCGACTTCACCAACTGTTCTGGCAGTTTCAGGCAGCGGCACACTTTCAGAATCCGCGTACTATCACCAGTTCGCGTTTGCCTTAAGTTACTTAGTAAGCGGCGGCGGCAACCCAACTGCTCCAACTTTGACATCTACTCAGTTCGGCGCACCGTACAACCCAAGTTTGACAGGTGCGGCTACGGCATACTGGCTTGACAACGGTGCCTCATGGAGCGTAACTAACCCGCTTTCACCCACCACCTACGAACGCTGGCAAGCAAACCCCGCTGGAATCTTCTCCGGCACAGTAAGCTCAACCGACACAATGAGTTACACCTACTACCACCAGTTTAATGATGAGCTATCCTATGGCATAGTCGGATCATCAACTGGCTCCAGTGCGCCAACGTTCACGGCTAATCTCTATGGTTCATCGTACGGACAAGTATTAACAACAACGCCAACCTTCTACTGGTTTGACGCGGGCTCATCATATAGCTTACCGAGCACACTCCCAGGCTCAGGATCAACTGAACGTTGGGCAACCCAATATGACTCAGGCGTAACGTCAACGATAGGCTACATGGTTATTTCAACGTACTACTACCAGCAATGGCTGGTAACCTTACAGTACCATGTCGTCAACTCAGGCGTACCCTCATCAGTAGCAAACATCGTTACCTACTACACCTTCGGCTCAACAACCACCGCAACTCCAGCCTTAGACACTTCCAGCCAAGTTTGGTCCGACGCATCATTCCCAGTAACATATGTAAGCCCGATCACTTCAGGATCTGAACGCTGGATGGTCACCTCATCAGATTCGGGTACACACACTGCGGTTGCTTCAGTAACAAGCGCCGTAACGGCCGACGTTGCCTACTACAACCAGTACTTAGAAGTCCTCTCATACAGCCTGATCGGCGGCGGCTCGCCTACAGCCCCAACATTCACGGCTAACCAGTTCGGCACATCCAACGGCGTAGTCCTGACGATGAACCCCACCGGCTACTGGTTCGACGCAGGCGCGACGTGGGCCTCAACTAACCCACTGGGCACCTCCACAAGCAACGAACGCTGGCAAGTCCTAACAGCCTCAGGCTCACTGGCTTCAAGCGCCGTAACCACAATCGCGCTCCAGTGCTACCACCAGTTCTACGACCTGCTATCGTACAGCGTAATCGGCGGCGGCTCACCAGCAGCCCCAACATTCACAGCCTTCTACCTGGGCTCTCCGTTCGGACAAGTCTTAACGACGACGCCCACGAACTATTGGTTTGACGCAGGCGCCTCCTGGTCAATGCCCCAGACACTCAGCGGCTCAGGTTCAACTGAACGCTGGCAAACAACCCAAGCATTCACAGGCGTCCTGTCATACACCAACGTCGCAGCCTTTGTGCTACAATACTACCACCAATTCAACGACATCTTATCATACAGCGTGGTTGGTGGCGGTTCACCTGATGCTCCAACCTTCACAGCTAACCAATACGGTTCTTCCACAGGTCAGGTCTTGACGACGACGCCTACAAGCTACTGGTTCGACGCGGGTGCCTCATGGGCTGCAACCAATCCACTCGGCAGCTCAAGCTCAACCGAACGTTGGGATGTACAAACAGCCTCAGGCTCACTGGCTTCAAGCGCCGTAACCACCATAGCCCTACAATACTACCACCAATACGCGTTTTCGACAAGCTACAGCACCTCTGATAGCTCGACACCCTCCGCAGCAGTCATCTTATCAGGAACAGAGTTCGGTAACTCAGCATTCACCGTGACTTTAACAACGACTGCTCAGAACATCTGGTTGGATGCTACCACAGCTTGGAGTGTTAATAACCCGATTACGGCTTCAAGCGCTGAACATTGGATTGCTACCTCTGGAACCTCTGGAACTGTAGGCGCATCTTCAGCTGTGTCTCCACTGTACTATCACCAGTACAAAGTTACAGCAAGCTACAGTACCTCAGACACTTCTACTCCTTCAGCCTCAGTAGTCCTAAGCGGTACTCAGTCCGGTAACTCTGCTTTCACAGTGACTCTGACAACGACTGCTCAGAACATCTGGTTGGATGCTACCACAGCTTGGAGTGTTAATAACCCGATTACGGCTTCAAGCGCTGAACATTGGATTGCTACCTCTGGAACCTCTGGAACTGTAGGCGCATCTTCAGCTGTGTCTCCACTGTACTATCACCAGTACAAAGTTACAGCAAGCTACAGTACCTCAGACACTTCTACTCCTTCAGCCTCAGTAGTCCTAAGCGGTACTCAGTCCGGTAACTCTGCTTTCACAGTGACTCTGACAACGACTGCTCAGAACATCTGGTTGGATGCTACCACAGCTTGGAGCGTTAATAACCCGATTACGGCTTCAAGCGCTGAACATTGGATTGCTACCTCTGGAACCTCTGGAACTGTAGGCGCATCTTCAGCTGTGTCTCCACTGTACTATCACCAGTACAAAGTTACAGCAAGCTACAGTACCTCAGACACTTCTACTCCTTCAGCCTCAGTAGTCCTAAGCGGTACTCAGTCCGGTAACTCTGCTTTCACAGTGACTCTGACAACGACTGCTCAGAACATCTGGTTGGATGCTACCACAGCTTGGAGCGTTAACAACCCAATCACTAGCGGCACTCAACGCTGGGACGCTGCTTCGGGCGCTTCTGGTACAGTTTCAGGTGCAATCACGATTGCTCCAATGTACTATCACCAGTACCAAGTTTCAGCCAGCTACAGCACCACTGACAGCTCCACACCATTCTCAAACGTCGTGCTCTCAGGGACACAGTTCGGGAACTCAGCATTCACCTTGACCCTAACCACCACCACACAAACAGTATGGCTTGACGCAGGATCAGCTTGGAGCGTCAACAACCCGATTAACAGCGGCAACCAACGCTGGGACGCAACATCAGGCACATCAGGCACGATCTCAGGCGCAGCCACAATAGCTCCAAACTACTACCATCAATTCCTAGTAGTGTTTGAGTACACTGTAAGCGGCGGCGCCTCAGGCTCATCTGCCCCAACCGTTTACTACACGCAGTTCGGTGTAGCCCAAACCATGATTGCCACAACCGGAAACTCAGCTAACGACTGGGCAGACGCAGGCACACCCGTTACATACACTAATCCTTTAACTGGGTCAAGCTCCAGCGAGCGCTGGCAGACAAACCTGGCAATCTCAAGCGGTAAATCGACCGTTGCAGCCAGCGTAGGCCCAGTTACATCACCGATTAACCCAATATACTACAACCAATTCGCCGAGATGCTCAGCTATTCCACATCTGACTTCACCACACCGACGGTAGCACCAGCCTTCACAGCTAACCAGTTCGGTTCACCAATCGCGCAGTCGCTAACCATTACATCTTCACCCTACTGGTTTGACGCCGGCTCCACTTGGTCGATGACTAACCCGATCCTTGCAGGCTCAGGCACTGAACGCTGGCAAACTGTCCAAGCATACACAGGTGTACTATCATACACTAACGTCGTAACGATATCCCCGCTGTACTATCACCAGTTTGCGTTCACGTTGAGCTACTCTGTGAGTGGTGGCGGCTCTCCGACTGCTCCGACTCTAACGTCTACGCAGTTTGGCGTTGCTTATACTCCGTCTTTGACGGGTACGGCTACGGCTTATTGGCTTGACAATGGCGCTTCATGGACTGTGACTAACCTGCTTACTGGCTCAGGCAGCACTGAACGTTGGCAAACAAACCAGTCACCCACATCAGGCACCGTCTCCGCCACTCAAACAATCGCTTACACCTACTATCACCAATACCTCATAACAGCAAGCTACAGCATTTCAGACAGCACGATGCCCTCAAGCAACATCGTCTTAAGCGGCACCCAGTTCGGCAACACCGGTTTCACTTTGACCTTAACAACTTCACCACAATCTGCATGGCTTGACGCTGGAACAACCCTTACCTACCCAACAAACATTGTAACAAGCGCCACAACAGAACGATGGTACACTCTCTCAAGCGGCAGCCAAACGGTTTCAAGCTCCTACTCCTTAACAATAGCCTACTATCACCAGTTTGAGGTCACCGTAAGCTACAGCACCTCCGACGGCAGTACACTGCCTGGAAGCATACAATTGGACGCGTGGCGTTTTGGCTCATGGACAGGACAGATTTATCTGACAACTACTCCTCAGCAGCTATGGATTGATGCTCCTGGCGCATGGTCACTGCAACCCACTGTTGTCACTGCTGGCTCTGGAACAGAACGTTGGGATGCCAACATAGGTTCTGGCACAGCAAACGGCGCCGTCACGATTGCTCCAGTGTACTACCACCAATATGAATTCACAGCTAGCTACAGCACCTCAGACGGCAGCACACCCTCCGCAACCGTCCTTCTACGAGGCTACCAGTTTGGCAACGACGGCTACCAGTTGACGCTAACCACCACCGCTCAAACAGGCTGGCTTGACGCCAACGATCCCTGGTCCGTAAACAACGGTCACCCGATCGTTGCTGGTTCTGGCACTGAACGCTGGGCTGCAACTTCAGGCACTACTGGCACCGTTAACAGCGCGGTCACCATCTCACCCTACTACTATCACCAGTACTATCTGACTTTCAGCTACACAGTATCTGGCGGCGGTAATCCAACGTCTCCAACCGCTAATTACTTGCAATATGGCACATATCAAAGCCAAGCTGCTTCAACGGACAGTTCAAGCAGTAATTGGGTAGATGAAGGTGCAGCCGGTTATTCAATTGTTTACTACACGTATCCATCATTTGCAGGACTTGGCGGCTCAACAAGCAGTCAACGCTGGATAACAAGCTACGGTGCAGGATCTGTCGTCGCATTAGGCGGGACACCAGGCGCACCTGTGCTATCAGCAGTCACAAGCGCTCAGACAGTGAATCCAACATATTACCACCAGTTCCTGTTGACTTTGGAGTATTCGATTGCTAACACTCCTGCCGGCTCGCCCACAATAACCAACATTGTGTCGTACACTACGTTTGGTAGTGCTGCTACCGCTACTCCGGCCACCGGCGCTACAAGTACAGTTTGGTCCGACGCTAACTCCGCAGTCACATACAACAGCCCCATAGTTAGCAGCAACGAACGGTGGATTGTAACTTCAGCGGACGCAGGAACCTACACTGTACTCTCATCAGTAACTGCAGCCACAACAACTAACCCATCATACTACAACCAGTACAAAATCCCAGCCAACTACACCACATCAGACAACTCGACACCAACCTCCAGCATAATCCTAACTGGAACCCAATTCGGAAGCAGTGCCTTCAGCTTGACCTTAACGACAACCACGCAGTCACCTTGGTTAGATGCAGGCTCAACATGGGCCGTCAACAACACCATCACAAGCGGCACTCAACAGTGGGTTCCATCAAACGGCATAATCGGAACAGTCTCAGCCACACTTACCATCGTGCCCTTATACACTCACCAATACCAAATCACCTTCAACGTTAGCCCCTCAGCAGGCGGATCAGTCTCACCCACAGGCACGCAATGGGAAACCGTTGGCACAATCTCCATATCGAGCTCAACAAGCACTGGATACACATTCAGCTCCTGGTCAAGCTCATCAAACCAAATCGCCAGCGCAACTTCATCATACACAACAGTAACGGTAAGCGGACCTGGAACGGTCACCGCCAACTTCGCGTTGATAACCTACCAGATTAAGGTGACTCAATCCAACGATGGAACAATAAGCCCCGGCACAAGCACTGTAGACTACGGTTCAAGCAAAACCTTCACTATAACCCCAACCTCAGGATTCTACATCACAGACGTTAAAGTTGACGGCTCCTCAGTTGGAGCCCCAACATCATACGAATTCAGCAGCATTCAGGGCGGTCACACGATCACTGCAAGCTTCGCACCCATCAGCTTAACGGTACCTGTCACAGTACAAGCAACTGTAACCTCCACCAACTCAACTTACAGCGTGCAATACGTCGGCAACGCAACCCTGTCTGACCTGACAATCACACCTATACCAAGCGACTCAACAACACAAGTAACCTTCACAATAACCGGGCAAAGCGGAACCTCAGGCTTCGTCAACATTACACTTCCAAAGTCAATGATACCCTTAGGCAACACCCCGTCGGTCTACATAGACGGTCAACTATCAGCAAACCAAGGCTTCAGCCAAGACGGAACAAACTACTACGTCTGGTTCACAACACACTTCAGCACACACCAAGTCAAAATAACCTTCGTGACACCGACACCAACAATAACTCCATCACCTACGCCTCCGCCAACTTCAAACACACTATGGTACGTGGTCACAATCGTAGTCGTAGTTGCCGTAGTAGTCGCAGCAGCAGGTCTCATGCTCAGCAGACGACGCCAAAAAGCCCAATAAAACCGCCGAACACAACCAACTTCCCCAAAACCCCAAATTTTCTTCCTTTTTTGGGAAGAAAAATCAGCATTTCTTTTTTGTTTAGCAAAAGTTAAAATAGTTTTCTTTTTTTTTCTATCTTCGCGTTTTTTCTGGGTTTTTAGATCGCTTTTACCATCACGGTGATGTAGTTGTCGCTGATTTTTGTTATGGCAAACGTTATTCCATAATAATCGTGCGATGTATTTGTGGTTAGTGGGAACGCTGTGGGAGTTGCGATGCCTTGTCTGTATACTGAGAGGGATCCTTCAACTGTTTGGCCTTTGACGTTTGTTGTCGGATAGTAAATGAAGACGTAGTTGTAGCTTCCGATTTGTCCTTGATAGTTTGTGTTGTTGTAGAGTTGAAGCTGGATGTAACCTGCGTATTTCTCGGAATTGCTTGTTTTCGCGGGGCCAAGTACATTTGGCAGGACAAACGCAAAAGACATAGAGAATACCAATACTGCGACAAGCGCTAAAGCGAGAGATTTTCTTGGCATTTTTACCCCGATTCACTTCGCCGACATGCAATTTTAAGTTTTTGCATATCAAGCAGCTTTTGCTTGAGCAACGATTCAATGTGTCGAGAAAAAAAGTTAATTGACAATCGATAAGTGAGTAACATTTGACTACAACAAATCTTTATGATAAACGGCTCACTTCTGTTCTTTCAACTGCTTTTTCCTAAATGAGCTAAGAGGATTTTTAAACAATGGCAAATGGCAAGCCCACCAGCCATGCTTTTGGTTTAAAGCTGGCTTTTCACAGCGCAGGCATCGGTTGCCTGGCGGGAAGCGTGTTTCTCCAATTTCTAGTCTTTCTTAGAATATCCTCTCAAGGCGCCTTCCTGGGAATCGAAAAGAACCCAATAATTTTGAACTCTGAGATAGGATTGACTTTCTTCTGCGCCTTTTATCTTCTGTACATCGCGTTCTCAAGCATTCGTTCGCTCATGCAGAAAAGGAAGTAGCTGTTGTCCCAAAAAAGCGAAGTTTCAGCTTTTAGCTCATGAACCGCTTCACGGCTTCGTATAGCACGCTTGTTCCGAAAACAAGATTTTCGATTGTTATGCGTTCGTCGATCCCGTGCATTCTTCTTTCCAGTTGATCGTTTGGTTCATCAGGAATCATGGGTTGGATACCGTAGCATACGCTTCCCATTTCCCTGAAGTACCGTGAATCCGTGCCTCCCGTAGTCAGCGTCGGGGTGACCCCTGCGACGTTTTCAAACTCCTTCAGAACATCGCTGAGTGCGCCATACAGTGGATTATCTGTCGGCGATTCTGAACCGCCATGAATCTGAATGAACTCGAAAGTAAGCTTGTCTAATCCAACGTCTTTGAGCAAACCCTTGATTAAAGCCACGGTTTCATCGACGTTTTGCCCAGGAAGAATTCTGCAATCAAACACCGCCTCGCATTCTGAAGGAATAATGTTTTCTCTGACGCCTCCCCGAATCATCGTGGGGGCAATGGTCATTTTTATTCGAGGACGAATTTCTTCAGCTAACGCCCTGTCTTTCTTCGCCAATTCATCCAAAATCTGTTCGCTTCGCTCTGGTTCATCGAGCAAATGGGAAAAAGTTTTTTGCAGTTCGGGGTCTTGTTTTCCCATTTCGGCAAGGAACTCTCTTAAGGTATGTACATAGACAGTTTGGGCTTTGTAATTCCCGAGTCTATCGACAACCTTGTTCATCCGCAGCACGGCGTTGTCTGCCGTGTTAGGGATCGAGCCGTGACCAGGCGTCCCCTTCGCCTTTACCCTGAGCCAAATTATCCCTTTCTCTGCCGTCTGCACCGGGAAAACATAACCCTTCTTTGACGCGAAAGCTAGTCCTGCGCCCTCATTGATGACGAAGGGACACCAAACCTTTTCCTTGTAATTTCTCAGAAGCCAGCCTGCTCCCTCTTCTCCGCCCTGCTCCTCGTCCGCGGTGCCCGCCAAAACCACGTCGCCTTTAAGATGAACATGATTTTTCTTTAGAAGCTTCATGACCATGATTTCGATGGCTGTCATGGATTTCATGTCGTAGGCGCCTCTGCCGTAAACGTAGCCGTCCTTAACTACCCCAGCAAACGGTTCAACGGTCCATTCTTGCGGGTTAGCTGCAACCACATCAAGATGTGACAGTAAAAGAAGGCTGGGTTTTTCCCCTGTGCCTTTGAGCCGTGAAATTACGCTGCCTCTTCCAGACGCAGATTCAATAACTTCTGTCTTGAATCCATCTTTGCCCAAGTAACGGGCAATGTAGTTTGCTGCGACTGTTTCGTTGCCTGGGGGGTTGGTTGTGTTTATTCGTATAAGGTTACAGAGGAGTTCGGTGACTTCCTTTTCAACTTCACTTAAGATTTGGGGTGACATCTACTTTGAGTCTCCTAACGTGTTCTATACCTGCTTTTTCTCTTAAAAGTATCTCTTTATGCAACTCCTAAATTAACTCGGTGCTTTTTGTGCCCAAAAGAGTGCCCAAGCAGTAAACATCAATTTAGCAGTTGTACTTGGAGCGTTAAAGCGAAATGTTGGGCTATTGCAGTTAATAACCATGACGGAATATAAACGGAATATAAAACTCTAAAAGAATAGACCGAAAAGTGGAATCAAAGAGAACGTTTTACAGCTCCTTATTGAATGATTCAATGCAACATGTTGCTATGTTGAACACCTTCAAATTTGTGTAAAATTATTGTCAAGATTTATATATGATAACAAAAACGCTATGTTTGGTAAAAGTTGGTTGCAATGAAAGAACTGAAACCTATAGATTACAAAATACTTTTTGAGTTAATGAAGGATTCACATAGAAGCGATAGGCAACTTGCCAAATCCCTAGGTGTATCCCAACCTACAGTTACTCGAAGAAGAGCTATGCTTGAAGATAACTTCATTGAAGGGTACACAGTTATCCCAAAGTTTGGGCAAATAGGATTTGAGATAGCAGCCTTCACTTTTCTAAAAAGCAAACTCAAATTCAAGACAGGCGACGAGAAAAATGAAGCATTACAGAAAATGAAGGATTGGTACCTGAAACAGCCCAGCGTAATATTGGTTTTGGATGGAAGAGGCATGGGTTGGGATGCAGTCTGCATTTCACTTCATGAAGACTTCTCGAATTTCGCCGAGTTCATAAGAGCTCACGATTCAGAGTTGTCTGACTGGGTTGTCGAAAGCCAAACCTTCCACGCTGACTTGAAAACTGGAATCGTAATCAAACCGTTCCACCTCAAGTACTTGACAACACCCAAGTAATTCTGAATTGGCGTCTATTTCTGGGTGTGGGGGAAGAGAACCCCGGGGCTTGCCCCGGGGGTGAATTCCCCCACTTAACGCCAACGTCGAAACCTTAAAGCTGTCCGTGGCTCTACCCCTGCTACGGCGAGAATGGCATGGAGATGGATGCGGGAGCTCATACCGTCCACAACCTTTACTACCACATTGTTTGGATCCCAAAGTACCGCAGGCATGTGTTGGAGGGCAAGGTGGGTGAGAGAGCCAGGCAGGTTATTGTTGAAGTGGCTGAGAAGTACGGGTATGGCGTTGACGAGCTTAAGGTTAACCCAGACCATATACATTTGCTGGTGAGGCTGGAGCCTAGAAATGCGTTGCCTGATGTGGTTAGAACTTTGAAGAGTTTGACGGCGAGGGCTTTGTTTGAGGAGTTTCCGGAGATTAAGAAGTTTTTGTGGAATGGGAGCTTGTGGGCGAGTGGGTACTGCGTAAACACCGTTGGCGGATTAGACCTGGAAGCGGTTAGGCATTACATACGCGAAGAACAAGAGGAATAGCGCGGCTAAGGCGGAGAACCCCGAGGCTTGCCTCGGGGAGTTCTATTTTCCCTAACTACTCTATTTTTTAAATGACTTTTCTGCTGGAAGAACTGACAGCGTTTAGCCTGATTAACGCTAATCGTCGGAAGGCTAGCAGAAGGCGGCGCTTGATTGGGTGTTTATCTTCTATTTATTTTCTTAAGCAACCGCTTTTTGGGCAGCTTCGGTTTCTTTGTTCTTGAAACGTCTACAGCCATACAAATCAACCTGAATCTACGATGTTGCCGATTGGATATAAGGTTTGGTACAGTTAACCACCTGCCGCCCTGCTACGGTTTGGTATCTGTAGACCGAATTTTGCTTAGAATGTTGGTGTTGGAGGGCTGTCTTGTATGTTGGCTACCATTGCCATCCGTCATCGAGGAGAAAGGAGAAGGCTTCGAAAACGGAAAAAACTTTTTGGCTTAGTGGTTTAGCCTTCAACCTCAACTAGCCCTCCATCACTGACAAGAGCTAAGTTGCTTCAAAGTGAATATAAGCGTTAGGAATTGGGGATTCAGATTTAGCCTATAGCTAAGACGCCTTCAAGTATGCTTTTTTCCTGAATGTTGAGTTCCTTTGAAAGCCAAGCTTTTAGAATCTGCGAGAACTTTGGAAGCGTGCCGCTGTAGGTAATTATTTTGTTTCCTTTCAATGCATCTGCTTGGAATGTTTTGTCTTCTTCCTTGTAGCTGAAAGACAGGGTTTGAGCTTGGAACGCTAAGTTTTGGAAGTCTTCCCATTGCTTGCACTTCAAAATCACTGATGGACCGCCCGTTTGCGTTTGTGTCAGCGAAGCTACCGGCATCGTTTGCGGTGGCTCATTGGCTGCCGTCGGTAATGCTTCTCTGGGTCCGACGCCTGAAATGTAACTCATCAGGTTGGTGACTTCCTTCTGTAAACTGGTCATTTTCTCTTCGACTTTTTCTACTTTGCCGCCGAGGTCGCCTGTTTCCCCAAGCTGCTCGGTTACAGTTGCTAACTCGTTAATCAGTTTGTCCAGGTCTTTTTCATGTTCTTTTAGGACGTTTACGATAAAATCTAAGGCTTCTAATGAGTCATCCTTTGATTGTGGATTCTTCGCCAATCTACTTATCCCCCACTTGTCTGGACTCCATATTGAGATGCTTTATAGATAAAGCTAGCGAATCTTCAAGTAATATCGCAGTAGAGTCATATCCATACGTATTGCTAATTATCTTTTCTAATATCTGAAGGTTTACGATACCAGCGGCTGCAAGTCTTCCGAAGGCGACTCTTCTAAGGGCTGAGTTTCTGAAGCTTGAACAGAACTTTCTTTCACTATGAAGGCAAGCTCAGAAAGCTTCTTCAGCTGTTCCTTGAAAACTGCGCGGCTTTCATCAATGACAGTTTGCTTTTCGCCCTCTACGCCGATGCTGCCCTTAAGCGCTTCAACATCAACTTTGAAGTTAACCTCAGCCAAACTTTGCAGCGCCGCTTCAAGCTCGCCGATTTCTCTGCTGTTGTTTTTGTCGCCTACGAACCTGCCCAGCAAAAGGTCGTTTAACATGAAATACGCGGAAATCAATGTTTTGGTCGTCTGAAAATTCAGCGGGTTCTCTTTGATGTCTTCTTCAGGCTTTAAACCGTCGAAGTACCCGAAAGCTGCTTTCAAGATGTCGTACGCTTCCTTTGAAGCATCCCTCGGCACCTGCGCTTTCACAGCGGATCCGATTTTCGAGTACTCCAACGTCAGAGGCGGAATGCTTTGCCCAGTGAAATTCAGGTTTTCGCTCAACCCGTTTGCGAAGACTTCTATCTGCTGCCAGCCTATCCGCTTATCCTGCAGCCCAATCAGCACGTCGAACGATGAGTCAACTATGAGGATTAATTTGTTGACCACCGCCTCCAACTCGGTTCTTCTTTGGCTGTTTTTCTCGTTTTCTTCGGCTGTTTTCTGTTGGTTTGCGCGTTGTTCTTCAAGTATCCCGTTGACCTGCTCCACCAGCGCGGTGAACGAGCCAGTTTTATCCTTTGAATAAAACGAGTCAGCGACGCCTTTCCATGTGACGGTTAACTGGTTGTCGGAACTTTCAATGTGCTCTATCTCAAGAACAGGAATTTCCTTAACAATAACCCACCTTTTTTTAGTGCGCCCTTTTGCAACAAAAAACTTCACTGTATTATCAGCAATCTCAACTTTGGCTACCTCAACACCGACATTGGCGGGTTGTTTCTTCTGAATAGCTTCATCGGCGGGTTGATTTTTCTTTGCGCTTACTTTACGGGCGCGCTTGCGCCAAGCAAACAGGATTACTATTAGGACCACCGCTATTATGACGATGATAATCAACAGGTAAATTGCCAAAAGGGGCAGTGTAGCACGCGCATTAACAGTCACTAATGCCGCAGTGGAATTCATCGCTGCACCTGTACTGTCAGTTACCTTAAGTATGAAACTCCAACTACCCGTAGTCGTAGACTTCGTAGTGCTAAAGTTGTAACTCGTAGTATCCGTACCAACTTCAGCGTAGCTTCCGTTTGAAGTCTTCGCAAACCACTGATACGTGTAACCCCCAGATCCAGTAGTCACTACAGAAGAGGACAAAACCGAAGTCTGGCCTTGGTAAACCTTAACCGGAGCAGATGTCACCGCCGGGGCAACAAGAGCAGAATCCACCTTAATCGTGGTCGCAGTGGAATTTATCGTTGCACCCGTACTGTCAGTTACCTGAAGCTTAAAGCTCCAAACACCCGTAGCTGTAGAAGCAGAAGTAACAAAACTGAAACTCGCTGAATTCGTACCCACCGCAACGTAGCTTCCGCCAGGAGCCATCTCCATCCAATGATAAATATACCCGCCACTGCCAGTCGAAACAGCCGTAGAAGTCAAGCTACTAGTTTGACCCTGATCAACCACGGCAGGAACAGGCGTCACAGTCAAAGCAACCAAAGCAGAATCCACCGTAACAGAAACCGCAGTAGAATTTATCGCTGCACTCGCGCTGTCATTCACCTGAAGAATGAAACTCCAACTACCCGCAGTCGTAGAACCCGCGGTCGCAAAGTTGTAACTCGTAGAATTCGTACCTACCTTAGCGTAGCTTCCGCCAGGAGCCATCTCAAACCACTGATACATGTAAGGAGAAGTGCCCGACGTCACTGCAGTAGAGGTCAAACTGCTAGTCTGACCCTGATCCACTGCACCAGGCGAAGCAGACACGCTCGGAGCAGCCAAAGGAATTGCACCAAAAGCATACATATGCCCGTTACCTGAGCCAGTGCCAAATAAAACCAACGAACTAACCATTAAGGCTATTAAGACTATGCTTAACCGTGATTTATTCATCCGCTCAGCTTCCTCCGTGGCGCATGCTTCTTACCCAAACCCTCGGCGACAAAAAAAGCTTCGCTTTGTCTTCAGAAACTTCAAATTTGACGGCTTCGAGACCTTTTGGCTTTTTTTTCTGTGGTTCTTGTTGGTCGGAAGAATCTCCAGATTTCTTTCTTCTTAATTTCATTTCGGGTCTCATTTCTAATGGATTCGTGAATTTATAAATTAATGCATTAAACGCCACCAAATAGACCGTGCACATGGCTCAGAAGTTGGAGTTTAGTTGGCTTAGGCTGGTTAACGCTGGCTTGAATGTGAAAAAGGGTTGTTTTGGTGCGGTCGCCGAGATTTGAACCCGGGTCGTCAGCGTGGCAGGCTGATGTCCTAGACCAAAATAGACTTTGAGAAGAAGTGATTGTTTAATCAGTGGTTTAAACTTTTGAAGTTCCATAAGATTGAAAAGCTTTTATAGTATTTCAATATAATGGAACTTATGAAAACTACAAGTCCCGAGTACTCCTTCAGTAAAGCAGAATTAAAAACCTTTGAAGAGATAGCGAAAGGAAAAAACGAACTCTCTTCGATAGAAACTGTGCTCAATATCAGCCCATCACTTCTTTCATATAATTTGCGAAAACTCCAAACAAAAGGGCTAGCAAGAACAGCCAAAAAAAATAACAAAAAACAGGCATTTGTTGCTGATTTCAAACACGCAACACTTCTAAGAGATTTAGTCTCAACGTACGACTACGTTGACTGGGATAACCTATTGAGCGGGAAAGCCCTCCAAATCCTATATGAGTTATCAGATAATAACAAAAATCTTGTAATCACCCCAAAAAACACTCTATGGCGACACCTTAGAAATCTAAAAGCTAGAGGAATAATCACACCAACAAACGTAATTAATCCACAATTCAATCTTCTAATTGATTTCTTATGTGAATACCAAAAGTTCTTCACAAACAAACTTGCGCGTGGATTCTCGGAAAATTCGACAATTCTCTGGCAAAAAGACACGGAGTTTCTGATAAGAGTCCCAAATGAGACCAAGCCAGCCCTTCACAATTTTTTCAAAACAGCTATTTCGGTTTTTCCTCAATATAACCTCCCCTTAATTTCTGAATTTGATTACTACTTTTACTCAACAAACAAGAAAACGCTCAAACTTGAAGATGCGTTACTGCATACTCTGCTTATAGAACCAAATAATGTCAGGTACAAAACCTACGCTCTTTTGCTGCTCAAAAAAACTTATCGACAAATCGATAAAACCTATCTACTGCAAGAAGCCAGCAAGTTTGGGCTTGCAGATGAAATCACAAAGCTCTTTCACTTTCTGGAAACCCATATGCAACCAAAAGATCGCTCATTGCCCACATGGGAGGAATTCGTGACGAAAGCTAAGGACTACTTGGTGATTGCTGAATGAATCAAAGACGCTCTTTCGATAAGAATTACCTGCAGCAGGAATTCGATAAACTTGATGCGTCAATAAAACAGTCTTTGACGCTTTACCTCATAGGCGGAGGCGCAATGTCATTTTATGGTGTTAAAGACGCCACAAAAGACATTGATGTTATTCTTACAAACCGAAACGATCTAAATAAACTGAAAGCAGCCCTCGAAGCATTAGGCTACACCGCGCCAAATCCTCTGATTATCACTAGACCATACAGTGAAATGCAAACAAACGCTATAATGGAAAACCTGGAAGGCTTCCGATGGGACATATTCCTGAACAAAGTCTGCGGCAAGCTAACACTTTCCGGCGAGATGAAAAAGAGAGCAAACGCAATCTATCAAGGCGCCAACTTGAAAATTCTTATTTCTTCGGAGGAGGATCTTTTTCTATTCAAAAGCATTACTTCACGGGAGGCAGACTTAGATGATACTGCAGTCCTCGCGCGATCGGGGCTTAATTGGGATGTTATTAGTCAAGAGTGCAGAGATCAATCTGAATTATCCGGCATCTGTTGGGAAGACAGCCTTTATCAAACGCTACTAGACCTAAAAGAGAAATACAGAATTACTTCTCTCATCGAAAAACCTCTCAGGATAGCTGCACAACAAAAGCTGATGGAAAAAACATTGCTTGGACAAATTAGGAGTGGAAACAACACCATTGGAGATATTGCGAAAGAAATGAAGATGGCAAGAGGCTTTGTTAGCAAAGAACTGAATCGATTAGTAATCAACGGAGTAATAACGATAGATAAATCGGAAAGACCATACAAATTTTCCTTAAAACAGTAAAAACCCATGAAATAATCTTAAACAAATATTTGCGAAGCACCGTTAATAAATTTCCAAGCAATCCGCCGTTTGTAGGTTAAGGTTTTCCCTTCATGAGAACCTGGATAGGAAGGTGGTTTGGTGCGGTCGCCGAGATTTGAACCCGGGTCGTCAGCGTGGCAGGCTGATGTCCTAGACCAAACTAGACTACGACCGCACATACACTCTGACTCTGAGAGTCAGCGGCGATGTTAATCCACGTTCTTCTTTATTTGCGTTTCTTTCCGACTTTATCAAGCTGTTTGTCGCTTGCCCCTTCAGATACTTGCCTCATCGCCTTCGTGCTGTGGCTGTAAGGTAACAGTCACATAACGTTATTTTATCAAATGCAAACCTATCTAGTGACAGCTTATGGCAGACATTATTACTGTGAAGAATCTTGTTGAAATCTATTCTGATGGCACAAAAGCCGTCGACGACATCTCTTTCACTGTTAAAGAGCAGGAATTTTTCGGTTTTTTGGGTCCAAACGGCGCAGGAAAAAGCACCACCATCAAAATTCTAACGACACTCCTTCGAAAAACCTCTGGGTTTGTAACCGTAGCGGGGCATGACATCTTCAGCGGCGCGGACGACATCCGCAAAATCATCGGGGTGCAAAGTCAAGATACAACCGTTGACGGTGACCTAACAGGGCGAGAAAACGTTATGCTTCAGGGGCATCTGCAGCAAATGAATGGCGCCAAACTCAAGGCGCGGGTGGATGAGCTTTTGAAGCTTGTAGGGCTTGAATCTGCAGCAGACAGACGGGCAAGAAATTATTCGGGTGGAATGAAGAAGCGACTTGATTTGGCAACGGCGCTTGTGCATGAACCGAAGCTGTTGTTTTTGGATGAACCCACGACGGGGCTTGACCCGCAGTCCCGCACTGCGATATGGGGTTATTTGCAGAAAATAAACAAAGAAGAAGACACAACCATATTTCTTACTACGCAGTATTTGGAAGAAGCCGATAAGCTGTGCAATCGTTTAGCAATCATTGATTTCGGCAAGATAGTGGCTGAAGGCTCGCCTGCTGAGCTTAAACGGGAAGTGGGAGCTGACTCCATCAGGATAGGGCTTGAAAACTGCGAACGCGACCGCGAAAAGGCAAAAAACCTTGTTAAAACCATGACAGGCGTCAAGGAAATAATGGATTCTGAAGAATGCATCAACGTCTACGCAGAAAATGCTTCAGCGTTAATTGCAGATATCGTTCGTGCCTTAGATAGCACGGGCATCCGTCTAACCTCAGTTACTTTTTCGCAGCCGTCCTTGGATGATGTTTTTGTGAAGCATACTGGTCGAAGAATAAGAGCCGAGGAACTTGTTAAGGCTCCAAGCAGGATGTTTGGTGGGAGACGATAAAAATGACGCTTTTTTCTGACACACGTTACTTGTTTGTGCGGTACCTCCGAAAGCTTGTCCGAAACCCAATTCTGCTGTTTTTCTCGCTTTTTCAGCCAATCATCTTTCTCGTTCTATTCACTTCACTGTTATCAAAATTCAGTAGCTTGATTGTTCTGCCTGGAGGAAGCTATCTGGAGTTCGCTACAGCAGGCATTCTTCTGCAAAACGCGTTTGGCAGTGCTCTGCAGTCGGGAAACTCGATAGTCGCTGATATTGACTCTGGGTATCTGCAGAAAATGCTTGTGACACCCGTCAAACGGCCTGCTATTTTACTGGGTCGATTAACAAGTGACGCTTTCAGGGTGGTAATCCAATCAGCCATAATATTAGGGTTGGCGTATGCTTTAGGTGCCTTTGTTAAAACAGGCGTCGTTGGCATTCTGCTAATCTTCTTCACAATTGCTTTCTTTGGGCTTGCTTGGTCAGGAATTTCGTTGGCAATAGGCATGAAGACAAGAAGTTCTGAAACTGTTTTTGCCATAGGTGGGTTTCTAACGTTTCCGCTGCTGTTTCTTAGCACGGCTTTGTTTCCGCTTAGTTTCATGCCAAAATGGGTACAAGATATTTCGATGTTTAACCCGATAAGCTACGCCGTCAACGCCATAAGGGTGCTTATGACTTCAGGATACAACTGGAGTACGGTGCTTCAAGCGTTTGGCGTAATCGCACTGGTCGCCGTGATAACTTTGAGCGCTACTTTGTACATGTTCCGAAAAGTCGTAAGCTAAGGGTAAACGTGCGCGTCAACGTCAGATGGGACTGGCAACCGCCCAATTTTCACTTCGGTCATTTCTAGCTCCGTCTCCATCCATTTTATTGATTTTGAAAACCCAGTCATGATGTTGCCGATGGTTTCCTGCACGAAGTTGTTCAGAGGCAGCTTTTTGCGATAAAGCTTTCTGTCAACTATGGCGCCAAGTGCTCGCCACTATAGCTTATGGGTGTTGACACCAAAAATATATATTCTAACATGAAAATATGGTGGGAACTGCTGTTTAAAGAAACAGCTAATATATCTGAAGAATGCATTACCTTGCGCTTTGTAGCAAGCTGACGTTGAAGAATTGGGAGCTGGACTGTGCTTAGCAAACTGTGGAACACACTAAACAAATGGTCCTCTAAAAAACCCTTAAAGTACTCCCTCTATCTCTCCGCGGTCGCCGTGTTTTTCGCTCTAATCCTTATTCCGCCCATCCTCGGCATCTTGATTAAAATCCCAACCGTCCAAAACATCATCAACCAGCCAGCCTTAATGAACGTCGCGTTAACAGCGATAAAGAACTCTTTCATCATCGGCTTAGTTGTCGCCGCCTTAGACCTGCTCGCTGGTATCCCGCTCGCTTGGCTTATTACCCGCGGCAAATCCAGGTGGCTAAGCGTTCTGGACACTTTCGCCGACATACCCTTCATCGTGCCGACCGCCGCGTTGGGTTACTCGCTTCTGCTGTTCTGGAGCATGCCTGGTGGACCAATATCAACCCTTTTCGGTGGACCAATAATTTCTACGGGCTGGCTCCTAGTCATGCTCTTGCATTTCACTTTTTCGTTCCCAGTCGTCGTGCGCGTCATAGTCGGTGCGATGCTTGACTACAAGATGGAGTATGAACGGGCATCAAGAACCCTCGGCGCTCCCCCGTTGACCGCGTCGCGAACAGTCACTTTCCCAATCATAAAGCCATCTCTGATTGCGGCGTACCTGCTTGCATTCGCTCGGTCACTTTCAGAAACAGGCGCCACCTTCATCGTGGCAGGCGCCTTCGTCAACGGACCCGTTTTCCTGCAGGAATTAAGCAACCAATTCAAAAAAGGGCAAATTCCGCAAGCAACCTACCAAGGCGCCACCGTTTTTACCAGCTTGATTCTTATTTCGGTTTCATTGACTATTTTCGGTTTGATACGTATTTTGAGTCCA
The DNA here is from genome assembly GCA_963722095.1 of Candidatus Bathyarchaeota archaeon. Classification (GTDB taxonomy): domain Archaea; phylum Thermoproteota; class Bathyarchaeia; order Bathyarchaeales; family Bathycorpusculaceae; genus Bathycorpusculum. The sequence continues at coordinate 171,095 of CAVRJR010000002.1, read as the reverse complement.
AAAATAAAGTTGCCTTTCGGGCATGGTCTGCCAGTTTTGGAAAAGAAATTAAGCTACAAGAAAACGGCTTGGACACGCAACGGTTTAGCATTATTTGTTTTCTTAGTTGTTGTGTTGGTGCCTTCGCTTTTCGTTGCCCTGCCTGCTTTCCAAGCGGTGGCTTCGGGAACTCCTATAATTCAGGCGTTAACGGGCGCGGGTGTTTGGACCCGCTTCTGGCAAAGTCTTGTGCTCTCTTACGGTTTAGCGGGAATAGTAACGGTTCTTGGCATTATCTTGGGAATACCTATGGCTATTCTGATTTCGCGTCACACCTTTGGCAAAACAGTCTCAGGCATCCTTGACACGTTAATCAATGTGCCAATAATTGTGCCGTCGATTGCTCTTGGGGTTTCGCTAAAGTTCTTCTGGCAGGGTGTTCCAGGTATGCCTGCGTTTCTGCTTCTTGTTTTCGCTCACTTAGCCATTACGTACCCGTACTTTGTCAGGTCAATGGGGGCGGCTATGGAGCGGATTAGCGTTGACATGGAGGAAGCAGCCAAAACGCTGGGCGCCAAACCCTTCACTGTCTTCCGCTCAATCGTTTTGCCGCTGACAAAATACTCGATTCTTTCTGGCGCAATCATCGTTTTCGCGCGAAGCGTCAGTGAAACTGGTGCAACCCTGGCTGTAACCTCAAACCTTGTAACCGCGCCAGTCCTAATTGTTAACTGGGTTAACGCCGTCCGAGGTGTCGCCTCGCCGATTTCAGGCGTCAACGCTCTCACCGTCGGTTTAGCCTGCGGCATTCTGATCCTTTTGAGCTTCATCATATTGCTTCTTTTGAGGCTTATAACAAGAAAAGGAAAGACTTAGCATGATAACCAATAAGAACATGGAAACGTTTTCCATAGGAGAGGCAAGTTATGCCTGATGTCAGAATCGTAAACGTCACCAAAAAATACGGGAAAATCTCCGCTTTAGACGATATTAGCTTAACCATACATGACCAAGAATACTTCTCCCTGCTTGGGCCAAGCGGGTGCGGAAAAACCACGTTGCTGCGGCTCATAGCGGGGCTGATTGAACCTGACAGCGGCGAAATATACATCGGTGACCGACGTGTCGACAAGGATCCGCCTGAAGACCGTGACATCGGATTCGTTTTCCAAACCTTCGCCCTGTTTCCACACATGACCGCGTGGGGCAATGTTCTCTACGGACCCAAAGTCAAAAACTACGATGCCAAAGAGGCAGATACAATCGGGCATGAAGTTCTGGAACTCGTGAAACTTGACGAACGGCTAAGCGCATACCCCAGCGAATTAAGCGGCGGCATGATGCAGAGAATAGCCGTTGCACGCGCCTTGGCTGCAGGCGCCAAAACCCTGCTTTTAGATGAACCCCTCGGGCAACTGGATGCCAAAGTAAGGAACGAAATACGCTATGAAATCAGGCGGATGGCAAAAGACCTCAAACTCACCGCCATACACGTCACCCACGACCAATCAGAAGCCATGTCAATTTCAGACAGAATAGCCGTCATGAAGAAAGGCAAAATCGTGCAGATTGGCACGCCCCAAGAACTCTACATGAACCCGAACAGCCTGTTTGTCGCGCACTTCATAGGCGAATCCAACCTCTTAGAAGGCTACATCGACCAAACAAACGGATACTGCGAAATCGAGTTAAGAGAGGGCTTAAAGGTCAAAGCCAAAAAATCAGGACTAAAAGACGGCGAAAGAATCGTCCTAGCCATAAGACCCGAAACCTGCGAAATGAAAGCTGGTAAAATCGCTTCTGAAGGCGGGTTAGCTGGAAAAATAGAGAAAGTCACTTTCGAAGGAACCGTGGTGCGCTACGAAATCAGGCTTGACAACGGCGACCGCCTCGTGATTAACAGGCCTTCGCTGGCGGAGACATGGTTCGAAGTCGGGGAAGAAGTCACAATAACTTACCCGCTTGAAAAAGCTCACCTGTTCCCGTACCCCGAGGCAGGCTTAACCGAAGAAATCAAAGTTTAACTTGTTTTCTTGCGTTTTCTAAGAATGAAGAATGGTCGGGAGAGCAGGATTTGAACCTGCGACGGCTCGGTATCTGTGGCCTAGACAGGCTTGAATGAAGCCCACCATGGGTAGACCTCTACAGCGTCTCCACCAGCTAAACAAGTTAGCTGATTCGAGAGCTCTGCCAGGCTGAGCTACCTCCCGACTAAGTCCATAAGGATAATTGCTAAGCAATTTATGTTTTTTGGAGTCTCCCCCTCAATATTTGCAATACTAAACGTTTTAATCTTGAAGCAAGAAATGTCTAGTTGGTTTGTCACAGGAAACTGTGCTAATTTAAGGGAGATTTGGTGCGTTTGGCGAAAACTATCGGCGTCGTAACTTCAGGCGGCGACGCTCCAGGAATGAATGCTGCTATCCGAGCGGTAACAAGGGTTGCCCATTCGAAGGGTTTTCAAGTTATAGGTTTCGAGCGTGGTTGGGATGGGCTTTTAACGAACTCTTGCAGGAAGCTGACTCCCCGAAGCGTCGGCGGCATAATCCAGCTGGGCGGAACCATACTGCATACTCTGCGTTGCCTTAGCTTCGAGGAAGAAGGCGGCGTCGAGAAGGGAGCAGAAACATTGTCTATTAACAACATCGATGGTTTAGTCGTTATCGGCGGCGACGGTTCCTTCAGGGGCGCGTTGGACCTGAGCAGGGAAACCGATGCGTTGATGGTTGGAGTACCCGCCACAATCGACAACGATGTCTACGGAACTGAAGAGACAATCGGCTTTGACACAGCGGTCAACACGGCAGTCGGCTCCATCGACAAAATCAGGGACACAGCGATTTCCCATGAGCGAGTATTCATCGTTGAAGTTATGGGTCGCAAAAGAGGCTTCTTGGCGCTGGAAGTAGGCTTATGCGTGGGCGCAGAAGTCATTTTGATTCCAGAGCGACCCTTAAGCCTCTCCGAAATAGTCAAGATGATGGCGGAAAACGCGAAAAAAGGCAAACGAGCAGGAATCATAGTTGCGGCAGAAGGATGTGGCAACTCAACCAAGCTTGCCCAAGAAATGCAGCAGCAAACCGAAGCTGAAGTACGCCTATCCATCCTTGGCTATGCACAACGCGGCGGAAGCCCAACTGCGCGAAGTAGGTTGCTTGCTAGTTTGTTTGCTGAGAAAGCTGTCGAATTAATCTGCCAGGGAAAAGGCAACATGGCGGTCGGTTTACAAGACGGTGAGATTGTGGGTTATGAGTTAGAGAAAGCGGCTAAAGAGCGAAAGCCGATAGATTTGAGGCTGCTTGAAGTCGCAGATATGCTGGCTACGTAGCCTAATCTTTTCTTTCTTTGAGTTTACAGCAGTGACTCGTAGATTTTGCTTGTTTCCTCAGCCACTTTTCGCCATGTAAAATACTCGAGTACTCTTCTTCTGCCGTTTTCGCCCCAGTTTCTGGCTCGTTCAGGGTCCCGAAGGGTTTCGTTTATTCCCCACGCTATGTCCGCTGGGTCTTCACCGTTAATATGCACTCCACATTGGTCGGGTCCGCCGTTCACCACTTGCTCTTTGAAGCCGACTACGCCTCTCGCACCCACCACGACGGGTTTCTCCATGGACATCGCTTCCAAACTAACTATGCCGAAAGGCTCATAAGTTGACGGGAAAATGCAGACGTCAGAGGCTGCGTAATGCAAAATCCGTTCCTGTTCAGGCACGAAGTCGAATCGGTAAACAACTTTATCCTCTATTTTTAGGCGTTCAGCTGTTTCGGTGATGTCAGTTTGTTCTTCGCCCTTGCCCAAGATAACAAGTTTAGTGTTTGGGTTCTCTTTCAAGACAAGAGGCATCGCCTGCAAGAGGTTACGGACACCTTTTACCCAAGTAAGCCTTCCGACAAAAAGCAGCATGTTCCAGCCGTCAGGAATGCCGTATTTGGTCCTGATTTCGTTGACTTCCTCCTTGCTTATGTGAGCTGGATTGTACATTTCTGGGTCAACTCCGTTCCAGACAACGCTTATTTTAGATGCTGACCACCCGTGTTTCACGAGGTCCTCCTGCATCGCGTAGCTAACGGTTATTATTTTGTCTGCGTTTTGCGCCATAGCCCGTTCCAAATGAGAAACAACTTCGGAGCCTCCTCCACCGCTTCTGCCCCACTCGGTGCTGTGCACGTGGAAAACCACGGGTATTTTGGTTTCGTTCTTAATTACTAAGCCTGCAATGCTGCTTAGCCAGTCGTGGACGCAGACGACGTCGAAATTGTATTTTTCTTTTTTGATTAAGCCGTTTATGAATTTGGTTGAGCTCAGAATATTGTAGATGAATATGTCGTTGAAGAGTTTGATGTTGGTGCCCCATTTCTTGAGGTCGTCAACCACGAAGAAAGGCCAGATGTTGCTTGCGTCGGCTATCTGAGGTCTGTGCACTTCGACGCCTCGCAGGATTTCCCTTGTTTTCAAATCGTTATTATTAAGCGTGAACACTGAAACGTCATGCCCGATGTCAACGTATTCATGGGCTATGTTCTCGGCGTAAGTGCCTAAACCGCCTACCATCTGCGGCGGATATTCATAAACGAAGAAGCCTATTCGCAAAGATGTCACCTAAAACTTAACTAACCTAATGCTAACACGATATTTATACTTTAAAACAAGTACAGAAACAGAAGTTACATTTTCCTGTGGTCGTTTGATTTTGCAGGGCGCGTTATGTTGAGACACACCGATAAATCTAAAACAAACTTGCCATTCAGTTAGATGCAACAGAAGCGTGTCAAGTTTGAAGTCCGCGTTAATCGTTTATTGGTCAAGCACGGGAAACACCCAGAAAGTTGCTTACGCAATCCAAGTTGGCTTAGAGGCAGCAGGATTCAAGGTTGAGTTGAAGAAGCCTCAGGAAGCGGCTGAATTGGACTTTTACGCCTACGATTTAGTCTGTGTCGGTTCGCCCTCTATTGAGTGGCAGCCTGCTAAACCAGTGGCTGACCTCTTGAAAGCTAAGCTGAACCTTTACCGAAGCCAAGGAAAAATCAAGCCTTGCGCCCCAAAAGTCCAAGGCAAAAACGCGCTGGTTTTCGTGACCTATTCGGGACCCCACACGGGAATCGATGAGGCGACACCTGCTGGCAAGACAATGCGGCAGTACTTTGAGCATTTCGGCTTCACAGTTGTCGGCGAATGGTACGTTGTAGGCGAGTTTCATGGAAGGGAAGACAACAGCACGTTGGGCAGGCTCGGCGACATCCGTGGGAAGCCGACGGCGGAGGATTTGGCAAAGATTAAAAGAGACGCGGAGCAATTAGCAAAGAACTTGTAGTTGGTAAGCATGAAAACCCTCATTTTACCTGATAAAATCGACGACGATTTAGCTAAAGCCGCCGAAGAATTGTCTTTCATGGCTAAAAAGCCGATTTCAAAGTCGATGGCAATCAATCTTCTCATCGAAGTCTACCATGCTCACCTCAGCAACCGCTGCGCCCTTGACGCTTTCAGTCAGCAACTACAAAACTTGGATATCATGTCACCTGAAGAATTTGACAGGTGCTGGGATGAACCCGCAAAGCCCCAAGCGACAAAACCCACGGCTAAAACAAAAAACAGCAAAGCGCTTGGCAAAAAACCAAAATAAGATTGCGACTTGTACTAATTGGGGTAGTCCATTGAAAATTACCTCAATCGAATCAAAGTTCGGGTGGATTAGCGTCAACGGCGAAAAATACGAAAAAGACATCGTAATCCACTCAGACGGGTCCATAACGAAGAGGGATAAAAAGAAATCCAAAGAACTGAAGCCAGACTACGGTCATACGCCTCTTTCTGAACGCGAACTGGAATTTCTGCCGAAGGAACAATTCGAAGCACTGTACATTGGGACGGGCCATGAAGCCGCCTTGCCGATAACGCCTAAGGCTCTTGAAATACTAAAAAAATACAACGCGACCATTCTGCCTACGCCCGAAGTAATCGAGAAAATAGAACAAGAGCAAAGACCTTTTATCGCATTAATTCACGTAACATGCTGAGGCTCTTTGGAGGGCTTCGATAACTATTATAGGAATTATCCTATAGTTATTGGGTCGGTGTTAAGTTGGGAAAGAAGTTGCAAAAGTCGCAAATAACAACTTTTGATTTGGCTGGTTCAGGCGCTAAATATGCAACGGTAGAGTAAATGAAGAAATTATTGGACGAACTTAGAAAAGAAGACGAATAGCGAAAGCCTGACGTTTACCGATTTTTTTCCGTCAAAAGCGTTTTGAGCACTTGTTTTTCTAGCACGCCAGGCATACTTGAACGATTAGGTAAAGTTACGGTAAAAATTTCTGCGTCTTCTCTTTGTTTTGTCTCATTTATCAGTGGGCCGTTGGCTTTCGCGTGCACCACCGCTAACACCAGCTTTCCGCTCTGCAGCGCCTGCTTTACAGTGTGCTTGAACTTCTGCGAGTAGAGTTCCATGGGACCCACCTCATCAATCGCTACGGCAGCGCATTTTTCAACGGCTTCCAAGATTGCTTGTGCGCCTATGCACTCAAGGTCTCCAAGATTCACATGGTATTTGCCGACTTGCGGGCCAACCTTCTGGTTTACATGCGCCAGCCACCCACGGTTACCGTTGGTCAAGTCGATGATTTCGAAGCCTACCCGCGTGTTGCCCTCTCTCACTTCACGGCTAATCATGCCGCCGACGCTTACCCCCTGCGCTTTAAGGGCTTCAACTGTTTTAATGAGTACAGTTGTTTTTCCGACGCCTGGAGCACCCGTTATGAGCAAAACGCGTTTCTGCAACAGCTTCGCACCTGCCTAACCAGAAGTCTAATATGCAGATAAAATTCTTTTGATAAGCAAATCCAACTGGGAAGCAACCAAATGGCAGACAGCGTCTACAAGCCAGATTTTCCAAGCGAAATCATCCGCGAAGGCAAAGTGCAAGTGCTAGTGCCTAAACTTGAAGCCTACGGAGTCAACCCGTCGGATTACGCGCCTTCCAAAGCCCCAGTTTTCTACAACCCAGTCATGGAGTTCAACCGTGACCTGTCGGTTTTAGCGTTCCAAGCCTACCAACGCATGGTCAACAGGGAAATCAGCATCTGCGAACCCTTGACCAGCCAAGGAATCCGAGGCGTCCGCTTCGCCGTCGAGGTTGCAGGCGTGAAGCGCGTTTTAATCGGTGACATCAACGAGCGTGCCTTCAAGGTGGCAAAGCACAACGTTCAACTTAACGGACTGGAAAAGGTCGTCGCTGTTAGGCATAAAGATGCAAACTGTCTCTTGAGCTGCAATGCGTCGCCTAAGAAACGCTTCGACATCGTTGACATTGACCCATTTGGCACTCCTGCCCCCTATTTGGGCTCGGCTCTAAGGGCGCTTCGCAATCACGGTTTGCTGGCTTCAACCGCCACCGACTTGGCGCCGCTATGCGGGGTACACCAAAAAGCCTGCATACGAAAATACGGCGGAAAACCAATGCGGACAGAGTACTGCCATGAACTTGCCGTTCGGCTTCTCGCAGGCTGCACCGCCACCTTAGCTGCAAAACACGACATCGGAATCCATGTGCTCTTCAGCCACAGCAGCGAACACTACATCAGACTATACGCTCAAATCGCGTATGGCGCAGAAAAAGCCGACGAAAGCATCAAAACCCTCGGGTACCTTCTGCACTGCTTCAACTGCCTGCACCGAGAAACCGCACGCCAACCCTTCGGCAACCTCACGTGCCCCGAATGCGGCTCAAAAATGGATTATGCAGGACCGCTTTGGCTGGGAAACATCTTTGACAGGCAATTCATCGAACTAATGGTTAAGGAAAACCAAACCGTAGCCTTCAAGAACAACGCTCGAATCTCCAAACTTCTCTTCTTAGCAAAGGAAGAAGCTTCAGCGCCAATAACGTACCATGTGCTTGATAAGCTAAGTGGAAAACTTGGGTTGCCTTCGCCCTCAGTACAAGGCTTTTCAGATGCGTTGCGAAATGGGGGTTTTCAGGCGGTTCCGACGCATTTTAGACCTCGAGGCATAAGGACAGACGCGCCAGCGCTGAAAATCCATGAGTTGCTACGGTCTCTGGTACCTAAGACGTAAGATTGAAAAAGATTTGGTTTTTGCGAGTGGCAGAGCCGTGAGGGCAAAAAAAGTTTAAGAGCAAAGGTCTAGTCCATAAATAGCAAGTGATAAGTCATGAACGATAAAATCACGGTAATTGGCTCAGGAATGATGGGTGGAGCCATAATCAAAAGCCTGCTTAAAGGCGGCTACAAAGGCAAGTTGACAGCGGTTGACATTGCGTTGGATAGGCTTAAGGAGTTTGAAAGCCTCGGCGTCAAAACTTCAACCGACAACTTGAAGTCAGCGGCTGAAGCAGACATCGTTTTCATCATCGTTAAACCCGGCGATGTGACGAAGGTTCTCAAGGAAATCAATGAGGCAATTGCGGGTAAACTGTTGATTTCTGTGGCTGCTACGGTGCCGCTGAAGTTTCTCAGAAAGAACGCGCCCCAAGCCCGAATCGTGCGGATAATGCCGAACCTCGGCGCCTTAGTTCAAGCTGCCTACACGGCTTACTGCTGCGAACCCAACGTCACCGCCGAAGACAAAGAGAAAGTCAAAACTTTACTGAACATGTTCGGCATATGCCAAGAACTGGATGAGAAGTACTTGGATGCAATAACCGCTGTAAGCGGAAGCGGACCAGGCTACATGTCCATTATCGTCGAGGCTTTGACCTACGCTGGATTGAAAGTGGGGTTACCCCGCAACATCGCCCTAACCGCTGCAGCCCAAACCGTGATGGGAACAGGCAAGCTCGTATTGGACCTGCATGAGGAACCGTCAAAAATCAAAGACATGACCACCACGCCTGGCGGAACAACGATTGAAGCCATATACCAGATTGAGCAAAGCCAAATCCGTTCGGCAATGATACGCGCCATAGAAGAAGCGACGAAGAAAAGCCAAGAAATCAGGGAAAAACTGAACCTAAACTAGCCTGAGCCGCCATGTTTGAAGCAGCTATTTTTGATTGGGACGGCACTTTAGGTGACACCCGACGGGTAATCGTGGTTTCGTTCCAGAAGGCTCTCGGCGAGGTCAACTGCAAAGTCAGCGACGAATACATTGAACGTCGAATCGGAATTGGAGCAGCAGACACCTTCAGAGACATTCTAAGGTCAGCTAAAACACCCTTCGGCGAGAAAATGGTGCAGCGCCTCGTTGAACGTAAAAGCGAACTTGAAATCGAACTCACCGATCAAGTGAAGCTGTTCCCAGGCGCCATGGAGCTTCTTGAAGCGTTGCATGGCAAAATAAAAATGGGTTTAGCCTCGATGAACAACCACTCGGTCATTAGCCATTTGCTGAAAGCGAAAGATTTGGAGAAGTATTTCAGCGTAGTCCTCACTGCTGAGTCGATTTCGCATTCGAAGCCTAACCCAGAAATCTTCCTCAAGACGGCAACATTGCTTAAGGCTAAGCCTGAAGGATGCGTTGTAGTTGAGGATTCCCTATTCGGGGTTAAGGCAGCTAAGTCAGTTCACATGGGGTGCGTCGCAGTCACTACAGGCGTCTATTCCCAGATGGAACTTGAAAGAGAGAAGCCTGATTTGATTGTTCGGTCACTGCAAGACATGCGTGTGGCGGCATTTATCCTGCGGCAATAATGGGCATGGAAATGGGTTTTTTGTAGTAGTCTCTTGACAGTCACATAGCTTTAAGAATTTATCAAATCAAATAATAATTATTCTCCAATCTGAGGGAAGGAAAAGTTCTTTGAAAAATTCTATCGAAAACAAAAAAACGAAGATACCCCTGTTTCAAGTCCTATTGCTCGACAACGACGCAAGCAGCGACGTTGAAGTTCGAGAGGCTGACCAAGTGGATTTTTTCCAAGTGAAAGAACACCTGAAAAACGGAGGCTCAGTCTTCATCACAAGCAAAGACTCACAAAAAATGCTTTACCCCAAAACCAAAGCCCAACTGAACTACAGCAAATCAAGAAGAACTTACGGCGCCCTTTTCCGCCAGCATTTGAGAAGTTCCTAAATGTGTGACGTGCATCCAGAGATTCCCTTTACCCCTCTTCTCTTCCCTAACTTTTTTGGGTGCACGCCACTCCTACTTACGTGCTTTGATTAAGTCAACGGTAATTTTGGTTTGGTTTTGCTCGCAGCTTTGTTTCAAGTTTTAAAGAAAAGAAAGGAATTTTAGCAGGAACAAAATGGGCGATGCTGACGTCAAAAATAGGTCGTGTCCTCTGTGATGCCTTATCGGGGCTTGTGTAGGCGTAGGTTTTAGAGTTGGTTTTGGAGTCGGGGTTGGGGTCGCGGGGGGTTTTGGTGTTGCTTTTGCCGTTGGGGTTGGTGAGTGTGTTGGCGTCGGAGTCGGGGTGGGTGTTGGAGTAGCGGTTGGGTGTGCTGTTGGTTTTGGAGTTGGGGATGGGGTTGGTGTTGGGGTAGGCGTTGGTGTGGGCGTGGGAGTCGGTGTCGGCGTTGGAGTTTGAGTCGGTGTGGGTGTAGGCGTTGGGGTTGGGGTTGCTGTTGGAGAAGCTTTTGGTGTTGGTGTGGGGGTTGGAGATGCCGTCGGAGTTGGGGTTGATGTGGTTCCAGTGTAGGCGTTGATGTAGTCTTGTCCCATGCTGGCTGCCGTGTAGCCGCTCGAAAGCAGGTATTCGCCGTCGTAGGTTCCGCCCAATCCGCTGCTGCTCAGCCAGTAGTAAGCTCCCGCGCCGATTCCCAGTGCGTTCTGTGCTTGAAGCACATTGCCAAACCAAGTGTAATCGTTCTGAGTGTTGCTTGATGACGAAAGACATGAGCCTTCTTCATTAATTACCAGCGGTGCGTTGATTCCCATGCCCGATTGGAGGCTCTGAAGTTGGGTTTCAAGCTGCGAGACAGTCATCGGGGTTCCTCCTGAACCGCAGGCGACGTTGTTTTGGTCCCAGAATCGACTGTCGTCGGAAGGCGAATAGTAGTAGAGGTGTGTTGTGTACACCATGTTTGTGGGGCTTCCGCCTAGTGCGGTGTTTATTTGTGATGCCCAGCTTAGATTTGCGCCTGCGTTGGGTTCCCATCCGGGTTGCCACTGCATCATGATGAGGTTCGTTGACCCTGCCGTCCTAATGGCGTTGTACATGGTTGTCAAGTAGCTTAGGTAGCCTGAGGGTATGCTGTTGGCTGAGCTTCCACTTGGCTCGTTCCACGCTTCGAAAATTACGTTCGGATACGCTTTGAGGCCGTTAGCCATTGACGTCCAGTATTGCGTCCAGAACGCTTGTTCTGTTAGACCCGTGCTTGCGATGAAGTTCTTCGCGGCGCTGTCCCAGTTGCTTGACAAAGGCAGACCCTGTGAACCAGCCATGTTCGACGACAGGTAAGGGTCAGAGCTAAACGAACCCGAATACGCCGTCAGTTGGTAGGGTGCTATGTCGATGTAGATGCCGTATTGTTCTGCTGTGCTGGCCAAGGTTTGAAGGTAGGTTTGTGTGCTGACTGCCGTTGTGCTGTATCCTTGACCTGATGCCGTGGCTGGAACAACATTGTTTAGCCACCACCATTCAGGGTACATGAAGACGCGTATCATGTTAACATGCCAGGTTGTTGACAGCGCCTGGAACGTTTGTGTGACGGAGGTTGCCGAAGCTGACTGCCATTGGTCTGCCCAGCTGTCGCCGCCGTTGTTTCCCCAGAAAATCAAGTCCGGGATCATGCCAGCCATGCCTACTCCTCGCAGGTAGACTGGGGTGTTGTTTGAGTCAAGAATCTGGTTTCCCGAGGTGTGCAATGCCAGCGTCGTTGAGGCGCCTTGGACGCCGTTAAAAGCTAGAACCGACAGGACGCTGATGATGAACAATGTGCAGACGGTGAGGGCAAGTGGTTTTGCTATTTTTCTTAAACTTCTAGAGTGTCCACTGCTCAATAGTTTGTGTTTACCCATCGCTTTCTCTCTTCCTGTTTTGCCTTATTTGCGCTGAATCGCTTTTAAACTTTTGTTGTGTTCACGCTGATACATACACTCTCACGATAACTCATGCAAATGTAGGAACTTGCGATACCTCACCGGGTTCGGCTTAAAAAAAGAGCGTCAAACAACAGAAAACAAGGATGCAGACTTATTTCTTCCGTCGCAAAGCCAGCGGAACATAGCCGCATCGCAGGTCTGAGCCCAAAATGTCTCCTGTGTAGTAGAGCGCCGCTGATCGGCATCCGCCGCAGATATCCTTGTATTCGCAGACGCCGCATTTGCCTTTGATTTTGCTTTTATCTTTGACTTCGGCGAAGAACTCGCTGTTTTGCATGTTATCCCAAATCTGCCTAAGTGACTTATCCTTAACGTTCCCAAGCCTGTATGCGTCGTTGTAGCTGCAGGGTATGGCGTCGCCGTTTTCTGCCACGCTGAAGAATTTGCCGAAGAAGCATCTGCCCAAAAAGAAGCTGTTGTACCAGTTTTCGAAGTCAGGCATGCCTCGCTGCTTCGCCACTCTCGCGTAGAATGGAATGTAAATGTTGATTCCAGGCTTCCCCTTGTACTCCAAGGTTAAATCGTAGAGTTGATTGCAAACCCACTCATACTGCTTAGGCGTTAGATCTGCTTTGAGGGTTTTTTTGTCTTTGCTGTAAGGAATCATTCCGTGAAAAACAACCCAGCGCGCGTCATATTTGCGGGCTAAATCAAGCACGTGACGCATGTCTTCCGCATTAGCGTTCGTCACTGAGCCAGCATTCGCGAACGTGTAAACAAGGCAGTTCAGGAGCTTCTCCTCTGAAAACTTCTCAATCGCTGAAACAGCCGCTGCGTAAGCGCCGCTTCCACGGATGGCATCGTTGGTTTTTTCTGCCCCGTCGATGCTGACTGAAACCTTAACTTGGTACTTAACGATGTTTTCGATGGCTGCCTTATCCATTTGGCGCCCGTCGGTTATGATGCTTGCACCTAAGCCGAGTTCTCGGGCGTGGGCGATGACTTGGAAAAGGTCTTTTCTCAGGAAGGGTTGTCCGCCCGTGACTCCGAAGAAGGTTGCTCCGAAATCGGCGATTTGATCGACCATTTTCAGGGCGTCTGCGGTGCTGATTTCGTTTGGGTCGGCGGGTTTGCCTGCGGATGTGCAGTGGACGCAGTTGCTGTCGCATGCGAAGGTGCATCGCCAAGGTACAATGAATAAGGGGCCTTTTTCTTTCAAGTCTTGCCGCTCCAAGATATGCACTTATGCATGCAAGATTATGCTATTTAACGCTTCACGTTTTCCCGATGTTTTTGAAGCTTGATTGCTGCATCAATGAATAGACAATTTCCCGCTGAATTCCAAAAAGGTTATAACTTTTTTTCGCCATGACTATATTGGAGAAGGAGAATGGATGAAGAAAGGCTGGTTAGTGCAAGCCAGCTTAATTGTAGCCACAAGGAACGCGAATTGTACACTGAACGGTTCTTTGATGTACTGAATGGTTTCGAGTTGACCTTCACTCGCTGCCCCAGCTGCCACAAAATTCTATGTTTAGACGCGAAAAAGTTTGGAGACCGCTAAAGCAGCAGCCTGCGCCTACCGATTTTTACCCAAAACGTACGGTTGCCCCTGCCTAAGCAAATCCAAGATGCGCTGAGTTTGGCCAGTTGAAAGTTTGCACGTTTTGGGGTCGGCTAGGAACGGGAGCTTTTCAGGCGCGTTTTGGATGATGTGGAGTTCTTCCCATGTTACTTTGATGTCATCGTAGGGGTATTGGTGTTCTTCATTTTCAACCCATGTTCCTGCATCCAGCTCGTCGCCTTCCTCTAAAGTCGTGAAGGGTCCAAGAAGGCTCTTGTCCTCAGCGTTGTAGAGGAAAACCACTGACCCAGCCTTAAGCTCCTCAGGCTTGGCTTTTTCGCCTACGCAGGTGTAACGTTTGTTGCTTAGGCACTGTTGTAGGGAAGATTTATCGCAGAAAAACACGTATCCATCATACATAAACAGACGAAACCTCTCAACAATTTGAAAGCCTCTCGGCGCTTATTTCCTTTTTCCTTCCCGACATACTGTTAAGCAAAATCCACCTTTCACTTTCACTGACCCCTCACCTATTCTAAACCGTCGTTTCTTAGATGAGTTAAAAAGCGAAAAAGGCGCATTCCAAGATTCCCTAAAAAAGTGAAGATGCGGCTATGTGTGCTAAAGAAGAAGTAACCGTCGACGAGCTTATCCGCATGGAGTGGGAGCTGATGACTGAACTGCGGAAGATGCTGGGTGACCCGTCGCTTTCCAGAAGCGAGAAGATCCGTGTGGCTAACGCTCTTGCATACCACTCGCTCGCCATAAACAAGTTGCTTGCCCAAAAAGGCAAAGACGCGGAATTTGACGAGGAAACTTTAGGCGATTTTATAGGAAGGCATTATGCTGATGGCGGGATGCGCAGGGCTGTCAGGAGAGACTTCAGGACTTGGAAAAGAAGGCTTTCAATGCACAAATAACAGGCAACCCGAGTTTGCAGCTCCATAGGCTATGAATACGTAGACAACCTTCGCCGAGCGAAACAATGTAAAATTTTAAACGCTTTAGGAACAATAACTACAGTTATGGCAAACCTAAAAAACAGGCTGATTAAAGTTGGGAAAAGAAAAATATACTTAATTTTTGGAATGTTACTCGCGGCTATAGTATTATTAACCGCCTTTTGGGTCATTCCACAATTCTCAAATCAAGTTGTAGTCCCAGTTATCGGAGCCATTCAACCCACTAACGGCTATTATTTGCCTTACAGGGGCAACATTAGTAGAATATTTGTTGTTTCAGCCACCTTGAGTTCGGGCTCTTACCCAGATGTCTCACGTAGTGCAATCGGAGGCGGCCCGATAATAGTTAAAAATAAAGAACCGTGCGTTATCATAAACGTCACCATACGCAATGATTATTCAGCACAATTTCCGCCACCTGCAAAGGGTCCAAATGCTCCAAACCTAGTTTGGGTTGTATTTACGGCAGAGATATTTAGTGGTTCGAACCAAATTAAATCAACCGATTTATTGCAGGTAGGATTGCCCCCAGATGCAGGAGCCAGCGACGCTTTAAGTTATGGAGAAACAGGGACTCTTTCAATGTATTTGGCGACAACGAGTCGAACGGAAATAACGGGTTTCCAGATTGATCCAGATTGGATTGGCGGAATTCCTTATGGATAAGCGACAATTACACGGATGTTTTCAAAGGAGCGAGACACTGATTTGCACCGTTTCTATTGGTACAGGGTCGCCGTGTTCCTTTAGAGCTTCAAGGTATGCTTGTATCGCTTCCTTGACGTTTTTCATCAATTCCTCCCTTGTCTTCCCCTCGGTAGCGCAACCAGGCAGGTCAGGAACCTTCGCGATAAGAACGCCGTCTTCGTCTTTTTCTATAATCACTCTGTACCTGAGCATATGTCTGCATATGAAGTCGGAAATTCTTTAAGCTTTCCCTTTACAACCAAAATTGAAAACTGAAACGGCTAAGGCATCGTTTTTAGTGTCTCTTCAATGTCTTTCCTCAAATCGGCGTTTTCAACCTTTGGCAGAAGCTGCAGTAGGCGTCCTCTTGTGCTGGTTTCTTGCTTGTCTCCGAGATTAACCCAGTATTTGCCTTCTTTGAGCCAAGCCAACAAGGCACGCTGCCAACAAGCAACCTCACATAGAGTCATGTCAGAAGTTAACTATTTTATCAGGACTGCATCGGTTACATTCTTGAAGTGGGCGTCGCCTGTCAAGATTTTTGTCTTCAGTTTTCTTGCTGTCGCTAAGACGTAAGAATCTGCCAGACCAAAATCCTTTTCTTTTTGCCGCATTTCAGCATGAGCTAAGCCTGCGGACTTTGATAGTTCTTCGTCTGCGTTTACAATCTGGGAATTGCTCAGAAGCAATGAATATGCTACTTCAACGTTTTTTCCTTCTCTGGCAACTTTGCTAACCACTTCTGCTAAGGTTACCGCGCAGGTGTAAACCTCGGCGTCCTCGTCTTCAAGAATTTCATTGAGCTTGGCGCCGTATTCGCTGCCGACTAGGTACTCTATCCAAGCCCATGCGTCTACAACGTAGCTATTCAAATGCTTTCAACTCGTCTTCGACTGTGAATGGTTTCATTCCTTTGAGGGCTCCGAAGCCGTTTTTTCGGCATTTTTTTACGCTGATTTCTACGAATTCGTTTTCGTGTATTTTTTGGGTCTCGACCAATTCTTTGGGCAGGGTGACAACTATGGAGCCGCCGATTTTTCTTGTTCTCGTTAGACACTTAGCCATGTTCTATCAGCATAAAATAAAATTATACACCAGTTATACAAACATTTTGCTTCAAATCTCAAAGCTGACAACTAGCAATTTGAAAGGCTAAGGCATCTTTTTCAGTGTTTCCTCGATGTCTTTCCTTAAATCGGCGTCTTCAATCTTGGGCAGAAGCTGCAGCAGTCGTCCTCTTGTGCTTGTTTCTTGCTTGTCTCCGAGGTTTACCCAGTATTGCCTTCTTTGCCAAAGAGTGTGCGGGTTTTTGGATAAGACTTAAGTATGTAATACATGTATTACAGAAATGGTGCCCTCATGCAAAAGCTAATAGAGAAAGAAACGATCGTGCCCATACGCTTCCCGAAGCAAGAACTGCAGAGGATAGCTGGAGCTGCCAAACGAGTGGGCGCAAAATCAAGAAGTGACTTCATCAGGCAAGCCACTGAAAGATACATTGAGGAAGTCGGCGGCATGAAAGTCGTTGAAATAAGAGAGAACGTGAGTTTGAAACAGGCTAGCGAGGATATTCTTGCTTACTTAAAAGAGCACAAGGAAGCAGAAACCTTCGACATCGCCAATGACCTAAGGCTGGACCTAAGCATCACAGTTAAGGTGCTCAAGACGCTTTGGGAAGAGGGGAAAGTCAGTTGATAGGCAAAGAAGTGGGCGATCAATTAGAGGCGGAGCAGATAGTGTGCGAATGCCGAAGAACGAGGGGTCCAGTTCTGATCCACAAAGGCTCGCATAGGGCGCAACGGTACGTTTTAGAAGGGTTGCCGGCAGTGGCGGTAGTTTCGAAGAAGTGGCGACTTAACGAATAAACTCTCTGAGCATCTCTGACAATCGCCGAATTGGCTATGGCGTCTTTTTCAGCGTTTCTTCAACATCCTTTCTCAGATACATATCCTCTATCGTAGGCAGTAGTTCCAGTAGGCGTCCTCTGGTGCTGGTTTCTTCTTTGCCGCCAAGGTTAACCCAGTATTTACCGTCTTTGAGCCATGCCAGCATGATCCGTGCTTCGGCTGCTTTGGCTTCATTTTTAGCAGATGGGAAGGTTAATCCGTATTTGACGGCGTCTGCCATGAATTTCTCGAAAGCGGCTGTTACGGTGTAGCCGTTTTTTGAGGCTAACGTTTTGAAATCTGAGTAGACTTGAAGGTCAAACCTAAATGTTCTGACGGGTCTTGGCAAGGGCTCTCTCTCCATGTGTATATGGAAAGTGTATATGGAATCCGTATATGGTTTGCCCTCCTATCGGGGTCTCCGACGAAAAAACAAAAACGGGTACAGCAGGGTTGGAAGTCAGAAAATTATTAAAGCTAGGTTTTAGTTGCCTTCTCCTGTTAGGTGGAATGCGGTTTCAAGTCTCTTTCAGTAGCGAAGTTCGGCGGCAGCCTTTTAGACGTTGAAGGGAAAGGAATCCCAAAAATCATTAAAAGTGTACGGGAGATTCGTGAAAAAGACGGGTTTGGTCCCATTATTGTTTTTTCGGCTCCCATGGGCACTACGGACGCGCTCATAAATTTAGGCGAATCCTACGCGCAGGCACGCCCCATGCCTCTTGCACCCGTTTTCGAAGCTTATAGGCGATTGGCAAAGGCTCATGTTAGCCGGAAATGGCAAAAGCAGGCGTTGGCAGAGCTGGCAAACTATGAGGCGCTGACCCAGGCGACTCTTGACTCAATCAACAAGCGGTTTAGCGGCAACATCAAAGCAAGAATTCTCACCTTTGGCGGGGAATTAGCCATGTCCAGTCTGATGGATTACATTTTGAGAAGCAACGGTTTAGATTCTTGCGCGGTTTCGATGGAAGAGTGGCCGATTGTTACGGATGACAATTTCGAGGACGCCGTACCCCACTATGCGCAAAGCAAGAAGAGGCTTCACACCCTAATCGGGCCTTTGGAGGACGGGAAAATCCTTTGTTTAGCAGGCTTTTTAGGCATGACCTCAGACGGCTTAGAAACCATTTTGGGGAGAGGCGGGTCGGATTTAACCGCGGTTTTCACTTCCTGTTTGCTGAAAGAGTTGTACAGCACCGAAACGCTCCTCTACAAAGACGTGCCCCTGCAAAGCGCCGACCCCAAAGTTGTGCAGGGACAGAAGACCGAACATGTGAAAGCGTTAACCTACAACGAGGCGCATAAAGCCTCAATGATGGGCATGAAAATAGTGCAGAGCCCAGCGATAGCCATGGCTAGACGGTTCAGCCAGCCGTTGAAGGTGGTGCCGATTGATGAGCCCCAAATGTTCTCGGCGATTGAGGCGGAAACCAGCGGCGGAGAAGTAGTGAAATGCTTAACAGGCAAATCACGCTGCGCAATCCTAACGATGAACGACGAGAAAAGCCGCTCACTTGAAGATTTGTTGCGGATTTGGGAGCGAAGAAACGACTTTTTAGACTTAGGCGCCGAAGCCCTTGAAACGGGCGAACGCATTCGCGATTTCCTCTTCTTAGACGCAGATTTCCTCCGCAAGAGCGAGGAGAAGCTGAAGCGGTTTGACGAGAAAATGAGGTTTGAATACGGGCTGGGCGTCGTCACGTTGATCGGGGACAGGATGAAAGATTCTCCAGGAGTCGCTTCCATGGCAATCAGCTCACTTGGAGGAATCAACATCAAGCGGGGAGTTTTTGCTCCGCACACGTCGCAGATCATTCTGGTTGTTGAAGAAAAAAACGTGAACGCAACCGTCGCAGCCATCCACCGCAAAAAACAAGAACTAAACAAACTTTAACTTACGGCGCTAAGATTTTTGCAACTCTGCCTTTTTGTAGGCAGCCATTACTTTTTTGTTTTTGCGGCGTATGGTGAAGAATATCAGGAGGCTTCCGACGACGGCTACAACTGCCACTGTCAGGATGTAGGCTAGGGGTATTCCCGTGTTGGTGTTTGGAAGCGGGGGGTTTGACGTGTATGAGAAGGTTACTGTGATTGTGTTGGGCAAGTCGTTTTCGAAGTTAAAGGTGTAGGTTCCGTTTTGCTGGGCTACAAAGCCGAAGCTGGTGGTTCTTTCTATTATCCCCAAGTTGACGATTGCAGCTTCGTTGGGCGCGGTAACCCAGAAGCGAACCATCCCAGTGGTTGCGATTGTGCCGTTGAAGGTGGTTCCTGCAGGAATCTTGTACTGTATTTGATTTGACGCCAATGCGAGGCTGAATTTTGTAGTGTCGGTAGCGAACGCTGGAGAAACGCCCAATGCGCTAAACATCAGAACCGCCAGCACCGCAAACGTAACTAGCTTGATTTTTTCCATTATCCTCTCTCTACTTACCCAAATGAATTGAAAACAGGTCTTAATAACAGTCACGTTGCAAAAGACCAAAAACAACCCGTTTGAAATACTCTTAACTTGAAGGGTCCAACCCTTTTTCTACGTTATCCCCGCTGCCTCGGCTTCTCGCTTTACGAAGATAGGCTACGCACACCGGGAGCGGCCCTGCGAGGTTCCCGCCTTGGTTTTCTTGTAGTTGTGTTGTACTGTTCATGTGTTACACTCCTATACACCTCAGTGTAGTGAGTCTTAATATAAAGGGTTATTTTATTTCTCGATATATATCGAAAATCGATATATCATGATACCAGCCGACAAGCGCGAAAGAACATCTGTCTTTTAATGGGAAAGTTGCTACAAAAACAATTAAGCATGAGGTGACTAATTTAGTCATTATGACGACTCAAGAGGTCTCAAACGAATTAAAAGACCTAATTGTGCAGTTTGTCCAAACTTACAGCAGCATCATTGATTTGGAGCTTGATGAAAACCAAGATCCTAAGCATTGGTTTGTGCCGCTGGAGAGTTATTCCTCAAAGAAGGAGGCGGCACACTACTTCTTGTTAGCCGCGGCGCTAAGTGACTACAAGCTGACTGGAAATCCAAGAAACGTCCGAATACTCCTAAACCATATTCACATGGCACTTGGACCAAAACTATACGCAACAAAAAACCCCAACGAATTTGCCGTCCAAATTGACAGACATGAAGAAAAAACCGAAAAATTAGATCATCTTGGCGAAGAAAAGTCCGAAATTCCCGGCGTGCTCTGCTCAGTTAACGAGTTCGTAAATGAGAAAGCACATGGCGACCTCATCCACTACACAACCAAGCTATGCCAGAAGGCCAGAAAACCTGCGGACTTCGTTAAAGAGCTCTCTTATGGCGTTGAGAGGATGAACAAACAGCATAAAGCGAAGTCTTGGCTGTACCTGCGCTGGATGGTTCGAAAATCTCCCGATTTGGCCCTTTTCCAATTTGATCCAAAAGACCTCACGATACCACTCACTACCCCTAAATTTCGGGTTTACGCTGCTTTAGGACTAAGTGATAATGAGAATTTGCCTTTCGAATTAAATGTGAAGAAAAGACCAGAGACTTGGTGGAACAACACCGCGGAATTCGACGCTGACTCAGAAAGGTTAACAGGCTTTGCGAGGTCGCTGTTTCCTGAAGATCCATGTAAAGTTGATTTTCCATTCTTTATCTTGGGAACTTGGCTGGAATACTCGGATCTTACATTGGCATCAATTGAAAAGTCCATGCAGTTTTTTATTAAAGGGAATCAAGAGTTTTCGCAGCCGAATATGCGGTTCTTAACAGTCGTTTACCATTATAACCGAATTGGCGAACGGATTCCGCCTGGTGCATTTTCACCTTTGGAGCTAGATGTCTATGATTTTCTTCGAAGCAAACAAGTTATTTCCCAGTACGAGTTTATGGAGTTCCACTTGTCAAAGGAGAATTTGGCGTTCACTTACAAGCCAGATTTTCTTCTGCCGCAAATGACCGATAAAGGCAGAAAGGTTCTGCTTGAACCCCACGGCATTAGAAGTAATCTTCTGGATTTCTTGAGCAAAATGGCGGTGTTTCGCAAACGTTACGGCGATTACTTCTGCCTAATCCTGATAGTGCCTGACGATTTTGTTGGAACAATCAGTTATCTTGACCCAGAAAAGAGTTCATATGATTTCCTGTGGAAACAAAGCAACTATAAAATACAATTTGAAAACTTCCGCAGTTCCTAAAAACTTACGATGAATTATTCGAAGTGGACCGGGCGGGATTTGAACCCGCGGCTTCCGCGTTGCGAACGCGGCGATCATACCAGGCTGATCTACCGGCCCAAACTGGCGCTTTCGGGAAAAATAGCGCTGAAGCCCATTTAGAGCTTTCGGTTAAGAAATGCTGCTAACTTATTTGTCGTGAAAGGCGGGCTGTTCAAGTCCTTTTTGTCCTGAGTGTTTTGTGTTTTTGTGCAAGGGTACCCGATAGGTAGGCAAAGCATATACGGAAAGTCAATACAATTCGTCAATACAGACGAGGAGGGTTTGACTATTCTTCTCCGTAGCCGTGTTCGAGCCTGCCGTGTGTTTTGCGGAAAGAAAACTCGTGTTCCTCTTTGCGGTCGCCGAAGCGATTTAGGCGTTTTTAGAGTCAGCATCAGTTAAAAATATGCAAGCGCAATGTGGGCACTTGCAGAAACGGTTATTGTTTCCCTCTTCCGTTGTGTTCTTCTCCCCTCAAGTGTTGCCTCTTTAGCGTAGGTTAGGCATAGAGGTTCTGCTAAGCGTTTTGTCATTCTTTCTTGCGCCGAATGCTTTCGTTTATTGCTTCAGCTTAACGTGCAACTGGGTTGGTGTTTTCATGTCTTTTTTTGTAAAGTATTGTTGTTGCAGTCGCCGCTAAGAATACGAGTGCAGCAATGATGATTGATGGAAACTCTGGGATGGTAGGGGTTGGTGTTGGTGATGGCGAGGGTGATGCAGTAGGCTTCTGTGTAGGTGAGGGTGTTGGTGTCGGAGTGGACGTTGGCGTAGTCGTGCCCGTGGGGGTTGGCGTCGGAGTTGGGGTTGAGGTAGGAGCGTTAACTGTTACCGTTGTGGCAGTAGAATTCACGGCGGCGCCGTTGCTGTCTGTTACTTGGAGAATAAAGTTCCAGGTGCCCACGGCGGTAGACGAGGTGGTTGCAAAGTTGTAGCTTGACAAGGCAGCGCCGGTTCTGAGCGAGTAGACGGAAGCGCCCGGAGCCTCCTCGTACCACTGATAAGTGTATGATTGGCTGCCCGTAGTCACCGCGGTGGCAGATAGGGTGCTGGTGTTTCCCTGCGTCACCGAGCCTGCAGACGGCGTCACCGTTGGAGCCGTCAAAGTTGAGTAAACCGTTATGTCTGCAGTGTTGGACTGAGCGGTGTTATCGAGGCTGTCGGTTACTACGGCATAGATGCTCGGCGGGGTGCTCACGTCTGAAGCCTGTGCAGTGTAGGTGTAAGTTGAGCCTGATTTTCCAGTGTCTTGGCCGTTAAGGTACCATTCGTAACTGTAAGGTGACGTGCCCCCGGTCGCGGTTGCTGTAAACGTTTCCTTCTGCCCAACATCCATATTCCAGGTGCCTGGAGAAACACTGACGCTGGGACCTGCGGCGGAGGAGGATCCGACTGCTATGGAAGTGCCTGTCAAGTCGTCTGCGGGGATGGAGCCTGAGACGGTGTCGGGTGCGGTGAAGGTTGTGGTTACCTGTACCCAGCTGCTGCTGTCCCAGTACTGTATGACGCTTGAGCTTGTGATGCTGGGGTCAGTGAAACTCACCTGAACCATCACGTCAGAACCTAAAGGTGCACCGCCCGCCTGCGAAACAGCGACGTCGAAGAAAACTGCGCCGCCCACAGACACCGCGCCCGTTCCCGACGGCTGGTTGCCGCCATAGTAGGCGGAGTTAACATCCAATGTTTCGCCGTTTTGCAGGGAGGTTCCAGTGACGGTTGCGGCGACGCCTGTTGACGTCGATTGGTCAACTGTTACTGAGCCGCTGGTTACGGGGGCTGAGGCGCCGGCGGTTGAACCTGCGTTTTCCGCTGGGTTAACTGTGATGGTTACTGTGTTGGAGGTTGCTTGCCCATTGACGGTGTCTGTTGCGACAGCGTAGATGCTGGGCGGACTGTTAACATCGGAGGATTGGGCGGTGTAGTCGAAAGTTGTCCCTGACATTCCGCTGTCAACGCCGTTAACGTACCATTCGTAGGTTGCTGTTCCTGTGCCGCCTGAAGTGGAAACCAGAAATGTCTGCAGTTGCCCAACGTTCATGGTCCACGAGCTGGGGGTGACTGTTGCGGTGAGGGCTGGATTCACCGTGGGGGTTACGTAGTTTGATTGCCCAGCTAAGCCGTAGCTGTCGGTGGGCACCACGGTGATGGTTGGTGGATTTGTGACGTCTGAAGCTTGCGCGGTGTAATAGAAATATGTCCCTGACTGCTGCGTGTCAACCCCGTTTAGGTACCATTCGTAAGTGTATGACCCTTCGCCGCCTTGTACCGTAGCAACGTAGAAAAGCTGTTGTTGCCCAACGTCCATGGTGGGGGTGTCTGGGGAAATGGTTGCTAGCGGCGGTGAGTTTACGTTGAGGTTCGCTGATGAGCTGGAGAAGGTGTTTTGGCTTACGCCGTCGAACACTTCGACTCCGATGTAGTATTGTCCAGGTGTAGTTGTGCTGTAGCTGAGGGTGGAGGAGGATGTCACTGAGCCCTGCGCCGCATAATTCACGTACCATTGGTAAGTGTAGGTGCCTGACCCGCCTGTGGGCGTGGCAGTGAACGTGGCGGATTGACCTGGGTCAACGGATACAGACGTGGGCGTGGTTGCGGCGCTGGGTGAAACCGTTACGCCTAGCTGTGGGTTCACTGTGAAGTCAGCGGTGTTCGAGTTGGCTGTGACGGGGGTTGTGGCGCTGTCTGTAACTGTGCAGTAAACGCTGTGTGACCCAACACTGCTGTAGGAAGCAAGAAATTGGTACGTTGTACCCGTCGCGCCTACTTGGGCGTTATCGACGTACCATTGATAGCTCAATTTGCCTGTGCCACCAGAGGGGGTAACCGTGTAGGTTAGCCAATGACCGTCATGCCAATCTACGGCGCTTGAAGTTGGAGCCACCGTGGCGCTTGGAGCGGCGTTCACCGTTATGGTCGCAGTATTGGACTCCCCGGTTACTCCTAGGTTGTCGGTAACGTTCGCGTAAATGGTGTTTGTTCCTATGTTTGAAGCGGCAGGGCTGAAGGTGTAGGTTGACCCTGTTTGTCCAGTGGCGACTCCGTTAAGGCACCATTCATAACTCAGGGAACCCGAGCCTCCTGAGGCAGAAAGCGTGAAGGCTTGAGATTGCCCAACATCCATAACTTGGGAAGTGGGCGAAATAGACGCGGAAACGCCGTCAAAGGCGAACACGCCATAGCCGCCGATGTACAGTACGCCACTAGCGATAGCGGGACAAGAAGGCTCAACATATGGGGTTTGGTAACTCCAAATTAGTGCACCTGACGCAGCATTCAAAGCGTAGACGTCATAGTTTTCTGAACCAACGTAGACTACACCGTTAGCCACGGCAGGGGAGGAATCAACCCAGTTGCCGACACCTGGATTACCCGGATTCATGGGCGTCTGGTAACTCCAAAGTTTAGCGCCCGACGCAGCGTTCAAGGCATAGACTTTGCCGTCTACGCTTCCGATGTACACTACGCCGTTAGCGACGGCGGGAGAAGACCGCACCGCACCGCCCGTCGGGTAACTCCATAATAAAGATGTGCTGGTTGAGGAAGTTGTTCCAGCCGCTAAAGCATACACATTACTGTCAGAAGAGCCAAAGTATACGACTCCGCCGACGACGGCGGGAGTTGATGAGACACCGTTTGCACCGCTAGTCTGGTAGCTCCAGAGCAGGGCCCCGCTTGAGGCGTCAAAAGCGTCCAAGGCGCCGCCGGCTGAGCCGATGTAGAGGACGCCGCCAACTACCGTAGGCGAAGAAGGCGCAGTAACAGTGACGATACCGCCTGATACGTAGGAGCCAGGGACCTCAACGCTCCATATTTGTGCGTGAGTTGCAGTATTCAATGCATAAGCGTAACCATTTCCTGCTGCGAAATAAACTACGTTGCCGACAACGCACGGAGCCTCACCTACGTCACCAGCATATGGGCTCTCATAACCCGCACCGCCGCTGGTCGGAAAACTCCAAAGTTTGGTGCCGGTAGAGGCATCTATGGCGTACAGGCTGCCGTCGTATGAGCCTGTGTATATTACGCCGTTGGCGACACAGCATTGATAGAAGGCTGGGTAATCGGTATAATATGTACCACCATTATATGGAGAATACAGTAGTTGAGGATCTTGATAACGCCAGATTTGACTTCCAGTGTAAGCGTTAAAGGCATATAAGCCGTCACCTAAACCTATGTAAGCTACGCCGTTAACGACTGTGGGAGCCGAGGTTACGAAACCGTTGAGTGGGTGAGTCCAAAGCGTGTTATTTGTCATCGGTCCAGTTGAATCCAATGTGTAGCCATCGTGATTGAGGTCATAATGGAACATCGGCCAATCTGACGACCCAGGGCTCTGGGTAGCAAGAACATGGCTAAATGACGCGAATAAGCATAAACCTGATAAAACGCAGATTAGAGTTACAACTAACACAATTTTTTTGGTATGCACGATACTTATCTCCCTTAAAGCAAAAAGCAACCGCTAACTGCGCTAAAAACCTTGCTCTGCAGGGAGTTAATTCAGAAATTCTTACTTCAGAGCTTTGGCGATTTGGTATAACGGTGAGCCAGGGCTAGTGTATGTTCAGGTATATCTTTTTGCCGTCTAACTCTGATTCATGCCATTCCGCGCCAACTTCGTCCTTGCGGCTGCTATGCAAATACACTTTTCTCGCCCGCACCAGCCCAGCCATTTCCTCAAGGTAGGGTTCGAGCAAGTCCATGCTTTCCTCGTCTAACTCGGCGATGTGGACGGACTCCAAAACTTCAGTCGGCACAAAACCCATCTCTTTGCGTAACGCTTGGACGCGACGTGCCAAGTCGCGCATTATACCTTCGCCGAGCAGCTTTTCGTCCCGTTGCCCGCTTACGAACACGGTGACTTCGTCTTCCTGCGATGAAACCCAGTTTTCGCCTCCAACATACTCGGGAACCTTCGTGGCGTAGTCGGCGGATTTCACGTTTGAAAGCTCCAAGAACAACCCTTCCAGATGGTTCAGCGCGTCCAAC
Source organism: Candidatus Bathyarchaeota archaeon (assembly GCA_963722095.1). GTDB lineage: Archaea > Thermoproteota > Bathyarchaeia > Bathyarchaeales > Bathycorpusculaceae > Bathycorpusculum. The sequence continues at coordinate 144,885 of CAVRJR010000002.1, read as the reverse complement.
GTTTTTTCTGGGGCAACCACGATTGCTTTACTTAGGGGCCATCGGCGTTTCAGCTTGCCCTGTTGCCTCGCCGCGTAACCTATTGAAACCGCCTTCAGAAGTGTATCGAATTGTTCTTCAAGGGTTTTATCTCGGAGTTTCTGGTTCGGGGTCGGCCACGGTGCCATGTTGACGGATTCAGGTAGGGTTGGTTCGAGTTGCTTGTAGATTTTCTGGTAAAGCGCCTCGCTTAGGTAGGGTGTGACGGGGTTGAACAGCAACGTCACCGTCTTCAGCGTATGGTAGAGCAATGCGTAGATTGTTTGGCGGCGCTCAAACGTTTCAGGCTCATCAGTCCAAAGCTCCTTGCGAATCATGGGTACATAGAGCCTGCTTAGGGTTTCAATCACGAAGTCGTCCAGGACGGCGACGGCGGCGTTGAATTCGCATCGCTCAAGCTTTGCGGTGTAATCCTCGATTTTCTCCTGCAGCTTAGAGAGGAGCCACTGGTCAGCGGCAGAAAGCTTGTTCGCTTTGCAAGCCCATTCCAGCGTGTATTTGCCGGGGGTGAATTCGTCGAAGGTTGCGTTTTGCAAGAAGAACCTGCTTAGATGGTACAGTGTTGAGAGCACTTGGTAGGGGCGGCGGGTGAGTTCCTGCATGTCAAAATTCATGGAGTCAATAGAGGAGCACTTCCGCATCATGTAGAAGCGACACAAATCCGCCGAGTTTTTCTCCAGAAGCTTGTTGGTTTCAACCACGTTGCCTAGGCTTTTGCTCATTTTTCTGCCTTTCGCGTCCTGCGTTAAGCCTTGAAACAGGAATGACTTGTACGGCGCCTCAGCTTTGCCTGTTAAGATGACGTGTTCGAGCAGTAGGCTGTTTGCCCAGCCTCGGGTTTGGTCGATGCCTTCAGTTAGAAAATCGGTGGGAACGAACTTTGCAGCTTCCGCGTCTGAGAAGCGTGCGTACGGTGAAGCTCCGCTGTTATGCCATGTGTCCAAAACGAAGTCTTCCCGCTTCATGGTTCCGCCGCATTTATCGCATTTAAACGTGACGCGGTCCACCCATGGTTTATGTAGCTCAAAGTTGTCTGGGACTGCTTCCTGCGCGTTGTCAAGTAGCTCTTTTTTGCTTGCGACTATGCGTTTTTCTCCGCATTTTAGGCAGGTCCAGATTGGCAGAGGGGTTCCCCAGATGCGTTCGCGGCTGATGCACCATGGTTTTCCCTCTTTTAGGAAGCCGAGGAAACGGTTTTTGGGTTCGTCGAAGAAGTACTGTACTTTTTCTGCTGCCTCCAGCACTTTGCCGTTTATCTTGTCTGTGCGCAGGAAGTATTCTTTTCTTGCAAGCCAAACCAGCTTGTGATGGCTGCGCCAGCAGGTTGGGTACTCGTGCTTCGTCATGGTGACTTTGACGAAGGCGTTGCGTTTTCGTAGTTCCTCAACAACAAGCATGTCTGCTTCTCTTGCAAAAACGCCAACGAATATTCCAGCGTCCTTGGTAAACTTGACTTCATCATCGAACGGTGCATAGATTGGTACGCCCCGGCGTTGGGCTGCCCAAAAATCGTCCTCGCCGTTCCCGGGTGAAAGATGAACGACGCCTGTAGCGGTGTTTACGTCGACGAAATCTTCCCCGATGACATGGTGAACGAGGGGATGCTTGGTTTCGTTTTCTGATTGTTTGGGAATCATGTCCTTTAAGCGGGTAATCGTAGGCTGTTCCTTCCAAGCTTTGCCCCATCATAGAATCGATAATCTGGTATTTGCTGATTTCAAGTTCTTGCATGACGGGTTCAAGGCGCTGCTTCATCAGTATCCAGATTTCCTCGCCAACCTGCACTTTCACGTATTCGACATCTGGCTTGACTGCAAGTATAGTGTCAGTTATTATGGTGAACGGCATGGTTGTCCAAACGAGGAAAAACTCGTTTTTGCTGCCTGCAACCTTGAACTTGAAGTACAGCGAGGGGTCTTCCACTTCTTTGTAGCTGCCTTCGTAGCCAACTTCGGCGCTGCTGAGGCTAGTTTGGCAGCCAGGGCAGTAAGCGACAACGTAATGTCCTTCTTCAAGCAGCCCTTGGTCCCACGCGCGCTTGAGGATTTGCCATTCCCGCTCGATGTAGCTGTCCTTGTAGGTCCAGTAAGCTTTCTCCTGGTTGATGAACACGCCTAGGTTCCCGTCGGCTTGCAACCACATGGCATGGTAACGCATAATGGCTTTCTTGCATTCCTCAATGAACCGTTCCATCCCGTATTTCTCTATGGATTCCCGCTTGTTCCGAACGCCGAGAAGCTTCTCAACCTCCAACTCCACTGGCAAACCTTGGCAGTCCCATCCAGCCCAAAACGGCATGTAGTAGCCTTCCATGGTTTTCCATCGGTAACGAACATCCTTCATCACCCGTCCGCGGGCGTGCCCAATATGCGGGATACCGTTCAGCGTCGGCGGGCCTTCCACGTACCCCAAAAAGCCCTTAGCGTTCTGCTCGATAAGCTCAAGTTTCTCGCGGATTTGGTTTTTAACCCAGAACTCGCGTATTTCTTTCTCTAACTGGAGCGGAGCGTAGTTTGTTGGTAAAGCTTGGTTTTGGTCGGTTTCATCCGTGGAAGCCATTTCGTGTCACACCGCAGAATACGACAAAAGACTATAAAAGTATTAAAAAATGGTGGAGCAAAAAAACGTGCATAAAGCACCGTGTTCGTTGTCTAATTCGCTGGGTTGCTACATTAGTAGTTGCGTTACGAAGTAGCTGCTTCTTGAGGCGACGTTCTCGTTCGTGTCTATTTTTAGTGTTTCCTTAATCATCAGGGTGCTGCCGCTTGGAAGTGGAGCGACCTTTTGATTGGGATAGCTATAGCTGCCAACTCCGAAGACACCTATGACCGCGCCCGAAGCTGGCATTAAGTTGGCTACGTATGACTTTACTGAAGCGGCTGCGTTTCCACCGTACACTGGTCCGCCAACAATTAAGACCTTATATTCATCAGCATCTCCAGCCGCGGAACTTCTGATGCCTGCCAGCGTAACCGTGTATCCCTCGTTTTGCAGGTCGCCAGCCATCTTCGTCGCGACGTTCTTTGCGAACCCAGTTAAGCCTGGGTCATAGACAACCATAGCTTTGCCCAGGCTGGAGCCCGAGGGGTTCAGCGTTTGAGACCGTGTGGCGGTGTAGGACGCTGCATCGAGAAAAATGACGCTTAAGCCAGCCGCAGCAAAGATGATTAATGCTAAGAAAATTAAAAGTACGATTTTGAATATTTTTCGCGTGCGGGTTTCCCTCTTTACCTTTCTAATCACGTATTATACGCATAGTTAATTACTTTTACCATTGGGCATCTGGCGAAAACGATTTAGCTTATATCTAAAAGGAAGTTAACAATAGCTAATCATCAATTAACTGTTCGGTCGTGCTTTGAATGGATAGGTTTCGGTTAGCAGTCTTAAACACTCAGCCACCCCAACTCTATTTCGGAGGGGTAGAGAGGCGCATAATCGAAACCACCAAACGGCTGACAAACGAAGCGGACATCACCGTTTACAGCGGCACCAAGGCAGGCTTCAGAGAACCCGCCAGCATAAACGGAGTAAATTTTGTTCCATGCTATTCGACTGACCGGCTTTTCCCACTGGACAATTGGTTCTTTAACCGAAGCCTATCCAAAAAAATCCATGGTCAAGATGCTGATATCTTCGAGGCACATGCAGTAAGCGGGTACGGACTTTTAAGAACCCTGAAAAAGCAGGGAATCAAGAAACCCTTTGTCCACACGGTTCACGGGGTACTCGCCGACGAGTACGAGAAGGCACGCAAGAACGGTTCCCAATCGTTGAGAGGGCGGGCAGCTAACTATTTCATGCATCGTCTCGCAGCGCTGGAAGAGGAAACGGCTAAAAACGCCACCCTCATAGTGACGATAAGCAACTATTCGCTCGGGAAAATAAAGGAATTTTACGATGTCGATGCATCGAAGGTTCGGATTGTTCCAAACGGCGTTGACACAGAAAAATTCAAGCCTACTGAGGATACGACGGCGGCTAAAAAGCAGTTTGGGTTAGGCGATGAGCCATGTGTGCTTTTCGTTGGCAGTTTGATTCCGCGGAAGGGGTTGCCTTTCCTCGTTAAAGCCGCTGGGAAAATCGTCAAGGAACATAGGGAAACCAAGTTTCTGATTGTCGGGGAAGGACCATCGAAGAGCCAGTTGCAAAGCGCTATTGGGACGGCTAACCTTTCGGGGAACTTCAAGTTCCTAGACAACCTAAAAGAAGATATGCTTGCCGCGGCCTACAACTGTGCTGACGTTTTTGTTCTGCCGTCTATCCAGGAAGGGCAAGGAATAGTTTTGCTTGAAGCTCAGGCGTCATCTAAACCCGTTGTCGCCTTCAACATTGGCGGAGTCAACGAAGCCCTGCGCGATGGAGAAACGGGTTTGCTGGTTGAACGTGGCAACACGGATGAATTGGCGGATGCTGTTTCGAGGCTTCTGTCCGATAAGGGTCTGCGTGAAAGAATGGGTGCAGACGCAAGAAAGTTTGTAGCCGAGAACTTCACATGGGACCTTTGCGCCCAGAAAATGCTGCGGGTTTATCGCGAAGCGTTGGGGATGTGAACGCCGACCGATTTGGCTAACCGTGAAAAGTCAGCGTCGCTCATCCACTCGGTCCGCAGATAGCTGTAAATTCTCGCCTCGCTGAGCCCCAAGCGTCTGGCTTCTTTAACGGCGTAACGGTAAGCCTCAATCTCTGTGGGTCTATCAACGTATTCGTACCGTGGGTCAAAAAGTTCTTTCCCGTCCATGTATTGCTTAACGTGGCAGAGTTCATGGATTAGGTCAAGGTAAATGTCGGTTTTGTCGCCGTTGTTCAGGTAGTTTTTGCTAATGACAAGGTGCCCGTCGCTGCCGTCCACGTACATGTACCCCATTATCCAGCTAATCTCAACTTTAAGGTGGCTGAGAACTTCATCGGTTTTTTCGCCGAAAATACCTCTAACAGCTGCGTTTTTCCCGAACCCCTTGAAGAATTCAGCAAAGATTACTGTTTGATTCATAAGGCTGAGTGGGTCAAACGGGAGTTTTCGAAGCAAACGCAAAATTCTGAAAACCGCAAATTCGAGCGCCGCCAAAGCATCCACTGCTCCTACTTGAAAGCTGAAAGGTACTCAAGCTTCATTCCGCGGCGCACCAAGTCTGGGAGGTCTTCGATGCTTCCGATGCTTGCGTCGATGTTGCGGTGAATCGGGTGGCTCCACATTCCTTCTGGGGCAAGGTTAAACTGCAAAGGCACTTCCCCGCTAACGCCGAATTTTTCGTTCAAATTCTTGATTAATCTGCCTTCCCTGCAAGCATGATGCGCGGAAGTGTAGCTGTTCAATAACCCTGAAGAACCGAAGGCGCCAATCCCATGCCAAACCGCACCGTTTTCAGGCGAACCCAGCGAGTACAGGAAAAACTGCGGGGAAGAAGGCGTTTCCTCAAAGCTGTAATCTGAAAGTTTTTCTCCCGTCACGGTGAAGCCGTCGTCACAATGAGCAACAGCAATGTCTTCTTCATCCATTGCGTTGGGGTAAAGTTTAGTGGTTTTATATTTCACCGCCACGTCAAGGAGCTTGCTGTTTTCGAAGTGTATTTTGCCTCGGGCTGCCCGTTTGGAGCCGTAGCCTTTCTTCGAATGCGGTATCGTGAGAAGGGTCGTGCGGTTCGACATGCTTCTACCCATGCAAGAGTATGCTTCGTTGACGGATTCGTAGTCACGGTGGCTTTCCCCGATAATGTGATGCAGCAAGCCGTCTTTGCCTTCTGACTTTAAAGTTGAAAGAGGCATCCGCAGCGAATAGAGCGGCAAATTCATGCCGAAAAACTTTGATAAGCCCTCAAGCTGCTGGTACTTTACTGAATCGACAAAATCCAAGTAAGAGCCGTTTGATGCTTTGAGGCTGCTGGTTATCAGTTCCGTTTCGCCTTTCGATATTAAAGAACCATCATACTTTTTCGCGTAGGCTTCATCAATTTTCAAGCTGTCCGTTCTGACGTAGGCTGCTGGAAACGCGCTTTGCCCGCTGTCAACGATGGACTGCTTAAGCGGGTTCATTGAGTAACGGTCAGCCTCAACATCGTCAGTGTTCAGCAAGAAAGGAACAACGTAACCTTCAGGCGGCTTCTTCGCAAGCTCACAAATCTGGGTGACATCGCCGCTGTCTGGTTCATGCAACCCTACTTTGTCAAAGTAATTTGCCGTTGCCTCAAGCAGTCGGGTGCCGATTATTCCTTGGACTTCCTCAACGGTCAAATGGGGATTCGTATATTCAACGGAACCCCTCAAGAAGAATTGGTTGCCCGTAAACTGCTGGCTGACTTTTGTGCCGTTAACGTAACGGAACAGTGTTACCTGCCTGCTGTGTGTTTCCTGCTTGAAAGTTGAGAGTTTCTTGACTAGGACTTTTACGGTTGACATGGAGCTTTTAAGAAAGTCTTCAACCAAAGCTTTGCTGTTGTCTTCGCACATCACGGTTTATCCTCGTTCTAAAGATTCAGCCATGTATATACAATTTTTTGCCACGGCTGGACCTAAAAACATCCTTGACACAGAAAAATCTTCCTTAAAGCCAACGCTGAAAAGCATGTCGGCGAGGGCTGTCTCCTTCTTTGGAAGAACTGTGTACACGCTTTTGCCCCCCAAATTGGCTAAAACTGCTTTTAGAAGCGAGATTGCAATGTCCACTTTGCCTTCTTGGCATATCATTGGTCCAACCCAAGCCATTTTCATGTAAACCGTAGCTGCAATGTACCCTGCAACTTCACTGCCTTCAGACTTGAAGTAGCTTAGGTTCCCTTTTTCAAGTATGATGGATTCAAGCAGTTTCTGCCTATCTCCTCCAGAAAACCGGTAATCAAACCTCTCGATTGCCTTAACCTGCGGCTTACCCACAGCTGGCAAAGCTTCCGAAGTCAGGGAACCCAAGGCTTCTGTATGTAAAACCGTGAAATCCTCATCAACTTTGAACCCCAACTTGCTGTAGAAGCCGTTTAGGCTTGGCTCAGCGTAAAGACCGACGGTTTTGGCTCCCCTATTTTGAAGGTACCCTATTGCATGTTTTACGAGAAGGTTACCTGCACCCTTGTTTCGGTATTTTTCTTTAACTATTAGGTTCCCGAACCATCCTAATTTGCCGAAACTGATGCTTGTCGCTATTCCAACGCGTTCCCTGCCGTGAAACGCGACGAAGCAGCCTTCAGGCTCCAGATTAGTCATAAACTGGAAGTCTTCGTCCGCCATGTTCCAGTTCATGGTGTTCGTGAGTTCAGTCGCAAACCCAAAATCCCCTTCACTCATCGATTTCACAGTGAACATAAAAAATACACTGCGCCCTCAAAGAATTAAGCATTAGCAAATCCGTATTCGAATAGAGTCCAGATTCATTGGCGAAACTCTGCCTCATCTATTTTGACTTACTTAATTTTTTCGTTAAGCCGAATGATTTTTCTTGATTTTTCCAAAACTGTAGGTGTATTCTTGTTTTCTTAGCCATCTGAACAGTTTTCCATCAGTCACCGATAACACTATCTGCTGCTCTTTTAGGTGGTGATCGCTAAAAGAAAGAACCCCATCTGGCTTTAGCACCCTATGACTCTCGGCTAGAACTGCAGTATGGTCTTCTAAATCGTGAAATACATCATACAACAGCACTGCATCTACGCTTTCATCGGGTAATCCAGTTGCACAATCCGAAAGGATTGCCTCCACGTTTTTCAAATCGTTCTTCGCAACAATGTTCTTCACCATCTTTATGGCGAGTGGAGTGACGTCCAAGGCGTACAATCTGCCTGTTTCGCCGATCAATTTTGATGCGGGGAGCACGTAACCGCCTGGTCCGCAGCCGTAGTCAAGCACATGAAAACCCTGCATTAACCCGACTTCTGCTAAGACATTTCGTCTGGGGCTGCGAAAATCTCGAATCTTGAACTCTAAAGCCATCAGTCTAAACCATATGTTTGACACAGCAATCACCGACCCCGCGATATTACAACTTGTTTTAAGCCAACTGTGATTTCGTTTTTAAGATCTTCATAAGATGCGCTCAGGCGTTTTGCATCATCTTTAGACATGCCTTGAGCGACGAGTTGTTTTTCAAATGCCCCTCTTGTCTTGCGTACTCGGTAGCCCAGTGTCAAGTATATCCAAATTAGGCTCAGCGACAAACGGGCGATGTAAGGCGTTGACTTCACTGCTGCAGTGACCATTGTTTTAGATTCACTCATTACTTAACCCTCAAAGAGAAAAAGAAGGAAGCTACTCGTCTTGCTTTTCCGAATGCCAGCGGCCGAATCCGCTTCCGCCTGCGTTTTTGAAAAGCTGGCCTATGTTGGTGAAGGTCTGCATGTATTCCTGTGTCAGCTTGACGGCAACTTCGTCTGGGAGTCCGCCTGTTTTGAGTTCCTTGTAGTACGCAGCGGCTGCTTTACCCATGTTTCTTCCGGCTTCTTCTGAGAAAACACTGCTCATTATGCTTTTGATCATTGTCGGTATTTCGGTTGAAACGACGCTTAGTAGCTCCTTGACATTTTCTGGATCCATTTTTTTGTCTTTTCTTTCTTCGTGGGACATGTTTTTCATCTCTGAACATTAATGGGGTGGTCACTGAAGTTAGGTGTTCTGTGCAAAAGTGACCACGCAGGTGGTCAGTCCTTCTGCGCTAAGTCGTATGTTGGAGGTTTCCCTGCGTTCTTTATGAGAATGCCTTGGTCTTGAAGTTTGATGACTCTTTCCCGTACGATGCGTCTGCTTGCCTTGCCACGCATCGACGTAATTTGCCTCGTAATGGCTGAGATGTTTAGGGCGCCTTTTACGGCTAGGGCTTGGATTATGCATCTTGAAATTTCATCTTGTGCGATTAAGTTCTGCTTGAGATAAACCTCGGCGTTTTTGAGTCGAGCAGCAATTTTTAGCGGTTCACCGTACATGCCTATGCCTACTCTTGTGAGCCTCAAAGCTGCGGTTAACCCTTCGAACTCGGGCTTCTCAACAATAAGCTCCTCAAGCAGGTCAAGGCGGCGCAGAATCTGGTCTAGTTTTTTTCCTAGTTCCTCAACGTTGCTTTCGGAGTCCTTGGTGTTGCTGCTCAAATAAGCCCCTGCTTGCCAAGCGGAAATGTGACGGTTTAGTATTTAAGTTATTAACTTAGAGCGGCATAATTTTGCGAAACAGCCAAACTTGATAGTTGATAAGTGATTCAACAACTGGCCGATATTTCGGCACCACAGTCGTCTACAACTCGACGGGTTCGTCAGATGAATGGATACTTGAACGGCCGACAGTGAGTAACAAGCTTAGCACTCTGGCAGATTTCGGAAGCGTAACTTTCGCGGGCTGCCATCTATCTGCAGACAGCAAATCGAGCCCGATAAAAACATACTATTTTTCACGAATAGAAATGACGAACGGCCTAAACACTCAGTTAACCACAGCTGCAAAACTTGCAGCTGACGACGCGAGCTTTACCGCCACCTACCTTCGCTCGCAATAAGAAAGAGATTATTTGCCAGCGGAAAGCGCAGCGGAAAGAGCCTCGGCACTTTTCTGTATCTCTTTTGTCACGCTTGAGAGCAGTTTGATTCGGTTTTCAAGCTTGCGCCTTTGCATGCTGGCTAATCCCTTGAACTTAGGCATGGCGTCTTCAATGACTGAAGTCAGGATGTCACGGTTTTTTTCTTCACGCAAATCCTTAAGCTCTACATGGTTGTCCTCGTACTGCAAAATTAGGTGCCCCGTGGGGTCCAGATGAGCTTGGACAACGTCGCCTAGTTGGGCTGGAAGCGCTAATTGATCAACGACTATTGTGGGAGATAGAGGCTGCATCAATTTAAGGAGAGAAGAGAAAAATTGGGTCACCAATATTTTTTCTTCCGAACTCAACTCGCTTATTTGTCCAATGTCATCTGCGGTGCTTTTTAGGGATTCAACGAGTTCCTGAATAGAGACCTGCTTTCTTTTTTCTGCCTGCTTGGTTTCCTGCGTAGCGTAGAGTGCCGTAGGCTCTGCCTTAACGATGGCTGCTTCTTGGGTCAAGTTTCATCGAAGGTAGATGCGGCGTCAGGGAACAAAAGCGCTTGTATGTCTCAAGAAACTATGCACAGAATCACGCGGGCAAACCCGTTCGCCTAATCCTCAACGAGACAAACACAACTCGCCACACGCAAGAATAGGCAAACAACAAAACCATCAGCAAAAAACCACCTAAACACCCCGACCGCTGAGCCTTGCTTATATACAAAATCTCAGCCTTCTCCATGCGTCCCTTTCAAACGCCACGGAACACAACCAGCCAAGCCTACAGACGCTTTAAAGAGAAACATAAAAACAGCCCGCGCTCAGCCTCAAAGTTTAACCTAATAATTCAAACACTCTTTTATTTTCGCTTTCCTAGGACAGGACCTTAGTGAGTTGAACTAATTTGGGTAACCGTTTCGTTGACAGATGGAAAAAGAAAGAGGAGCAACCTTCTCTTGTATCGAAAGTGAAAAACGTAGTTAAACCGCAGGAAAACCTGAAGGAACAAATCACCCTGGTCATTCAACGCATAGACATCCAGACCAGAACCTTAGACAACGCGGTGCAGCGCTTTCAAAGCCGCGACACCGACATATTCAACCGCGTCGTTTATGCCTTCTCAGAAAGAGACGAGGCACGAGCCAACATATTAGCCACGGAGCTTTCGGAAATACGCAAAATCGAGCATATGCTCACAAACGCATCCCTCGCCATGCAAAGCGTATCCATGCGACTCAACACAGTCTCAGAAATGGGCGACCTAGTCGCGGTGCTCAACCCAGCAAAAAACGTCATTAACAGTATCCGCTCAGGAATGTGCGATATCCTTCCAGAAGCAAGCACCGAACTTGGAAACATCGGAAACCTCCTAAACGACATAGCCGGCTCCACCTGCCAAACCCAAGACATGCCCGTCAACAACATAAGAATGGACCCAGAAACCGAAGCAATCCTAAAAGAAGCAGAACTAGCCACAGAAAGAAAACTCAAACAACAACTCCCAGAAGTAGGCTCAGACAACACGAGGCAGAGACTAGCAAGCTTAGAAGCCTAACAGCCCTCTTCCTTACCCACCTTTTCTGTAAAAAAGGCAGGGTTTAAGCTATTCTTGTAATCACCCTTTTCTTTGCATCGCTCATCTTGCTAGTTATTTCTTGGAATACTGAATAGTTATCTTCCATAGGCTGAGAGAGAAAGTACACGGTGGAATAGTGGGCTCCGACGGGGACCACGAGTTTGTTCTTTTCTAAGAATTGTCAGGTGGTGCCTTATTGTTTTGTAGTCGACGTTGAGCTGTGTGGCTAGTTGGTTTGCGTTGCGGGGGTTGTTTTTGACGCTTGTGATTATTTTGGCGCGGGTTTTGCCGCCTTTTGTTCCTGTTATTAGCCATCCGAGTAGCTGTTTTAGAGGTTGTTCGTTTGTTATCATGTTGGTTTACCTGCAATGTTATTTATGTGCACTGCTACTATTTAAGGTAGTAGCTGCTATCAACTATAACAACCAGTACACCCAGCCAGAGCCTGCCCACCTGCTAACCGAGCACGGCACAAAAAACCGAAAAGACACCAAGCTTACCACCAGCTCGCCGCATTTTTGAAACTAGAAAGGCTCATTTGAATTGGGAAAAGCTTAAAGAGCTACTACAGATGATAGTAATGCGGTTGCATGCTATGACTGAAGACAAAAAACCCGAATTCTCGCAGTACAACATAGACGGCAAAGCTTTAGAAGCCTTCCTTGGTCCGCTGGAAGCTAACGTCATGGATTCAATTTGGAGCTCAATGAAAACACCCGTTACAGTGAGAGAAATCTACGAAGCCCTTAAGAAAACGAGAGGTTTAGCCTACACAACCGTCATGTCCACGATGGATAGGCTGTTTGAGAAGCATCTTCTTGACCGCAAAATAGAGAAGGGCAGAGGCGGGTTGTACTATGTTTATTGGCCAGCGCTTGAAAAGCAGTCCTTTCAGAAATCCGCTGTTCGCGAGGTTCTTTCAAGCCTTATTGACAACTTTGGCGACGTTGTGGCTAACTGTTTAGTTGACGAAACCTGCCTAAATGAGGTCGAACGCGATGCCCTTAAAGAGCAATTGAACAGGAACATAACAAAGAAGAAGTGAGTTTGGAAGGCGTGCTTTGATGGGTTTTGAAGGCATCCTTAACCAGATTTTTCAACCGTATTTCTATTATTCAGTCATATTCCTCGTTGTTTCGTTTGTATGCGTCAAAATCCTAACTAGATATTGCAGTTTCATAGGTCAAAGAACAAAGAGTCTGCTGTACATTTTCCCGCTAGTCCTTCCGCTGACAGTTATGCTTGTCGCTTTTCCGTCAACAGGCATTCAGACAAGCTACCAGCACATCAAAACCATCAGCGTAGCTGGGTCGGCTGGAATGCCATTTTGCCCCTTTCTTCCCACTCAGGTATTGGTCACGTCAACGACTACTGTGCTTTCAGTTACCGGGGTAATGTGTTACATCGGGTTGATTGCAGGAGCCTTATTCGCCCTGTCAATGGTTCTGGCTGACGACCGATTGGCAAGAAAGGTTCTTCATGTGATTTTGCTGGCTCCTGAAGAGCATCATTGGTTGCAGGCAAAGGTGACTGAAGGAGCTAAGAAATTAGGCGTCGGCGCTCCGAAAATCGGTGTTGTTGAGGACCTTCGTCCTAACGCATTCACGATTGGGTACGGCAAAAGAGCATCAATCGTTTTCTCCGTTGGATTACTTAATATATTGAGCAAGGACGAGGTGGCGGCGGTTGCTTTTCATGAGTTGGCGCACGTCAAGAACAACGATTTCTTTTTCAAAACCATCTCTAACGCATTGACAACGGTTTCATTCTTCAATCCGCTCGCTTATATTTCGTCTTCAACGGCTCAAAGAGAAAGAGAACTGCTTGCTGACGAACGCGCAGTTGAGCTTCTTGAAAAGCCTACGGCCCTTGGCAACGCACTGGCTAAAATCTGCAAGGCAATCCAGAACTTGCCCAAGGAAAGCATGCTGGTCAACTTCTCGTCGAATCTGCTCATCACTTCTTCGGTTCTGCACAGAGTCGGGATACTTTCAACCCACCCCCGACTGGACACGAGACTAAGAAACATCTCCGCTCCGAAGCCAAAATGCAAGCATTGGAGCAGCCGAAACACCCAGATAGCTTTGGTGCTTTCCTTGCTTCTGATTTGCTCCGCTGTGGCAGTAAGTCTGGCAATGGTTGATCTGCAAGTTAATTTCACGGCGAATTTCACTGCCTCGCAGCTGAGGGCGTTTCCGAGCGACTTCAGAGTTACAGGCTACCAGGTCGGTCCAAACGGGAACGGCACGTTGTTTCCCGGTTTAGTTGCGCCGCCCTTCGACGGCACGCAAACCATGCACGTGTTGATTTGGTGCCCTAACCCAGCCGCAACCGCCAGATACAGCTACGCCAATACGGGTTACAACCCTACTCTTAATGTGCATGTAATTTCAGTCGCGGGATTCGTCGTGGTGTCCCCCCAGAATTCTTCGTACGCCCCAATGCAGGTATCTGTCAATCAGCCTGGCATGGCATGGTTTGGATAGGTCTGTCGGCTGCGCCTCTGAAAAGGAAAGGCGTTGGCGAACTTTTTTGCTTTTTGTGTAGGAATTTGTCAAAAATAGCATAGATCCCTATAGGGTCAGGTGTTTTCGATTGGACTTGTTTTGGGTTGCTGTGTTTGTTTGGGGCTTGAACCGTTTGCAAGTCACGTTTTTTCCCGTCTCTTAGCGTTCCATCCCGTTCCTTCCCGACTATTCCCGTCCTGTGGCCTGAAAGTGTAAGGTTTCTGCTCTGATGTTTGTGTCAGTTTGCGGCTTGTTTTGGCTATGGTTTGCACGGTGCTTGGGCTGCTGGTAAGTCCCGCAACGGAGGCTTAGGTTTGCGGTGTGGTGGCTCAGCGAAGCCTCATGCGGTGAATGCGGGGAAATGTTGGAAAAGTTTGATGCTCTAAAATTGTTATTTTGCCAATGTGTATGAGTGCTTTAACAGTTCCACAGCATACGCGATTTGCTCTTTCTCGGTAATCTTAATTTCTTTTTCTTCGCCTTTTCCATCGGTGAAATACCATTTGTAGGTTTTTTCACCAATCCACTTTTGAGGATCATTAAGTGTTCTCATGTTTGCCCTTAATCTAATGGTTACTCCATCTCTGCGAAGCATTAGCACCGCAAACCCATTGCTTAACCCAATCGGTCCTCTGCATATTTCAAGGTCATCTCCACTTGAGTGAGCGGTTAAATCGTAAAACTCGTGTGCAATAGAAACCAGCAAGTCTTTTGCCAAAAGCTTAACTTGGTCATTGTTATCTGCCAGCTTCTTTTCCCAGCTCACGGGTAGTTTCAAATATTCACTACTGTCTTTCTGATTAGTGGAATTCTGAGCAGCTAAAACTGTTTCAGATGTTTTTGTTGGGGAGTTACTTTTTATTTCTTGCAAAAGCCTTTGCAGGTCGGTCTCCGCATTGTAGAGTTCTTTTACGGCGTTCATTTTACGTTTCAGGATACTATATTTGGTTGCGCCAATAGTTTTGATGACTTCCTCGTTTCTTATGGGAGCAGCGTAAAGTTTCTCGTTGTTGGTGAACCTATAGGCTTGGTAATCAAATTGGTACTTTTCAGGGCATTCTTTCCAGTGAACTTTGCCGCCATTCTCGTTTTGCTCGAGGATGTAACCTAAGAAGCCCCCAATCTTCGTTGCGTAATCTTCGTCAGTCACGACGAAAACAATTTCAGAAACAGTACTGCCCTGCAGGGTTTCCCAAGTCACGTCGAAAACACCGAGTTCCCGAGTCAACTCTACCTTCACTTTTGCTGGATTCATCTGCGAACGCCACCCTTTTTCACATAATCGATTTTTCGTTGCATTTTACCCATTGTTGGGTCGCTATAAACATTACTGTAAACAAGAACATCAGTCAGCCTCAGTATCTGACTTGAGATACTCAGCTTCCCCCTCCAAGAGGCACAATGCAATCCTAAACTTTTCACTGCAAATATACGCTATGAATTGACCAGATTGGTCTCTTATGTTCATTTCAAAGCGAGGCTCTTCGCCTGCCTGCACTAAACTTGTCGAGTTGGCAAGCCAAAGAGCAAGCTCGTACTCAGAGTTTCCGCCAAGAAGAAATGTCACTGTCGGTTCAGAGCCGTCTAAGGCCGCTTCCTTAAGGAATCGAATTGTCTTTCCGATGGCAGTTGATAATGCTTTAATTTCTTTCTTAATGGTTTGTTTATTTCTTTTCGACGTCTTTTTTCGAGTATCCCAAAAAAGTTCACATTCCGCAATATTGAAGGTATCCATTCAGCATCATTCTCTTTGTGCAAACGTTTGAATAAAAACCTTAAGAAACTTGGATTCCGCTGACCGCTTGTCTTCTAAATCAGACGCCCTTGTAATTCTCTAAGCTTTCAACGGCATGTTTCGAATGGATAAATACAGGTTTTCGTTGTACAACAGGCTTAGTCTTTGTTCGCCTTATGCTGTTTTGTCTGTTTTTTGAGGCGGCCCGTTTTTCATCATCGCAAGCATCGCTTCTGTCTTAGCGCCCCCCAGCTCCTTTGACACTGATTTCAAAAGTTCAGGGATTGCGATATGCTGTGGGCAACGTTCGATACATTGTTTGCACTCTTTACACAATGAAGCGTCGGCGCGTGTACCCGTAAGACCACCCATCAACATCATTCCATACATAGCACGTGAATGTTGCTCCTCACCGAACATGTAATAGTCATTATAGATGCTGAAGTTGCGGGGAATATTCACGCCGGATGGACAGGGCATACAATATTCGCAGCCTGTACATTGAACTTTCATAAGACGCTTATAGGATTCAGCGACATTTTTGATGGTTGCCAGTTCATCAGCTTTCATTGCGTTCGGCAACGCGGTTTCAGCAGTCTTTATGTTTTCGGTAACTTGTTTTTCGTCATTCATTCCTGAAAGAACCACGGTTACTTCAGGGTGATTCCAGACCCAGCGAAGACCCCATTCAGCTGCGGACCTTTGAGTTTTAGAGTCATCATAAAACTGCTTCACTTCCATTGGGATCTTACCCGCTAATGCTCCGCCTCTAAGTGGCTCCATAACCATGACTGCAAGATTCTTTGATGCAGCATACTTTAGACCCTCTGTTCCAGCCTGTATTTTTTCGTCTAGGAAATTGTACTGTATTTGACACATTGCCCAGTCATTGGCATCAACAATTGCCTTGAAAGTTTTAGTTGAACCGTGAAATGAGAAACCTATGTTCACTATTTTTCCTTCTGCTTTCGCTTTTTCTAAGAATTTTAAAGCACCAAACCCTTGAAGTTTTTTCCAAAATTCTTCTTCGAGCCCATGTAAAAGGTAATAGTCAATATGGTCTGTTTGGAGCTTTTGCAGGGAGGCGTTTAGCATTTTGTCCATGTCTTCAGCTTTATTGAGCATAAAAGGCGTAAGTTTAGTAGCGATTTTTACTTTTTTGCGGTAGTCGTCTAACAGGGCTTTTCCAAGCACTTTTTCGCTGTTACCTCCGTGGTATGGCGGAGCTGAGTCCAAGTAATTTACGCCGTTGTCGATTGCGTAGCGGATTTGGTTTATTGCGCGTTCTTCATCGATATTTTGTCCTTTTAAGGGTAAGCGCATACATCCGAATCCTAAGACTGATAATTTGTCTCCGTTTTTTGGTACTGTTCTAAATTGCATTTTGCCGCTTCCATTTTTTGGTTAATTAGTTTTAGATTGACTCTAATTTAGACTGAGTAGCCAATAACGTTCTGATTTTTATCCCTTATTAAACTAGCACTATCTTGGTATATGGATTCTCATGAACTCAAAAATTTGCAATGGCAGAACTAACACCTTGAATTTGAGGTGCTTTTTACTTGCCAGTTGTCGAAACAATTGTCGGAGCCGACGTATTTTAATACTTTAAGCTTTTGCTAATCGGGTGGGAAAAATATGCCAGTTGAGGTGCGGTGTCCTAAATGCGGCTCTGAGGAGATAGAGACGAAAAACAATCAGGAGCGCCGTTGCAGCAAATGCGGCGAAATCTTTTATTTTGTAACTCCGCACTGCGGTTCCCAAACCGATTTAGAACGATACGACCTCTAACAAATGCTGGATCTGGCATTATATGCTGAAATTGCGCGTTGAATACTAAATATGCGAGACAGCTAAAGCTCAGTTGATTTACCCCAAAACATAGCTTGTTATTGAATCGAATGGTGGGCCGGACCGGATTCGGCTCTTTTCTTCACAATATTTCTCACTTGTTGCAACGGCAATAATATCTATTAATCAGTTTTTTTAACCTTGACTATCCTGTGTTTTGGGGAACCAAGAACGTCGTTAGTGAAGTGCCCTATTGGGTTTTGTTCTGGTGCATACTTATCCACATGAGAGTCGACCAAGTAAGTTTTGTTTTTTTCAATTATCCGCACATGATTCCTAGATTGCCCTGTTTCACCCGGCATTGGTTTAGCGAATGAGGCAACCTGTCCCTCTTCCTTCATTTCCAATGGACCTTCGGTGTAGCCTCTTTCCTTGTAATAAGAATGAATACCCTCAAGATTGCCTGGAATTTTCGAATGTTCATATTCGCGTCCAGTCATAGTTTGACTTACGCCCATAGTTCATTAACCTCCAAATGCGATTGTTCTGAGCAGCCTTTTCCAAGTTTCATCATTTTTTTAAGTTTTAACATACGTTTCTCGCGAGTTTGAATTATTCTTGAATTTATTGAAGAAAACCAACTCCACGTTGAATAATAGTCGGAATAAACTCTCATTCGAGAAGAAACGCCGGCGCCGCAACTTAACAGAAGTGTCTTTGCTCCCAGTTTTTGGGATATTCTGAGTCTCCATCTTATCGAATCAGTGTCAGCCGTTTTGCGGAATTCATATACTGGGTGTGCAATTATTTTACAACCCATTTTCATTAAGAGCGTAGTATAATCGTAAACTTGCTTAGGAGTTGCACCCAGTGAAAGCCCGATTATTTTTGTCTTCAAATTCAAAAAATTATTTGTAGACAGTGTTGTCTCCATCATCTTAAGCCTAGAGATACACGCAGGTACATTTGAGTGCGTATATGTGTCCAAGGTCGTCACATAATTTGGTTCCAATTGCTCTAATAGCATTTTGAAATAGTGTGGGTTTTCCGCGAACCAGTCACAAAGACGATTTTTTACGTCTGTGGTCAAGATTATCTCACCTGAAAAGCCAAAAAATTGATGCAGCCCAAGTTTTCTGGCTCTTCTAAGTGCCAACGTTTCATCTATTCCTCGAAAGAAGTTCTGCAAGGATACAGCAATTATTGGAACCTTGACATCTTTGGCAATACTTATAGCGTCTTGAGCTTCTTTTTTCATAGGCATCACTTCAGGGATAAATGCTGAAGGAAAAGCTGTGGCTACATTTCGGAATACATTGTTTGTTTGTTCACCAAGTGAATTTGACAAGAGAAATTCCTTATTTTTGAAAGCCTGGGGGTCTGCGTGTGGACATACTCTGCTGAAGTAGCATTTTCTGAAATTACATTCTCGCCTAGTAAGCAAGAATTCTTGATAACAGCACTGATAGGGTGGAATGTACAAAACGCAACTTTTGCAGACAGCTTGCATGTCACAGTAAAATGTCAGTTCAGACACTTACCTCAACTCTTCCGAAAAACATTATTTCTAAGAGAACCATCACGAGGATGATGATCCAGGCCAAGACAAAAGCTATTGGCAGGAATTTTGTTAAATACGAGGGACTCAATGACTTACGTTTTTCCATTGAGTTTTCCACCTCAAAATAGCATTGAAATCGGTCTAGTTCTTTACTTAACTTAATGATTTGTTTTCTCCATCGGTCAATCCAGTATAGAGCACCTCGAAGAACCAAAAACCACATTACTGCAATAGCAATCCCGAGGCACGGAACTAGTATCGTCAACCACGCATGATCATTTATCAAGGTCGGATAAATAAGTAGAAAAGCAGACAATAAGCCCGCATTTGTGACAAGATAAAAGTTTGCTCTATTCCAGTATTCTCGCAAATCCTGATTGAAATGTTCGGCGACCATTTTGAAATTTTCTATGTCACAAGTCCTTGAATCGTTCTCAGTATCCTTCTCTCTTTCATTTTTCAACTTCTCGCCTTCTTGGTTCGACAGTCAATCAGTCACTCCCGCCTTATCGTATCAGGTCGGTTTTTGTTTCCTTGCCAATAAAAACTCTTTCTGCATCATCTTTTGGAGGATGAAGTTTTGATTTGCCCAGAGCAGATAAGGCTATTCTCTTTCCAGGGTCAAATTCTATTAGTCCTTCCTGCGCTAGCTTTCTAACGTAGTAGCTTAGCTTCGCATTAGTTGCCTTGCTTACCTCCTCAGGTAACAGAAACTTGTTCAGTTCCCCCAGACTAGAAAATGTTTTGGATTCAAGAGCATTCACAATTATGCGTTCCATTTCGCCAAACTTGTAGCTTCTTGGTGACCATACTTCAATACGTGATGCACCTGATGAAAAGGGGCGATCGTCTTTTGGCATATTGTACACTTGTGGTACTACATAATAGAGCAGTGAATTTTCGTATTCTGAAGCTTTGAGAGCGAAAGCAACTGCACATAATTTTGTAGAGCTTGATATGTTTAGATATACTTTATCAGCATCCTTTTCGTCTTCTAGAATTTTGGTTATTGTTTCTTCACAAGATTTGTAGCTGGTAGGATCAAAAGAAACTTCAACCAAGTTGGACATATCGAACAAAACATGTTTTAATCTTTCTTTAACTTTGTCAGCATATTTTCTGGCTTGCTCTCCCCAAATGTCGGGTTTACCATCTGTGAGTAAATAGAGTTTCTGTACTCCCAGCGCGATCAATCCATAAACTGCTCTATCTTCTTCAAAGCCGACTGGAACAACATGGACCGAATTCTTATAAATCATGTTTCCACTCCTTCAAATCTTTCGTCTCTTGGATATTTTGGTAGATTTCGTTGGGCTTTAGGTGAATTAAGAAATCATAATGTTTCTGAATTTCATTTGTAATATCATATTCTTCTCTTATTATCGGGAGGTAAACCTTACTTGCATAATTCTGTCCGTCTTCGGTGAGCGAGTACGTGTTTACTGTGTCCTTTTTCCACGCCCTTTGCTCTATTTTTAGGAAATCACGAAAATACAAATCATCAATTATAGTAAAAACTTGTTCCTCGTTGCCTTCGCAAAGTTTTAGAGCCACATCGGAAAAGGTGCGATACCATTGAATGACTGCATTGATCCAGTTTCTTGTAGTCCAAGACGCTGTTCTGTCTGATTTGTATTCTTCTTTTTCAGCGAGTTGCAGAATGTACAGAATTGTTCCTTTCAAAGCCTCTGTGTTGCCCACTCCAGTTCCTGAAAGTCTTCTTATTCCTTCTTTAATGTCGAATATTGAAAAGTCCGATCCCAACGTTCCAAAGATTTTGTCTCCAAAATCTGGGATAAGTTATAGTCCGTCTGCCAAGTAGCCTTTTGCATCTAGTTTATCTGACAGATACGCGTAATTCATGAATCCCTTTGTTCTGAAATCCTCAAGGGTGGTTTGCACATGTTGGATGCCTTTTTTGTTGGCTGCAACGTGAGAGATAAGAGCCGTCTGAAATTCAAAATGGGATTTGACAAACCTGAGAGATTCAACAGCGGTATGGCCTGTTGCATTTATTGGATCAGCAAACCAAACGGTTTCGTTTTTATATCCATCGTACCCGTCGAAGAATGAAATAGGAACATAATTAAAATCGTCGGACTGTTTTTCTTTGGATACGATATATCTTATATCTATATGTGGCATTGTTTTCTTCATTCCTGAAGCCATTGGTAAACCATCTCTGAATTTTACATATACTCTATCAATGTCTGTTGGTTCTTTTCTAGAGAATGAAAGCATGTCGCTCGCTGCTATCTCGCCGATGGTTTGGGTTGCTTGGAAGGCTTTCACTTGTGAAATTGTGTGTTTTAGATCATTCCAACTTCGTCTTGTTACTTCTGATTCTATTTGTCTATGGGTAAACATAGTATTTTACTCCCACGGGGGAGTAAGTAGTTGATTTTACCTAATAAATATTTCTGATAGAAACATTGCAAGTTGGTTTTTAAACCCTGAATGATATAACCTTCAAAGCGGAATCGGCGTAGCCAGCTTTTTTCAACTCCCAAATAGCATTCAATATTTTGGTAGAATACTCCTCTGGGCACTTGCTATTTGCTCTTATCTGATTTTGCCAGCTTTACTCAGGAGGCAACATTGGAATTTCGCCATTTTTGCATCAACTTGCGCCGTATACTCTGCAAGGAAGAATAGAAAGCGTGCATTATCATGAATTGAGAGAGAAAAACATGGTTTAAAAGAATTTTAGGAAATTAATTCTTTGACTTCAGTTTGTTCAAGCGACTTCTGAAGTTTGCGAAACTATTACCCATTGGCCAAAAACGTAATATCAAAAGAATAAGTGCTATGCCGAAAGTTAGAATTCCTATAAAATCTGAAATCGCCCCGTAATTTACCCCTTTATAAGTCAAGATACCCGCTGGAATACCCAAGGCGATAATAACAATTACCGTAATGCTGACCTCAGAGCGCTTGAATCGAATCTGAATAAGTTGCATGTCAGAACGTAAGTTAATTAATTCTCTTCCAAAAGTTGAAAAATAGTCTAGTCGATTCAAATCCATTATGTCATATGCAATAGAAAGTGAATTTGGCAAAGACCTCGTTATATCTAATAGTTCACCAATCTTCTTTGACTCTTTGTCAGCTTCAAGGCTCATGAAGATTTTGGTTGACAATGAGGCATACTTTTCAAGATCGTCTCTATTGTTTGAGTAAGTTTGTTCTGCACGGGTTAATTCCTCTTCAACCATACTTACGCTAGTTGGGAATTTCTCCTTTTTTATGTTTTCAATTTTTTTTCTCAAGTTTTGAAGTTTTATGCCTAGATCGGTCAACTCATAATGAAGATCCTGGAGTGTTAGAGAAGAAAGAAAACCACCAAATGCAACTGAATTAACGCTTAAACTGGGATCAAACGAAGAAAAACTAGATCGCAATAGATAGTGATCGACATAAAGGTAGAAATCCCCCCATGCAACGGATATGTCAGTGAAATCAAACTCAGCTTCTTCCAATAAATCTTGCATTGTCTGAATTTTGATTTTGTGGTTGCTTGGATCATCTTTAGGCGTTTTGTCTTTATACACTATATGAATATGCGGAGAGTATTGTTTCAATATTACTTTTGTTTTATTAACTAACTCGTTTTGTTGTTTTACGTCAAGATCCTTAAAAAATCTATAAGGCGCAATTAGAAGATGCTCTGAACCTTTCATGAACCCAATTTGTTTGTCTTTTGGAAAAACATCGGACATGAACTTATTCTTTAGATTTTTATACCCTGAAATTGCTTTGATTAAAAGAGAAGAAAAAACTTCGCTCCTGTCAGTCGTTTCTGGATTCGAAACTGATATAGTAAACTTAATTCCAACTTCATCGTAACCGAAAACGACAAAATAGGTTACACCGGTTTCTGGATCACTATAATCAACATATTTTATTCTGTTGTCTTTGTCGGGATTTCCCGGATTAAATTTGCTATGTTCGGCAAAATAGTACTTATGAGAATCCAAATACCTACCCAAGTCTTGCGGGTATTCTAACTTCGCCCTGATCCAGCCTTCTAAGACATATTTATCCATTTAAGCATCTCTTAATTACTGCGACCAGCTTCAAGATAAATTTATGCAAAACTGAAATATCGTTATTCAAAATTACAAAAAGTCTCATGTTAGTTTGTGGTGGGCCGGACCGGATTCGGACCGGCGACCTTCTGCACGTCAAGCAGATGTCCTAACCAGGCTAGACGACCGGCCCACATGCGTGCTTATCTTTTTACGGTGTTTTCCTATATAGGCGCTTCGTCTTCTTTGCTGCGTTGCATATTGGGATTTCTTGCCTGTATTAATCTATTTTCCTGCGGTTTGGCAATCAAAAGTGTCTTTTGGATGTTTTTTTGGTGGCTTTCACGGTTTGCAACATAGGGTTTTAAGTTGCTGAATTGTATATGCATTGAGGGGGTTTGGTTACGGCAACCGATGATGTGCTTAACTTACTGGTGGATTTCATTAACAAAAACTCTAATTTTGCCGATGTCCAATGGGACAGGCGAATGAGCCCCCGTTTGCTCTTTAACCCGTACTCACAGAATTATGATGACAGGAAAACCATCGCACACTACTTCCTGCTGACTGCGTCTATACTTGACGACACGGTGGTAGGTTACCCTGAAAACGCCCGCATGTTGCTGTCCTACCTGCATCAGGCTTTCGGAAACACCCTGTTCGACATTAAAAAAGGGCATATTTTCGAGGAAGAAATCGTAAAATCAGATTTCTACAATGATTTGGGCCCAAACAAGAAAGCAGCATCTGAAATCATGGCGTCAGTCAACTTGTTTGTGAAAATCAACGCTGAAAAAAACCTGTTAAAGTACGCTCAAAAATTCAAGAAACCCAGCGAATTTATCGATGACATCGCAAAAAACGTCAAGGCTCTCAGCGGACCACACATCGACAAGGCTTGGATTTACATGCGTTGGATGGTTAGGCCGGCACCTGACCTGCAAATCTACGATCATCTTTTGCCGGAAGACCTCTATGTTCCGTTAACGAAGGAAAACGTCAACGTGGCGGCGAGTCTGGGCATAATAGATTCCGCTTCCCCCTCGATATGGCGGGATGAACATACAGCGGCGGTGGCGAGGCAGAAAATAACTGATTTCGCAAAACGGCTTTACCCGCAGGATCCTGCAAAGGTTGATTTCCCGTTTTTCCTGTTGGGGCGGTGGATGAGGCAGAAGACCCTGAGCAGGGTTACGTTGAAGACGGCGCTTGATTTTATGGATCGCATGCAAAAGATAACTGGGCAAAGTCAAGCTTACTACCAGAAGATGAGTCGCTACAAGAGCGGCTGGGAGAAAAAAACCGCCCTGACCCTTCTTAAGATGCATATTCCGTACGGTTACGAAACCATCAGTTTTCCGTTGCCTAACAATGAGGTGTACACTCCTGACTTTATTTTGGAGCGTAAGCTTCAGGGAAGGAAAATAATTCTTGAACCCCATTTTGAAATGACGAAGAAGCAAGCCCGCAAATACGCCTTGTTCAAGCGGACATATGGCCAAGAGTTTCTGTTGATTTTGCTGCTTAAGAACGACTTGATTCCCCTGTATCATCAGAGGAAAATATTGACTGACGACGTCTGTGATGATGTGTGGCCTATTGAGTTCATCCATTTACTTGCAGAGAAAATCCGAAGAGGAACCTACGGCGAATAAACCCGCTGATTAAGCGTTTTTAGCTGTCTTAATTAGGCAGAGCAGCTTTGTATTGCTGATCGCACCATGGCGCAGGACAATTTTAAAGCAGTTGCAGTTTGGCTTGTTCTTAACGGGAAAACGGAAGAAGCGCTTACGTTGCTGGCGAAAAACTACAAAGTCAATGTTCCCAACCTAAAAGTGGGCTTGCCGAAAGGCCACAAGGTTACTGCGTATGGCTGCTATACCGCGAAAAACCAGACCATTTCAGTTTTGAACAGCGACATACTGGTGAACCCCTTCGTAATTATTCACGAGTTCTACCATCACCTGCGCAGTAAAGGGGTCGATAAGATGCATCGCGGTACCGAGGGAAACGCTGACAAATTCGCAGTTGAGTTCATTCGGGAATATGAGCTGGCTGCGAAGAAGGCTCAGAGCCCCATTTAAAAGTCGTATTCAAAATCCTCTTCAGAATCTTTCCCTATTGGCTCGGTTATCTCGATGGGTAGTTTTTCAGCTCTGCAGTTGTACGCTGCTATGCAGTTTCTGCCTTCGAACGGGGTTCCGACAATCATCATTATTCTCCCGAAGAAGTAGTTCATGTCAACGTCGCTTGGCGATATGTTGCCTGAAGGATGTGAATGCACTGTGCCAACCAGCGAAAAATCCCCTGAAAACATATACGGGTTAAAATGGACGGTGCCATGTCCGTGTGCAGTGAATGGCGCTAAAACAAGGTCGGTTATCTTGATTATGCCCTTTTTGCTTTTGCCTCTGAGAAGCAGAAAGCTTTCACGGGGGAAAAGCTGCTTGGCGCCAGCGTAAATGGTGTCCAGTATGTCCTGCGGGATTTCAATGGTTACTGCCGTTGCTGCCATGCCAACGATAGTGGCAGTTGATGGTTAATTACTTTGCTCAGAACCGCCTTTAAACTCATCATTGCGGAAAATTCGGGCAAATAACGTGAAAGCTTCTTTGAGGTCAGTTCGGTAAACATTTAAAGAGCGAGCGAAATACAATGTTGACTTGTTCAGTGCCGAGGTGGCAGAGTGGTTAACGCGCGGGCCTTGAGAGCCCGTGGACTCTCGAGTCCGCATGGGTTCGAATCCCATCCTCGGCGCCTAATTGCTTGTTTTCTGGTTAGGTAAGAATTTGGGCGAAAGTTTGATAAAACTTTTTATTAGCAAGTTAGATGCTAAGTCGGAAGTGGTTTCGGGGTAGACTTAGCTATGCAGGTGAACTTGTTTGGGCACGGGGTTGTGGGTGGACTGTTTTCTTTTTGTGTCCCGTTGAACCGTCTTTCCTTTCTTACTAGCCCTGCCGAGGCTGAGGCAACTGGGTTTCTTTTCAACGCTTGCCTGAGTGTACCCAATGTGTTTTGGCGCCAATCCGATGGACTTATAAAGAATCTGGGCATAAACAATAGCGGGGTTGTTCGGATGCTCTACGCTGATACTCGCTTGTCTATGCCTAGCTGGTCTACTCAACCCTTTAGCGGAAAATGTGCAGCAACCATGTTTGAAGCCGCCAGGACTTATAGTAAGGATTGAGCAGTGGCATGCAGATCCTTCTTTACGTAATCTCTGCGATTTGGCTTTCGCCGATTTTCTACCTTATGGTTTTGCTGTTTGGAAAATATTTCAAGATAAAGCGGAGAAGGGACCTTATAGCGCGGAAGGGTCCTGTTCAGAAGAAGGTTGATAAGATTATTTTTCAGATTCCAACTGTCGGGAATTTTCGGTCAGTGAACAAGACTTTTGAAACTGTCAGAGGCTACAATCTCCCAGCTCCCATAGAGACTTGGGTGGTTATTGAAGAGTGGGATACGCATAAGGGCGAGTACGTCTGCGACAAGGTTGTTGTTGTCCCGAAAGATTTTGAATGCGAAGACCTCTACAAGGCGCGGGCTTTAGAGTACGCGCGCAGGCTGAGGGTTAAGATGGTTGCCGACGGCGAGTTGAGCCCTGACTATATCCTGCTTCAAGGAGACGACGATGCCTTGCCCAGCATAGGCTTCATTAATGAAGGCTTGACGGTTAGAGCGGACATCTCGATTGGAACAATAACTCCTAAAGTGGGTGGAGTCTGGACCACGATTATCGACTATGAACGTTGCGTCTCATGCGGAATCTTCTGCAATTTCTTCACCAATTTGGGTCAGCCTCTTTGGGCTCATGGCGAAGGAACGCTTATGAGCAGCAAAGTTGACCAGAACGTTTCGTATGACATAAGCAGCTTCGTCAAGAACCCGAAGGAGAAGCTGATAAGCAGTGAAGACGCGTTTTACTTCCATAAGGCAGCCGTTATGGGTTTTGACATTTACAATTCTGAAGAACGGGTCTTCATCCTGCCGCCGCTATCCATGAGTGACGCTGTGAAGCAGAGGCGAAGATGGTTCTGGGGGCAGTGGACGCTTTTAAGCCAGAAAATGCTACCGCTAGGCAACAGGCTGAGGCTGGGCGTTTTGGGTTTTTCGGGTTTATGGCTTTATTTCATCGGGATGCTGGGGTTGCCGCTTAGCTACCTAGGAGTAATCGTGTTGCCCGCGCCCCTTTTTCCGATTGTTGTTGTCTCGCTTGCGATTTGGCTGGGCATGAGAGTTTACATTATCGGGACCGCTATGGGTTGGAAGCAGGGCTTAATAGGCGCTTTGTTGAGCTATGTGACGGTGACGTTGAACACTTTTGTTCACCTAGTCGGGCTTCTGAAAGGGGACCCTCACAACTTCGAAGTAATACGCAAAGAATGAGGCAGGCACCGATCCCTCACATTGTCTGCGTCTTTTCCATGGCTTTCGTTTTTCGGCTTGAAAAAAACTTGAGATGTATTCCTCGGCTTCTGAGCACGGTTAGTGCTTCGATTATGGTTAACGCGGCGATCGAGTAGAAGGGAATCCAGTCGTATGGGTACAATTGGAAGGGAATGTTCCCGCTTAATTCAGCATTCAGAAAATTGAAGCCTATGTCGTGGTAGAAGAAGAAGGGCAGGTTTGTGGCTGCAAGAAAAACAGCGGAGCCCGCGACAAATCTCGTGACTGCGTGTCTGTTGTACCATATCAGCAGAGGCAACGCCAGAAGCGCAGCTCGAGGGTCAAAGACGCCGAAAGTGAACAGCAGCGCGGAAAGCCACGGTTTCTTGGTGTACCCGAAATACAGTGCGCCTACGAGAAGGGCTGTTTGGAGGATGTGGGCGTTTCCCAGCATGTACCCGCAGAAGTAGCTTGGCGAAAGCGTCTGAGTATTCAGCATATCCACACTTATCTGCGTTAGGTTAAGCGTCGGGCGAGCAAGTGTAAGCGTAGGAAGCGGCTGAATCAAAACAATCACTGAGACGATTGAGGCGGAAACCAGGTTTTTGTCTTTGACAAGCTTGTAGACGAAGAAGGCTAAGGCTGGAATCAGGGCGAATTGCAGTATGTCAAAGGCGGCAAGCGCGTTGGAGTAGCTTAACGTGAAGAATGGCGCGAAAAGAACCAAAAAAGAAGGTGTGTACTTGAAGGTTTGCGGTTTTGGAAGTATCGGAAAATCCTTCGGGATGATGCCTCCGTAATAGATTTGGGTTGGGTTATGAATCAGCCGCCACTCGCCGATGTAGTAAGCTGAAAAATCCCGCGCTAAAGTTGCTGATTTTGGCAGTTGGAAAGCTTGGGGGAAGGCGATGGCGAAATTGAGGGCGTTCAGCGCCACCGCTATTAGGATGACTGTTAAGAGTTTTCTTTTTTCAGGCTCCATCTGTTCCCTAATCTTCGTAGTTGCCGCGAGCAAGTCAAGAAGACTTCGTTTGATTAATGATTTATTTTTTGCCCTACCACCCCAGTCTCCTTGATGTTTTGTTGGAAAGCTTACCGTAAGCTCCAGCTCTCGCTGGGGTTAAGTCGCAGTTTGTACAAGAAAAGATGTGAATAAAACCAAAAAAGAGGGAGCTAATAGTAGTAGGTTATGGTTGCTGTCGCGTTGACTGCGGTTGTATCGGTTGCCCATACTCTTATTTGCACGGTGGTCGGTAGCACTGGGAACGCGGCGCTTCCTGACTTTCCTACTGTTATGTTCTGGTTGTAGTTAACTCCGTTGACGCTGTAAACTGTTTGGACGAAAGTTGTGGTTGAGTTTGAAGTGGCTTGAACTACTACGTATCCTGGATAAGGCAGCGAGTGGTCGAAAACAGATGTGTAGTTTGACACGCTTGCAATGGTTACCGCGGTTGAGCTAAGTAGGGTTTCAGATGCCTGCATCGTCATGATGGTTGACGCAGAATTCAATTGGCTAGTCAGGTTTGTCAACTCTGTGTTCAGCGAAGTAACTTGGGTTTGAAGGGTTGTTTTGTCGCTATCTGCCGAAGACAGCTGGCTTGTAAGATTTTCCACTTGCGTTTGTAACGCAGCTATTTCATTGGTTTTATCGTTTATTTCATTGTTTTTATCTTTTATTTGGGCTTGCAGACTAGTCGGCTGGTAGATTGCAAGCACACCGACGAGGCTGGCGGCAAGAACTATACATACTACTGCTAACGCAATAACCTTCATGTTTCTTTTGCCCGCTGAAGGAGGCGGCGGAGGAGGCAAAGGTAAAACATCAACACTGTGATTTTGGCTCATTGTTATCTTCCCTTTTTCTATCATGTGTATAGGGTAGATTAATAATTTTCTCCACATTCAACCCTAACTGCTGCTGGGAAGCTGCGGGCGGCAGGTGGTAACCTGTCTTTATGTTGGATCACTTTGTTAGTACTTCACGCTTAGGTAAAGCAGCACAGTGAGAGCAACCAACTCAAACAAACCCGGCAGGAACGCGAATGGTCCCAGCCCGTAAGCTCTAAACCCGTATATTGAAGTTACAAGCGGGCTTGACGTTAAATCTCTGACAAGGAAGACAAAGGCGAAAATCACTAGTCCAACAGTGAATGGTGAACGGGTTTTGACGTAAATGTTTACGTAAATTAATATTAAGAGAACCAGCAATGCGATGTTGATTGTTGAAATTATCGTGTTTACCACGTAGAAAAACTCAAAGTCACCTGAGACAACACTTGGCGAGGGCGCTCGTCTTTCTAAGTAGGCAAAATGCTGTTGAATCACTATTAGCGTCCCAACAGTTGCAATAACAGCAACCACCACTAATATGGCGACTATCAAGCCAAATCTTAATCGTTTGCTCATTTGCTTTTCCATGTTACTTTTTCTCCTTTTTCTACTTTTTCCCGATTCTCTTCATAATCTCCTCAAACATTATGTAGTTGTCTTCCATTACTTGCGACAAAAAGTAGGTGGCGCCATACCTATCACCGACGGAGGTGATTATCTTGTTTTTTTCAAGAACATCAAGGTGGTGTCTCATCGTTTTATAATCCATCTTTAACGCAATGGAAAGCTGATTTGCGTTCTTCGGAGTTTCCTTTAATGATAGAATTATTTTCGCTCGGGTAGGGCCGCCTCGTGTCCCTGCTATAAGCCATCCTAACAAGTATCTTAGCGAGCGAGAATTTGCAGACATTGCGGGACTCCGTGCTGAAGAGATTCTTTGGAAACTTAAATCTGAATCAGGTAATAAACATGTTCTCTTGCGCATCTGACCTTTTCAAGTTTAGGCTAAAATTAGGTCTAAATCTGGTGTAATCTTGAAAAACCCCTTAATAATTTACGACTAAGAGTTTTTTCGGTGACAGGAGGTGAAAACGAAAACCATGGACAGAAGAATTAAGGTTTTAGCGTTAATTTCCATTGTTGTTGCAGCTGCCTTTGGCACCGTAATGGTGCTCGCAACGCAGGCGTTAGCAAAAGCTGATACGCCAAGCTCAGTCCAACAAACGATCCAACCTGAGCTTTCATCAATAAATGCCACTAGCGATAATGGCTTTATGATGGGAAACATGGGATTCGGAGGCCCGAGAGGAATGGGCGGAGGATTCGGCGGTTGCGGCGGCTTTGGCGGGTTCAGAGGATTCGGAGAAAACTTCATCAATGGAACTGCACAGGGATACGGTCCCATCCAAATCAGCTCAGACTTCACGAACAACGTGACTAGCATATTGAACAGCAGCACAGACGTTCAAGCACTGTTCAGCCAAGGCTGGAACGTAACTTCAATCAGACCCCAAATCACAACAACACTCAACGGAAACGGCAACGTAGTAATGCAGGCGACGAGTGCAAACGTGATTTTGCAAGGCACCGACGGACATGCACTTGTAGTCGTCAATCTTACAACGGACAAAGTAACAAAGATAGTGACAACCACAGTCAACAACGACCCAACCTAAAATCGTGACCGAAACCGAATAAACAAATTCCCAAGTTTATATCCCCATTTTTTATATGCCTAATATTTGCGTTGTTTTTCAATCAAAAACGAAAATTGGGTTAGATTTGGGTAATATTATGAAAAATCGTTTAATACTAACAAGCCGTATTCACGAGAAGGCAGTCAGAAGAGAGAATGGAAACACAAAGGCCAATAAGCCCAAATTAACTGCCCAAAAAATACCCCTTCGTTCTCCCCCTGACTGCCTTAATGATAACTGAAAGGTATACTCAAATGGGAATCTTCAATAGAGCTATTGAGAAATATTTCTCGACGGAAAACCCGTGCATTACTTGTGATTATTGCGTTGGGTTTCTCTTTAGCCATTCTTATTTCGATCCCTGCAGGTGTTTTAGCTAATCAGCAAGCAGCAAGCAGGATAACAAACAACTTAGGTAACACCATCACGCAGACAGAACAAGCGCTTAACCAAACACTTAATCAAATAACCTGCAGCATAGCCTCAGGTTTCGGCGGCTTCGGCTTCACTGGAGGAAGTGGCACAAGCACGAGCCGCAGCGGAGGATTCGGCGGTTCAGGAAGCAGCGGATACGGCGGATTTGGAGGTTTCGGCGGTGGCCTTCCGTTGCGGGTCAGTTTGGGGCTGGTGCATTTGGCGGCGGTCAATCGAATCCTATGAATGAGACCTTGTACAGTGATATTAACACTTCAATCTCTGGAGTTGCAGCTGTGGAACCGATACTGCAAGTTTCTGAAGGAACAAACCAGACAGTTACGTTTTATGATCGTTCATTCACTCGTTTGGTGCCACAGTACATTATTGAAGGTGTACCATTGACTTCAGACCTCGTCAACAACTACTCCATTTTGCCGACAGACATAGTTACCGGGCAGAATTTGCAGGCAGGCGAGAGCGGCGATGTTTTGCTTAGCGAAAACAACTCAGCATACTTCGGAGTAGGAGTAGGCGGCACAGTAAACATTCTGGGAACAAACTTCAATGTAGTGGGTATTTACAGCCCCGCCGGAGTTGAAGACACAGAAATGCTGTACATGAACCTCTCCGCTGCTCAGACATTAACTAACAACACAGGGTACATAACTAGCCTCAAAGTCTTCGCGCAGAGCACAGGAGACGTAAGCTCAGTGTCAACTGCGATAAGTGCGCTGCATCCAGAACTCACCGTGTCAACAAACCAAGCCGAGCTAAGTCAACTAGAATCCAATCAATCCAGCAGCAATTCAGCAGTAACGGACGCCCAAAATTCCCTTGCAACAACGAACTCGACGGCAATCGAAGAAATCATCGTGGTGGTCGTAGCAACGAGCCTGATAGTACTGTTCGTCATGCTTTACACGGTGAGGGAAAGAACCAAAGAAATCGGGACACTGAAAGCCATCGGTTTCAGCAATTCCTCTGTCATGGGCCAATTCATGCTTGAAGGCGTACTATTAAGTGCAATTGCCGGAGTAGTCGGCATAGCAATAGGCGTCATAGCTGCACCGTCTCTAACGTCTCTTCTGCAAATAACTCCAACCCTCAGTAGAGCGGCGGGATTCAGAACTGGCGTTGCCGCAGCTTCTGTCGCTATCAGTCCTGAGCTTATACTGATAGGTTTCGGTGTAGCCCTCTTGCTTGGGACATTAGGCAGCCTTTACCCAGCTTGGAGAGCAGCAAAAATAAAACCAGCGGAGGCAATGAAATATGAGTAAACCAGTACTGCAACTAGAAAAACTCAGCAAAACCTACACACTTGGAAAACGCACAGTGCCCGCTTTGTCCAACCTGAACCTAACCGTGACTGCAGGCGAATTCGTCGCAATCATGGGTCCATCGGGCTCAGGCAAAACAACGCTGCTTAACGTGATCGGCTGCATCGACAAGCCAACCACCGGACAAATTCTAATCGACGGCGTAGACGTTACAGGTCATGCCTGAAAATCAGCTCTACAAAATTAGACGAGACAAAATGGGGTTTGTATTCCAAACTTTCAACCTGCTGCCCTACCTGAATGCCAGAGAAAACGTCGAGTTGCCTATGGAAGGGAGAATCAAGTCAAAAAGTGAACGAAGGAAAAGAGCAAGTGAACTTTTGGCAATGGTTGGTCTTTCAGGAAGAGAAGAACATCGACCGCAAAAACTCAGCGCAGGAGAACAACAACGCGTCGCCATAGCCCGCGCCCTATCGAACAACCCCGCAATAATTTTGGCTGACGAACCCACTGGAAATCTTGGACACACAAAACAAGCAGGGAATCATTAAACTGCTGGCAAACCTCAACGTGACGCAAGGCACCACCATAATCATGGTTACTCATGACGGTGAAGCAGCGCATCATACCGAACGAATGTTGCTTCTCAGAGACGGAAAAATAATTAAGGAAAAGCAAGGCACCCATGCAATGAAAAAGAACCATTTATGCCCAGCCTGCGGAGCGGCAATCAAGCTAAGCGATGATAAATGCCCCAGCTGCCAAAAACCAATCTACTCAAGTGACGAAGTATTCTGACCGAAACCATGCACACCGAGCAAAACCCTTTAATTTCATTCGGTTGAGAAGTGTCTTCTATGGAAAACCCCGCTGTCCCTCAAATTCCTCAGATTCCGCCTCATTCCCCCGCCAGAGCAGCCTCCTGAACACCTGACGCCCGCCGAAGCGAAGAAAACCAAGCGTTTTTCAGCGTTAGTTCTAGTTGCTCTTCTTCTGGTAGGTTTAGTTGCAGGCGGCTTAATCGGCTACGCAGTAAGCTACTCTGAGTTCAACAGCAAACTCACCAGCATTGACAACCAGTTGTCGGCGCATTCTCAAAATAACACGTACAATACTTACCCAAACGCCACCTACATCATCGGCACAACACTTCGTTATCCACTCTGTACGCCGACGTTAAGTCTTCAGTCGTTTTAATCCAAGACCTTGTGCCGACCCAAGTCTTCTTCATTCAAGGTTACTCGCAGCAGCAAGGCTCAGGATTCGTAACCTCAGTCAACAACCAACTCGTCATAGTCACCAACAACCATGTTGTCCTAGACGCCACTCAACATAACCGTGACCTTCGCCGACGGAGCAACCTACCCCGCAAAAGTAATAGGTTCTGACCCGCAGGCTGACCTCGCAGTCCTCACCATAAACCCGATGCCCAGCGGCTTGACGCCTCTAACTCTTGTCAGCTCCAACGGTTTGCAGGTTGGTCAACCAGTCGTCGCAGTCGGTTCACCTTACGGGTTACAGGGCACTTTGACCACGGGAGTAATCAGCTCTTTGGGCAGAACCCTCTCAGAAACCGAACCTGACGGCAGCACGGGTCCAACTATCCCAGACACCATCCAAACAAGCACCGCCATTAACCCGGGCAATTCAGGCGGACCGCTTCTTGACTACGCGGGTGAAGTTGTCGGCATAACCACTGCGGCTGTAAGTAACTCGGAAGGCTTAGGCTTCGCAATTCCATCCGCCACATTAATGCGTGAACTCAGCACAATCGTGATCGTACTGGCTCATACAACAATCATCCATCAATCGACGCTGTAGGTACAGATATGACCTATCAGATTGCTCAAGCAATGCATGTTGACGTCACGTACGGTTACCTCGTTGAAAGTGTCTCAACCCAGAACGGTCTCAAAGGCGGCACAACCCAAGCGACGATTTTAGGGCAAAACCGTGAATCGGCGGCGACATCATAATCGGCATCAACGGAACCCCAATAACCAACACCGACTCGCTCCTCTCCTACTTGGAACGAAACGCGCTGCCTGGACAAACAATAAACTTCACAGTAATACGCGACAAACAACAACAAACAGTGGCAGTGACAATAGGAAACCTATCTTAATGAGATGTGCTTTTTTGCAAAGATTCTTTTTCTTATCTTTCCAGTTTCAGTAGGCGCCGAAAAAGAGCTATTGTCTTTTCCTGCTGCCATAGAGGATTAAGGCGGCTGCGGCGGCAACGGCGAATATGATTGTCCAAAGCCACCATTGCATCCACAAAGGCGTGGCTTGCTGCGTGGCGGTGTTGCTGATTTGCAGGTTTTCAATTTCGGTTTTTGAGTCGTGCCCGATGTAGATGTCGGTTGGGTTCGGTATTGAGCCTGCTGGGTTGGCTGTTCCAGAGGCAACGGTTACGGCTTGTTCTTTCCCGTTGATGTAAATGTGCATTCCCGTGGTTGTGCTGCGGGTGAAAACCACGTGAACCCATGTATCGTTCGGAAGCACCGCTACAGGTGTCAATCTCGTTTAAGCCGCTTGGCGTGACAACGTAGCCGCGGAGTGCCCCAACAGCAGGCATACTTGCGTTTTGAGGCGCTAAACCGTTGACGGCGAGCCCAAGCAGTCTGGTTGGCAAAGTTGCCGTGGTTCTGACAGCTTCGATGAAGATGTTGTTGTATGCTACGCCGCCTTTGATTGCTTGAACGTTTACCCACGCGTCAATTGTTACTTCGTTTGGGGTTAGGATGCTGGGCGAAGGCAGCACGGTTGCGAAGACGTTTCCAGTGAAGTTCAGTGCCTCGCCGAATTTGCCCTGAACCAGCGAAGGCGTGTTATTGTACACGGGCGTTTCTGACCCTAATATGGCAGGGTTGCTGCCTGTTCCATCAGGCGACACGAGACTAGCCTCAACAGTGCCAAATGACCATGAGGCGACAACGCTGTTTGACTTTGCCGTCGGCGGCGCGATTGCTGTTGGCGGGTTACCCAAGGTTTGACATGCTAAACGGGGACATCAACGGATAATTGTCTTTGTTGGCTGAGTTAATCACGTAGGCCGTGTTTCCGACTCCTGATGAACCAGTCTGCGAAGCGTCAGGGTACTTTGACAGGTAGTCGCTCCAGTAGTTTCCGCCTGACTTGCCCGTTATCCCAAGCCTCAATCAAGGCTGAAGAGTTGTCGAATGCGTTAAAGAGGTTATTTACGAAATTATTGTGGTATATCTCTGTTTGCCAATGGAGCAGTCAACTGCAACGTGACGAAGACGCCGTACTTGTTGCTTGTCAATGTTGTTTGCGGAAATGATGTTTTTGGAGCCAGCAAGAAAGACGCCTGATTTCAGTGTTGGATTGCGATGTTGTTGCCGAAAACCACTGAGTAAGATGCGCCTAAACCGACCCCTCGAAAGTTGCCCACAACGTTGTTCTTCGAAATCACGTTTGAGTAACCTGCCATTTCGATGCCTGACACCGCGTTTCCAACGACGTTATTGTCTGAAACGATGTTTTGGGAGCCGCCGTAGAAGCAGATGCCGTTTTTGATGCTGATTTCACAGTGTTCTCTGTGATGGTTGTGTAGGTTTGGGTTGAGCAGAAGATGCCTGTGTAAGTGTTCTCGACGATGTTGCCTGTTATTGTGCATGTTGTTTGCGTCAACCCAGATGCCGTAAGCGTACATAGTGGTTTTTGAGTAGTTGCGGCTTTCAATCGTGAAGCCTGACACTTTAACGTTGTCTGCCGCTAAAATCAGAACTGCAGTCGGAGTTGAGCCGCCGCTTCCCAAAATAACCGTGTCTGTGCTGTTCTGCCCCTCAAGCGTCAGCGGCTTGTCGACCAGCACGTTTTCCTTGTAAACTCCGCTTTTGACCTGAATCGTGTCGCCTGCGGAGGCTTGATTGACCGCTGCACCTATGGTTGGGTACTGGTCTGGAACAATTAAAGTCTTGGATGCGTGGGTTTCATGAAATGTTAGTTATCCCTGCGATGGCGATTAAAATGGCGATTAGCGCCAAAGTTTTGATGAGTTCTCTCTTCATGTTCTCCGCATCCCACTTGTTTTCTAAGTTTAATTGGCATACGGTGAAATATTACTCTCCCTAAAGAACAGCCTGTTCTTTGAAAAGAACATCCATCTTAACTGCCTTCGGCAGGTTTTAGGCTAACTTTCCAGCCGGAAACACGGCGCCAGAAAAAAACGTGCCGCTGCATCATTTTCCGTTGATTTATCGGCCGAAATAGTCTTCGCATGACAAAAACGATGAATTGCCCATGCACAGTTTTCACCAAGTTAGCGTAAACCTTCACAGGCATCTCTGCGCCGCCTTTCTCGAGGTGAACCATTTCGAGGCTTGCCTCCTTTTTCTCGATGATATGCCTTAGAAGCCCATCTAACGAGGGTGCGTCTTTAGGCGGCAGGAGCACGCGGATGTTCATGTTGAGGAGTTCGTCAAGGCTGTAGCCGTAAGCTTCCAGTGCGGCGCCGTTGGCGTACACGAAGTCGCCTTTTGTATTGGCAAGAAATATTGCTTCCTGGCGTTGTCCAGAATTGTCGCTCTGTAGCTTTAGTCCTTCGTCTGTTTTCTGTGCTTCCTGAATTTTTCTTGTTAACTCCTCGTTTGTCTTGGCGCATTCGGCTGTTCGCTGTGCCACCACCTGCTCAAGTCTGGATCTGTAGCCGGTGAGTTCAGCTTCGATTAACCTGTTCTTCGTGATGTCCATAGATAAAATCAAGACTCCTTCGGGCACGGGTTCCATATGCAGTTCAAACCATGCTTTGGAGCCGTCTGGAAAAGTAAATTCGTTGTCCATTTGGTGGGGAACGCGGTTTGTCATGCAGTTTCGAAGGTTGCTGAACATCTGTGTTTTGTCAATGTCTGGGTAAACCTGCATCATCGTGTAACCCAAAAGCTCCTCCTTCTTTTTCCGTCCCTGCTTAGCCGCGGCTTCATTGACGTACAGGTAGCGCCAGTCGAAATCGATGATTTGGCATCCTTCAATCATGAAGTCCAGTGAAGCTTGAAGCCGATTCTCAGCCTCTAACGAAAGCGCCCGATCCGTTATGTCGTTTCCTGATGCTAAGCACGCCTACGGTGTTGCCTTCCCTGTCGCTGACGAGAATATTGTGGAAATCAAACGTTCGCTCTTTACCCTGACGGGTAACCAGCGGGTATTTGCTGTGCATGTGGCGGAGTGCGCCGTTTAGCATTTCGTGGAAGCTGCGTCTGGCGTTTTCTCTTTCTTTTTTGGGGACAAACGTGTCGAACCAGTTTTTTCCTTTTGCTTCCAGCCTTGAGTAACCGAGGATTTCAGAAGCTTTGCCGTTTATGTCTGTGATTAATTCGTCGCTGCCAACTGCAATCATCAAGGCGTCTGCAAGGTCGAAATACACTTGGGCTAAATTATTTTGTTTCTCCAACCTTAACTCCCTCAACCGGATTGTTGTTTGTTGCCTGTTGTCCGGCGGCAGGCAAGTACATCTGCTGGTTGTACTCCTCCATCATTCGGCAAGCGTTGAAGGCAGGCGTAACTGTTCGAATTGCTTCTTTTACCATCTGCATCCACCTGCGCGGGATTCCTTTGCGGTCGCGTTCATAGTAGAGGGGAACGATCTCTTTTTCCAACAGTTTATAGAGTGATTCAGCGTCTTTTCTGTCTTCTTCCTCTGGTCTGTCTGCCTGCAGGTCGCCTATTGCCCACCCGTTCTTGCCGTTGTAAGCCTCATCCCACCACCCGTCACGAACGCTCAAGTTCAAGACGCCGTTCATTGAAGCCTTCATTCCGCTGGTTCCGCATGCTTCCTGCAGCCTCCTCGGGTTATTCAGCCAAATGTCAACGCCGCGCACCAGTTGCCGCGCAACGTTAAGGTCGTAGTCTTCAACGAAGGCGATTCGCCCCTGAAAACCCCTATCCAACGCTGCACTATACACCTGCTTTAGAAGCTGCTTTGACTGATAATCCGCTGGGTGAGATTTTCCAGCAAAAATCAATTGCACGGGCCGCTCCGAATTGGTTATGATATGTTTTAGCCGCTCGATATCTGACAAAATCAGGTAGGGTCTCTTGTACTGGGTGAACCGCCTCACGAATGCAATTGTCAAGGCGTATGGGTCAAGCAGGGAACCCATGGCGATGACTTGTTGCGTGGTCACTTGGTCCTGTGTCCAACGTTGCTGCGCCCTATCCTGGATGGCAGTTATTAGCGTCCTTTTTAGGTTCTGCCGAATTTGCCACAGTTCCTCATCGGGTACGCCATCGAGGCATTGCCAGTACTGCTGGTTATCCTGTTCTTGACTCCAATGAACATCAAGGTGTTTCTCGCAGAGCATCCGCGATTTCTGGCGCTTGCCACGTGGGAAGATGCACACCGTTAGTTACAGATTTGATGGGCACGTCATCTTCCTTTTTGTCAGGCCAAAGCTCCTGCCACATGCGTCTGGTAACCCTGCCATGCAGCTTGGACACGGCGTTGGATTGACCCGCCAGACGGAACGCAAAAGCGGTGAGGTTGAAGTTTTCTGCCCCTGACCTTTCAGACTGTCCCAGCTTTAGGAAGAGGGTTCGGTCGATTCCGAGGGGTTCCCAAAGGCTTCGTGGCGTAGCGATCCATCAACTGATAAGAAAAGACGTGGTGACCCGCTCCGACTGGCGTGTGTGTGGTGAAAACCGTGGATTTTCGCACGTTTTCCAGCGCCGTCTCCAAAGAGGCGCCGTTGGCTCGTTCCAGCCTGAGTCGCTCAAGCATCATGAAGGCGGTGTGGTCTTCGTTAGCGTGCCACACGACGGGTTCGATACGTAGTTCCCTGAGAACGCGGACGCCGCCGACGCCCAAAACAATAAGTTGCCTCAGCCGTTCCTCTTGGTCAGCCGTGTACAGGCGCGCTGAAAGCATCTTGTCTTCAGGCTTGTTTTCCTCCACGTTCGTGTCCATCAAGTACATGTTAACCCGCCCGACATGGACTTCCCATATTTTGACGTACACCACGCGGTCGCCGAGTTGAATTGGGATAAGCGGACCGCACCCGTAAGGCCAAGCGCAGGGTGAAATAGGTGCTTCATCGAAGTTTAGCTGCATGTACTCTTCCTGTTGGTCGCCCTGCGGAGACATGCGTTGGCGAAAATAGCCCTGCGGATACATGAATCCGACGGCAACCAGCGGCAAACCACGGTCCGAGGACTCCTTGCATATGTCTCCTGCCAAAACGCCTAAGCCGCCCGCGTAAATAGGCAACGAATAATGAATCGCGTATTCAGCGGAGAAATAAGCAATCTGACCCAGCGGCTTATCCATCTTTATTTGGTCGCACCATTCGTGAGCCCTCATCATTTCCTCATCGAACTTCGCCATCACCGCGTCGTAGAGCTCCAGAAAAGTAGGGTCCCTGCTTGCTGCCTCCAGCTTCTCTGGGCTCATGCTGCGCAGCTGCTTCACAGGGTTGTGTCCGCTGGTTCTCCAAAGCGCGTAGTCGAGCGCACGGAAAACCTGTCGCCCCTCCTCATGCCAGCTCCACCAAAGGTTGTTGGCAAGCCTGAAAAGTCTGCCGATTCTTAGCGGCAGCTTCAGCGGGGGTTCTTCTTCAGGGTAATTCGGAATCATAGGCTCAATTATCCTCAGGTTATTATGGTTTTTTCGGATGCTTATTTTAAAAGGGGTTCAGGCTGGCGAACCCTGAGTTAATATTTGAAAACGCCAATTAATATACGTACTGCGAACTGCCATCTGAGAACGCAAAAAGGGAAGAAAAAAACTCTCAAAACACTCGAGTTTAGGTTGGCGTCTCCATTAGGAGAGTGTAGTTTTCGTCGGCTGTTTGCAGTTTGACGTCGATTTTTAAGGCAACTTTGCCTATGAGCTCGTTTGAACTGTATTAAGTTTGAGTTGTTTAGGCGGGGAAGCCTGCTGAAAAAGACGATTTATTTGTGTTAAAAGAAGAACAACGACGAAGGAACCTTTGTTGTTCTTCTTCCCGCGGCGGAATCACCCCGTCAACGCTGGATTGTTCAGCAGCAAAAGCGGTTTGGGGTCTGTCAATTTTCAATCCTCATCTTTCCCAATCAGACTGGGACGGCGACATCATCCCCCGACTCTAAAAACAGCATCCCAGTCTAATATGAATATTGTAAACTTTGCATTGAATGAAGTGTAACGCTCTTTTGGCATTCGATAGGTTTAAGCTAACGTCACATAAATAATGGCAATTGGTGTCATGAAGTTATGGCTGAAAGCGGAGGAATTTCTCAGAACAAATTCTCTTTTGAGGAAGCGAAGAAAGCCGCGATAGATAGGCTATCGATCATAGCAAACTTCGCAGAAAACTTAGACAATGTTTTGCCAAACCATGGTTTTCTGCAATGGGCAATCGAGCTGCAGACACTTCAGGAGAAAGTAACTAAGTCAACTGAGCGATGCCTAAATGACGACGAAATAAGCATCGTCTACGCTTTTGGGAAATCCCTGATAAAATTGCGGCCAGACTTTCAGCCAAAACTTCAGTCATTATGGAATCTTTTTCATGAAATGTTTAGTGCCCTAAAACTTCAAAGAAGCGTTCCTATCTACGAGCCGCTCAGAAACTTAACTATATTGGCTAAACGAATTGAACGTGCAGACGCACTATCCGAGCAACTGGTTAAGGAGGTTATTACAGACCCTTCAAGCATTCGCTCTGGGGCGTCTTTGCTTGTTACACATGTTAAGCGAGTCGAGTCAATAGAATACGCCATCAGACGACAGCTAGAAGACATTGTAAATACATTTGACCTAAAAGAGAAATACGATGTAATTGAGATGTGCTCGCCCCAGTTCAAAGTACAACGAAATGCGGGCGAGACAACGAGATGGGTCACGGATTCCAGAGCACTGAGAGATGCTATTTCTCATGACCACTGGGAAATCATCAAGGACAAGTCCGATTGGTCCATTCAATTTGACAACACAAAAGAAGGCTATAACTTCCACAAGACGTTTACTCGCAAGGAATTTCATCGGTTCTTCGACGATTTCACAATGCTTTTCAAACTACAGATTCACTTAATGTACACGCTCGAGCTTCTACCCCTTCTAAGCACTCACTTGGCAATATCTCAGCAGACTCCATAATTTGGTTTTTGAAACGATGGGCTCGCTTGGTTTTCGTGCTCGCTCGGGCTCGCCGTTCCAGACGAGAAGATTCAGCAAACTTGCACTCGCCCAAATTATAGGAAACGCATAAAAGAAAAACCAAACCAAACTAACAATCCTTCTCATCGGGGCAAGTAGGATGTTTTCCTCTGGTAACAGGCGACGGCGGCATCATCAACGGAGCAACCCCGCCAAATACCAGCAAGCAATCGAAATGCGAAACAATCCAACTCCAGCTGAAGCCTCAATGTGGGAAATACTCCGCAGACAAGTCTATCAGAATTTTCCAAACTACATATTCTATCGCCAATCTGTTCAGTATGGATACATATTGGATTTTTATTGCCCAAGATTAAGATTAGGGATAGA
Source organism: Candidatus Bathyarchaeota archaeon (assembly GCA_963722095.1). Taxonomy (GTDB): domain Archaea; phylum Thermoproteota; class Bathyarchaeia; order Bathyarchaeales; family Bathycorpusculaceae; genus Bathycorpusculum. The sequence goes on along the minus strand of CAVRJR010000002.1, from coordinate 103,066 downwards.
AGTAGACGGTGAGGTGCATGACGAACAGAAAGAATACGACCACAAACGAGACAATGCCCTTGCACGATACGGAATAGAAGTGCGCCGATTTAGTAATGACGAAGTCCTTTACAATCCACAGGCAACAGTCGAAAGAATTTATCAGACATTAAAAGACAAGAATGAGCACCCACCGAGAGGCTATACCGAAAGGAAAGGTTGCTTTATTGCAACTGCTTCATATGGAACATCTATGGCTCAAGAAATTAACATCTTAAGACAATTCAGAGATTTGCGCTTGGAATCGAACCTGATTGGGAGACACCTAGTCACATTGTACTACGATACAAGCCCGCCATTAGCAAGAGTCATTTCCCGAAGCAAGAGCATGAAGACATTTGTGAGACTGAGTCTAAAACCGATCATTCGCTTTTTCGAATCAAGGAACACATAGCACGCCCTCAATCTCCATTTTCTTCATCGTTCTCCCGCCCGCGGGGACTCCACAGTAAAAATTTGGTTGCGCCGAAAATAGTGGTTGGCTGAAAATTTGGACGACAAGAGTTTGAAAAGTATTCAATTATATGAATAACTTTCTCGTTATTATAAACGAGCAGGACAAAAACTTAATCACATTTTCCAATTTTGTCAATCCTTCAATAATCGGTATACGTGCAAAAAGGTTTTTGAAGCTTTTTGGAATAGACAAAAAAAAGAATCAAGAATCGTTTGATGGAACAGACGAAAAGTAACAAAGAAATGAAACAGACAAAGAGGGGAACAGAATCAAACGTCACATCTTTCAATTATTTGATTGGTTAAACTTGCGTACAACCAAGTTGACCATTGCATGAGTTGTCATAAGAGCGAAATCGGCGTCTTCTTTACAAATTAATCTGCCTGGATGTGCTCCGATTGAAGTAATTCTTGACAGTTTCTTACTAATTACGGCTATGGCATCGCCAAGCTCTTCATTCTCGAAGAACTTGTCCCAATCGGGGACCATAACTTTCTTTCCCTCTATAGTTTCCTCTTTTTCAAAGCCCTTAGATTTTATTTTTTCTGACAAACTTTCTTTAGCTTTTCTGCAATCAGTGAATACCCGGTGATATTCACCCATCGAGTATTGCTTCCAAGCATCATCGACATGACCTATTGTTTCTGCAAAATCTGCATCTAAGAGCTGAGGTACCTCAATCAAAGAGACGGTCTTAAAACCTAAGGCAGGTAGGTAGCTTTCTACCCAATCGCTCTTGGGTATTCTGAAAGTTAATTCGAAATAAGAGTTATTTTTTATTTGAGGGTTATTCTGAAATTCAGTTAACAAATAGCCGCAAATTTTTAGTTGCAGGTCTTTGGCTTCCCTTAGTTTCTCAATGGTTTTCAGTTCACTGGGCGCCATTTCAAAAATCAGTGAAGCTGAGGAGTTACTATTTATTTCGAAAGAATTAATAGGATACCTGAGATAGAGTTGAACCAGCGAAGACTTCGATATTTCCATTAGAGCTTTTTTGTCTCAGTTCACTTAAAAAATTGGTAATAACTACCGGGCCCCCAGTCATTGGGCTGATTGGTCCTGATTGGTGTGTTAATGTTAACTCTAAATTGAATATTAAAGCCGGGCGAATTAAGGATGCTTGTGGTTGCATAGATAAAAAAGTGATTCGAGCACGATGATTGCCTTGAAGATTCATGTCTGCTGATGTTGACACTCTCTACCCTCCAATATAGCGAATAGTATATTCCCCTGTTGCGTTATTAATTTTTCCAATTTAGTAAAGAGCACTTGAAAATATTTGAGTTTAAAATGCGCTTATATCCATCAAAGGGGATTTTGTGACGACTGAAATCGGAAATAACCTAATTAAAAATTGCTGTCAGACTGGGGTGACGACATCATTCCCCCATCGAGTCAACGCCGTTTCAGACTAAAAGGGCTTTGGTGAAGGAAAGATGAAAAATGAGCGCACTATTTTTCCCGAATTCCAAGGTAGCCCCTATCACAAAAGCATTGAATTTTAATTTAAGGAGGATCATAATTTATATAAGGATTTTAATATGAAAAAAACAAGTCATGTAAGTGTCAAAGAGATGAGTTTTGATCAATTATTTAAACAAATTTCTCCGGAAGAGATATGCGACAACGTATTTGTGTTGGTAGGAAAAGTTTTTGCGGTTATTACTGCGGGCAAGGCAGATCATTATAATTCCATGACAGCCAGTGGGGGTGGTTTTGGGGTTCTTTTGAGGAAACCTACCACTTGGTGTATTCTTCGAGCAGACCGTTATACGCTTGAAATGATTCAAAAAGAGCAAACATATACGATGTCTTACTTCCCGGATGAATATAAAAAACAAATACTCTTTTTGGGAAGTAAATCGGGAAGAGATAGTGAGAAAATGAGCGAAGTTGAATTGACAAGCGTTCAAACTCCTTCCGGAGATATGTCTTTCAAAGAAGCCAGACTAATTATTGAATGTAAATTAACGGCACTTACTACCGCTAATCCCAATGATTTTTACACACAAGAAGCTAAAGACTTTATAAACGAAGCTTACAAAGAAGCAAAAGTTTATCGCAAATTTGTATTTGGGGAAATCACCCATGTTTGGGTAAAGAAATAAGAATAAACCAGAATTAACGAAGAGAATGAACTGAGAGGAAAAATTATAATTCGAGGGCTTAAAAATCCTTAAAAAAACGCCTATTTTCACCCGCTAAACATCTCAATTCTGGTAAAAGGACTCTGTTTTTGCACACCTTATCAGCAAACCAAGAAAGCAACAAAAAACATCTACTTTCTACGTTTCTTGATGTAAACCAACAAACCAACGATAACAAATGCGACTCCAAAACCAATGGCAATTGTTGCAGTTGGAAAAGACTCTGGTAAAGGCTTTGGTTGGGATAGGTTGAAGCGTATTGTTTCTGAGGCTCCAATGTTTCCCGCGAGGTCTTGAGCGTAGACTGTAACGTTATGCTCTTTGTAAGGTAAGCCAGTTAGCGTGGTGTTTCCAGCGATTGTCACGTTGTCCTGTCCGTCTAAACAATAGCCAATCCACTTGGTGGGTTCATCTATTGTAAAGTTTAATGGTAAGTCGTTTTGGCTGTAAGTTTTGTTTTCAGGTGAAAGATTTGTTATGATTGGAGGATTTCCATCATCTACGGTAAAGCAGACCGTATTGTTATCGCATTGAGTGAATGGCGATGAAGTATCTACTTGAATTGTTTCATAAACAGTCACGTTGTGTGGTCCTTCAGGCAATTCTGGTAAAATTGAAGATCCTGAGATTGTTACTTGAAAAGACATTTCGTGACTTTGAGTTACAAGGGGAATCGAAACACTACCTTTTCCGTCTACGCTGTAACTCATCGAATAATAGATGTTACACCCACCTAAACCAACTGAACTGACACTTAGAAGAAGCGGGCTGGGACTGTATGTAGTATTAGCAGGGTATAAGATGCTGATGCAGGAAACAGGAAAGACTGTAGTTGCTTTGACCACTTTGGCAACCTGAACCCCAAAGACAAATGAGAAAAGCATCAACAGGAGAATTAGTGCCAATGCAGTTTTCTTCAATACACTCACACTAAAGTATTTTCGGTAAGTGTCTTTTAGCTCTCCCTAAAGAACACCTTGTTCCGCATAGAGAACAGAAGTACCTCAATAGCGGGTTCATCTTTAAATTTAATTACGCGTTCAGATAATTAACAGTTAGAAGGTGCAGAGAATAACTCCACTTCGAGATGCCTTGCGGCGGCTTCAAAATAGCGCCCCAAAACTGGATTTCTATAAACACAAACACGGCGAATGCCAAAACTTCGACAACGGAACCTGCAAACTAGCTCACTTCACCAAATTGAAACCCACAGAAACAGCCTGCCCGCACTTTAAAGCCAAGGCGAAAGCAGAAGATTAGATAATAATTTTTTCTGAATGGTACCCTCCCCGCACCTAAGGACTCTATTTGCAGCTGTCAATAACAATTAGTCAAGAAACCTTGACTAACCTTAGTCAAATAATCTTTATGACAAACCTTTTAACAATAAAGGCTTGAAGAATTTGTGATGACACTCAAGATTAAGGGTCTAACTATTCTATTGGCAGTCCTGCTGTTTGCCTCCGCGCCAATCGTAGCTCACTCTGCTTCTGCGAAGTCAACGCCAAACCCCTCTGTCCCACAATTCACAGCTAGATTTGTGAATGCGTTCTATACTGTAACAAATACAAATCCCTACACTGGAGCAATAGAAACTCAACTAATTAGCAATAGCTCAATTGAAGTTGCAATTAAAAATCAGCCTTGGAAAAACTCAGACAGCCAAATCTATTATAACATTAGAGTTAAACCCCATTTCGCAGGTAATTGGACCGAGATTTATCCGCTGAGAAACCTAAGCAGCTCATACAACAACGGCGTTTTTACTTTTGCAGAGTACATATCTTTTGACACCCCAATGATGCCTAGTTCAGGGTCCATAGGCGCATCTTTCCGAGTGGTGGCTACAGAATATTATGGGGAATCAGGCTATGATGTGCAGAGATACTATTCTGGAGATGAGGGGCAGCAAGGGGAGTACTTTGCGTTTTTGCATGGGATTCCTTATGGCAGCCAACTTGATTTTCAAGTAGAGGCGCTGGCGGGGTACAACTCTACCTACTGGTATGTTATGCATCCGCTTTATCCTCAATTTGGAGGAAGTGATCAACCAGCGATAGCTTTTAGCGCCGCAAGCGGTTGGAGCAAATCACAGACAGTAATCATTGGTGACAACGCAGGCAATCAAACTCCAACTCCGTCGGTTCCTGAGTTTCCAACTATAGCAATCGTGCCTTTGCTTGCTGCGTCATTAGTAATCGCGTTGATTCTAAGGAACAAACAATTCACAAAAACCAGCCAGAGCCAACGGTAACGGCGGTTTATGTTGCCAGCTTCTTTGATAGGCGTTCTTTTGCTGTGTAATTCACGAATAACCCGTTGTAGAGCGCGTTGTTGCTTACTACGGCGATGTTGCCTTCGCTGGTTTTCAGCCACGTGGATCGGAAGCTTACTTTCGCGACGGCTCCTTCAACTTCGCCGATTTCGTATTTTGTCGCCAACCAAACAGGCGGTTTCTCGGCGTCGCAGGAGGTTACGGTGCCGAACCCCGCGCAATCGCAGCTTTACACGGCGCTTGCCGTCGTGGCAGCAGTCGCGGCTGTAGGGTTGTAGCTGCGTCGATTGTGCTTGTCCGACGAAGGAAAGAGGCGAAGCGGCAGATGAAAATGACCAGTTGGCTGACGCCTTAGCAGGCTTGACCAGCAGGCAGGGGTAAATCTGTTGATACCTGAAATTTCCGCTATCTTTGCCGTCGCCATGTTGAAGCAAAAAACTGATTCAACGCAAATTAAACCCTAAACTAAAAAACAAGCCAGAAACAAGCCCTGACGCTGCACGACTCGTAGAGGGGAGGGGGTCTACTATTTACATCAAAAAACCAAGGTAAAAATGGTTTCCAACTCAGCCACCCGACGGGAGAGGGTCTAGTATTTGTGACAAAATTCCATCACAAAAATGGGTGAAAAACAACAGACAAAAGAAAAAAAGGAGAGTTATTTTTGGTTTTAGACGGGTGTCGGTGTCGATGGAGGAGGCACATACGTTGCTGGGGGTTGTTCCGTCTGCGGTTTCATCTGGTAGAATGCAATAGCCATCAGCAGCACAGCAACCCACATCAGCACAATGCCAATGATAATTATCGTCAGCGCCGCGCCGATTATCAGCAGAAGAGACGCAGTTGAGAATAAGCTTACACCTGATTTGGTTGCAAGCGTCTTCAGCGACTTCCTAGCGAGAAAAGCCCAGACAATGAGGAAAACCCACAAAACCACTAACGCCCCCAACACCAACCCAATGAACGGCAAGATACCGCTTAAGCTTAAACCCGACGTCACAGGCGTCATGCTTCTAACCGACGAAACATCAGCCCACCTGCCATCCCACGACGGATAAATCTGCAACAAGAAACTCTTCAAGTCATTCAGATAAATCAAAAGCGCAGCAACAATCACGACACCAGCCACCACCAGACCCACAATGCCTGCTATGAACCCGTACAGGGCGTTTTTGAATATTCCTTTATCTTGGTAAACGTTCGCCAAGCCACTCAACGAAACCAGAATCAGTATCACTCCGACCAACGAAATCAATGCCAAGTATGGTACGCCAAAAACTCCAAAGACACCAATTAAAGTAATAATAGCACCTACTAAACCCAAAGTTTTGCTTGATTCAAGAGTCATCGCTTTTTCCCTCTGGCTTTTTGCGTCTTTCTAAGCATAAAAGCTTTTCCATGTCACCGCTTACCTGACTGAAAAATCACGCTTAAAGCACGGAGTAACCGCTTAATCAACGAATTTTTAGCTTAGAAACTCCGTAAAGGAAGGTGGCTAGCTGCCAATCTTTCTACCTAAATGGGCACGGTAGCTTATTTCTTTGGGTTTTTGCAGTTAACTTAAAATTATCTTGGATACCTATCTCAACGAGAACGGCGCTGGAATCATGGCGGACGCTGAAAAAAGCACAGAGAAAAATGCAGAGGGGAAATCCGTTAGGCTGCCCTGCGGCTGCGTTTACACAGATGACGGCTGGATGATCACGCGCATAAACGAATGCGAATACCACCACCACCGCCGAACCACCAAACGTCCCTACCGCCCCAAAGCCGAATGCGTCCGACCCTAACCTCGAAACGCCGCCGCAGCAAACCCCGCCAAAGCTTGAATCTGAATTGTTTATCCGCAAAAGATTTAACGTTCAAAGAGGATGTTTCAAAACACTTTGACACCCCAAGAAGCCGCCCCGACGCAAAAGCCGCGACGTTCAAGAGGATTCCTGCGGATTGCGCTTCAAGCAGCCTTTATGATAATCATTTTGGTAGCCTTGCTCTGGTACGTCGGCACAACTGTCCCCTCAACCTACCATCCCGGAGAATCAACAATTCTCAAGGGAGTAGACTACATCTACAACACTATACTTACCATCAAAATTGAGTTTTTGCTACTTGCATTTTTGATGTATTTTGGAATAAACCTGCTCTTCACCGTTCGGCTAAGAAGAGTTTTAGCTAAAAACGACGTGAAAACATCATTTGGCAAAACCCTTCTCGCCCAGTACGCAGGTATGCTGACAAGCGATGTCACGCCTGGACGCTCAGGCTACATCCTAACTCCAGTTTATTTAAGAGACCAGAACGTGCCGACGTCAAAAAGCCTTTCAAGTGTGCTGGGCATCCAGACATTTGAGTTCCTAATCAAAGTCGCCGGCGGAATCGGCGCCGTAATTTTATTGGTCACCACGGTCCCTGCAAAAACATGGAACACCATATTTCCAACCCAGATTTTAGGGGTAAACATTGGGTTGATTATCGCGGTTCTTGGCATAAGCTTGATGGCGGTTGGCGCAGCCCTCCTTGCCGCTTTCACATGGTCAAAGCGAGCTATCTCCATCTTTGACAAAATCGCCAACTCGCGGTTCCTCAAAAGATTCACAGGCGGCTTAATGGGAAAGCTTGAAGAATACAAAGAAAGCGCTGGCAGCACAAGCAAAGCTATCCCGGAAATAGTGATTTTGACCATCTCATGCTGGATCATAAAAGGTTTTGAATGGTGGTTTTTAGGGTACGCATTAGGAATCTCACAATTAACATCGACGTGGTGGCTAGCCTTCTTCTTGATTCACCCACTAGTAACTGCCCTCGCTTTCATACCTATTACTCCAGCAGGCATAGGTGTGCAGGAGTTCGGGATAGTCGGAATCCTTGGTCTCCTCGGAGTCGCTGCTCCCATAGCAGGCGTATTCGCTTTACTGGCTCGGGGTCTATTAATCTTTGAAGACCTAGCCGGCGTACCACAAATCGTGAAGTCAACAAGCCTCATCTTCTCCCATAATAAGGCTGATGAACCGTTGGAGCCGAAACCTGGCGGTCCCCCGTTGAATCCCGTTTAGAAAGTGCTTTTAACCCTGTTTGCTGGTTTATTTAGTTGCTATCGATGAGGGGTGCTGTTTTGTCTTCTGAATTTCCTATAAGGCTAATGAAGCCGACCGATGCAGGCAGGCTTAGGGAAATTGTAGCGTTGTCTTTTTCGCGGTTCATGGGGTTTTTTGCTGTTCGCAGTTTGTTTTCGGATGAGGGAGAAACGCTTGTTGGTGAAGCGCGTGGGGTAGTAGTTGGGTTTGTTAAGCTGATTGAGTTCGAATTAGTCGGTGTCAGGTATGGTTGTATTCTTTGGATTGCAGTTCATCCGAGTTTTCGTCGAAGAGGCATTGCATTTGCGCTTACGGCTGAAGGGATTCGACGGCTGAAACAAAGGGATGCAAAGGCTATTTTTGCTTCTACACAGAGACGGAAAACAGGCGCCTTGATTGTTTTGGGGCAGAGTGGCTTTCGAAGAGTGGGTTTTATCGAGCTTTGGCGGCTTTTCGGCGGGCGTGTCTTCGAGTTTTACCGTGATATTTGGCTTGCTCCCGGCGAGGTCGTCTTAATTCAGTATTGACGTCGTCATTTTTGTGATTGGTTTCTGGTCACAAAAAATAGACCCTCCCCGTCTTTGTGGACCCATCGTTACCTTGGTTTTTTGATGTAAAGATGGGGTACCCTCCCCTGTCTTTTGGACCCATATTTACGTAGGAATTTTGATGTAAATACTAGCTACTCCTGTAGGGTAGATGACTTCTGTTTAGGGTTTGGTTTGTGTTGATTTTGCAATTTAGAGCTTGAATTAGGCTTAGACAACACTGATTGACTTAGTTTTGTATATAAAGGGCAGCGCAAGAGGTATGTTGCCGATGAATCTGCAGGGTCTCCAACCATGTTTCCCATGAGAGCGCTGCTTTAGGTTCATCCATGGAATTTGCGTTGGTTTTACTTGTTAATATTTAAATGTAAGAGGAGTACTTTATAGAGAAATAACTCGGGGTAGTAGGGAGAATTAAGAGCTGTGCTGGAGAGACTACTATGCAACCAAGTCGTTGGCATTTCTTTGTGTATCGGTCGCCATCCTCGTTCTTCCTTTGGCTATTGTAGATGCAGACTTGGCTCTGTCCCTGAGCAAGCCCCATTGATCGAAAAGCAAAGCGTTAATGGAGAAATGTCTCATGATTGTTGAAATGCCAAGTTGGTCTTTGCAAAATACTGAAGCAACCATCATAACTTTTGTCCTCATATTTGTCTGCACATACGTGATTTACGCTTTAGGCAAACGGTCAGCGCCTAAAACCACCATAAGCGAAAACGAGCAGGCATCATACGCTTGCGGAGAGAGAGTGGTTTTCCACGGGTTAAAAATCAATGTCTCTCTCTACAAGTACCTGATTTACTTCGTGATTTTTGATTCAGCCGTATTAGTCCTCGCCTTTGCTTCTTTTGCACTGGCAAACACCAATCCACTTTTCCTGTTTCTGTACCTCGGCATAATCCTTGCTGCAGGTTTGGTTCTTCTCGAAGGAGGCAAAGAGTAAATGCCTAACACAGTAACTTGGGCACGGGTCAAATCCCCCTGGGTTCTGCATTTCAACTCTGGCGCCTGCAACGGATGCGACATAGAAATCGTTGCCCTGTTAACGCCGAAATACGATGTTGAACGTTTCGGCATAAAACTTGAGCCTTCGCCAAGGCACGCTGACGTCCTTCTTGTCACGGGCTGCGTTACACAGCAGTGTGCGGAACGGCTAAAACGGGTCTATGACCAGATGCCGCAGCCAAAATTCGTCGTTGCCATCGGAGCATGTGCATGCAGCGGCGGAGTCTTTGAAGGAAACTACAATGTGGTCGGCGGGGTCAACAAAATCATTCCAGTCACGGCTTACATACCTGGGTGCCCACCGCGTCCAGAAGCACTCATTGACGGGGTAGTTAAACTCTTAAACGCGCTAAACCCGCCTAAGCCGAAGAAGCAGCCCAAAAAGCCTGAACCCCCCAAGGAACAGGCAAAACCAGCTGCTGAACCGCAAGTTGTTGTGGCTCAGCCTGAAGCTAAACCAGTAATACAGGAGGCAAAACCAGATGCCAAACAGTGATGTAGACATCGTTAAAGTAATTGAATCGAAATTTGGCACGCAGGTGCAAATTCAACCAGGACTCCTTGGCACAGCCACCATAAGCACAAGCAACGGGTTGCACAGGGAAGTCCTCAAAGCCATGTTAGAGGCTGACGAAAAAACAGGCATAACCGCCATCACAGGCTTAGACCTTGGGGCAAACCTAGGGCTAATATATCACATTCACACCGCAAAGGGATTCTTCGGTATAAAAGCCGAGGTACCTAAAGAAAACCCGAAAATCCAAACGATAAACGACATTATCCCTGGCGCAACCTTCCATGAACTTGAGGTGTCGGATCTTTTCGGGGTCTTTTTCGAGGGGAACGAGCTTAAAGGGCATTTCCTCTTGTCCGAAAACTGGCCTGAAGGGATTTTTCCGCTGAGAAAGAACGTTAATCCAGCTGAGGTGAAACTTAACCCAGCGCCACCAGAAGAAAAGATAGATGAAGACAAAAAAATCGTAAAGTTCATCATAGGTCCACAGCACCCTGCGCTTTTGGAGCCTGAAAAATTCGCGGTAACCGTTGACGGGGAAGTTGTAACGAAGGTTGAACCCAGAATCGGCTACGTGCACAGGGGCATAGAGAAGTCAGCTGAGTCACGAACCTACATTCAAGACGTTTACCTTGTGGAAAGGGTCTGCGGAATCTGCAACGCATGCCACGCATACGGCTTTTGCGGCGCCGTCGAGAAGATTTTGAAAACGGATGTTCCGCCGAGAGCTAAATACCTAAGGGTAATAACGCTTGAGCTTAACAGGTTGCACAGCCACCTGCTCACACTTGGACACGCTGGATTAGAAATCGGCTACGAAACATTGTTCCAGTATTTCTGGAGAGACAGAGAGCCCATCATGGATTTAATTGAGTTGACTAGCGGCAACCGCGTTTATGCTTCGCTTATGACCATAGGAGGCGTAAGACGAGACCTCAAAGACACCGACATCCCCAAGATTAAAACTACCTTGGAGGATCTGCGAAAGAAGTTGCCGTTCTACAGGAAAGTTTACACAGACGAGCCTTCCATAAGAGCCCGAATGCAAAACGAAGGCGTACTTTCAAGAGAAGACGCAATAAAGCTATGCGTTTGCGGACCAGTAGCCCGAGGATCAGGCTACGACATTGACGTGCGCAAAGATGCCCCATACGAAGCGTACGGTGAAATTCCATTCAAAGAAATAGTTTACAGCAGCGGCGACACTTGGGCAAGAATGAACGTGCGCATGGATGAACTTGAACAAAGCATCAACATAATCGAGTACGCGCTTGATAACATGCCGAAAGGGCCATTCCGTGTTGACGTACCAAGATACGTGCCTGTTGGAGAAGCAATCCACCGCGTGGAAGCTCCAAGAGGCGAACTGTTCTACTATGTTAAGGGAAACGGCTCCGCTTCGCCTGAACGGGTAAAAATCCGCACTCCAACGTACGCTAACATTCCAGCGTTCCTTAAGACGGCGATAGGTGAGAACATAGCTGACGTTCCCCCGAACTTCGTTAGTTTAGACCCTTGTTTCTCATGCACTGACAGGTGATTTGAATGATTGACTTTTGGCTAATAGCGCGGATACTGATATTCCCCGGTTTCACATTTATCCTACTCTTAACGTTGTTCTGCGACTGGGTAGAGCGGAAACTCGAAGCCCGCATACAAAACCGCGTCGGCCCCATGGTTGCGGGACCAGCAGGTCTTTTCCAGCCACTAGCAGACTTCATAAAGCTATTAACCAAAGAAGAAATTGAGCCGAGAAACGCAAAGAAAACCGTTTTCAAGTTTGCGCCTCTTGCAGCCTTCGCCATTATGGTTTTCGCAATGTGTTTTTTGCCTGTTGACGGCGGAAGCGTGATTTCTACAGGCGGCTTCAACGGCGACTTGGTTGTCATTTTGACGTTCTCGACTATAGCGAGCTTTTTGCTGTTCCTTTCAGGCTGGGCATCCTCCAACCCCTACGGCACAATCAGCTCAGCGAGAGTTCTTACCCAGTTCTTGGGGTACGACATCCCGCTTTTCATACTCGCCCTAACCCCAGCTTTCATCGCGGGAAGCCTAAGTATATTCGCCATCGCTGGGTACCAAGTTACAAAAACAGTTCCTTTCATAATCATGGCGCCATGGGCTTTCGTGCTTTTTCTAATCACTATTCAAGCAGAACTTGAAAAAGACCCCTTCGACGTTCCAGACGCAGAAAGCGAACTGGTCGGCGGAATAGAAACCGAGTACACGGGGGGAAAATTAGCCTTCCTCCACCTGACCCGCGATGTGCAAATCGTTTTTGGCGCTGCGCTTGTGGTTGAATTGTTCCTCGGCGGACCATATGGACCTGTAATCGGCGGGTTGCCAGCGTTCTGGTACTCTTTGTGGTTCGTTCTGAAACTGTTAGCCGTAGTGATAATCACCGAGTACGTAACAACGCTGTTTGCGAGGCTACGCATCGACCAGGTGTTGTCGGCTAACTGGAAAATAATCTTGCCCTTAGCGATTCTGTCGCTGATGCTGACCGTGGCGATGATAACGTGGGTTTACCCATTGCTGGTGTGAAAATGACTGAAAAGAAAACTAAGAAATCACGTAATCGCACATTATCTCCAATGTGGAAACGAACAGTTTCGCACATCTTCACGAAGCCAGCAACCACCAAATACCCCTTCGTGAAACCAAAGCTTGCTGATGACTTTCGAGGTAAACCCGACTACACCATCAGGACATGCAACATGATTGACCTCAGCGGCACCCAACGCCAATTCGAATTCGATGTCCAAAAGTTGGTTAACACGAACTGCACGGTCTGCGTTCGTGATTGCCCAGCAAACGCGATTGAAATCGTTGAAGTTGACGGAAAAAAACGCCCTCAATTCGACCTTAACAAATGCATTTTCTGCAATCAATGTGTCGAGAGTTGCCCTAGAAACGCAATAACGTCCTCAACGGAATACGAGCTGGCAACAACCGACAAGAAGTCATTAATTATAAAGCCAAACCCGAAGGAGGCTTAAAAATGATTCTCGAAATCCTTTCAATCGGCCTAATAATAAGCGCGTGTCTCGCCCTGTTTCTCGATGAAGTAGTTTATTCTGTCGCCGCATTTGCGGGGACCTTCCTGTTCACAGCCCTTCTTTACGCGGTAAACGGCTCAACCTACGCTGCAATCTTCCAGTTTGCCGTCGGCATAGGCACATTAGCCATCTTGTTCCTGTCAGGAGAAATGTTAAGTGACAAACCGCTCAAAAAAACGTCGCCTGAAAAACTTGCGGCGCTTGTCGGCATCGGTGTGGTTTTATCGTTGCCTGCGCTTTTCCTTTCAGTTTCAGCTTCAGGCGGATCATACGGCGTTTCTAACGACAGTTTTGGCGACGCTTTGTGGAACCTGAACGGAATGGATGTTGTCCTGCAAGCATTAGTCATTTTAACGGTGGCGCTTGGAATCGCCATTATCTTGTATGAACGGAGGAAAGGTGCGAAATAATGGACTTCGTTATTCTTTCAATTGTAATCTTGTCAATCGGCATCTACGGTTTGCTGACGAATCGTCAACTTATCAAAGTGTTCATATCCATAGAGTTAATCGCGATTGGAGCCACCCTTAACTTCGTCATGCTTACCACATCCATGGGGCAAGGGTTAGGACAGGCGTTCCTGATTCTGGCTTTCTCCACAGATACCGCCGTGAGCGCAGTGATTCTGGCGTTGCTTGTCATCGTGTCGAAGAAGTACGGGACAAGCGACATTGGGAAAATCATCAAGTCAATAGGTGAAAAAGCTGAAAGTGAGGCTGAAACACAATGACCATAGCTTTAGATCAGTTTTCCGCGTGGGCTGTCTGGGTTCTTCCGTTAATAGCATGCTTATTCGTTCCAGTCATCGCTAAGAAAGGCGACAAAATCCGCAATTACTTCGTCATCGGCGTCATGGCAGCCGTCGCTGGCTTGGCGTTTTCGCTGGTGCCAGGCGTCTGGTTCGGAAGCGGGAAAGCCGTGAATTACACCATCAGCTGGATTCCCAGCACTGTTAGCGCAGGAGTCTACATTGACCCGCTCAGCGTCCTGTTTGTCTGCCTCGTCGCCTTCTTCGGCTTAATCATCGCCGTCTACTCATGGGGCTACATGAAGGGCGAAGAAGGGTTGACCCGATATTACTTCCTCATCATGCTCTTCATCGGCTCAATGGCGGGCCTAGTTATCTCAGACAACCTGCTTCAAATGTTCATATTCTGGGAAATGGTGGGGCTCTGCTCTTACGCTTTGATTGCCTTCTGGTACAAGCGCCCAGAATCGGTTAACGCAGGTGTCAAAGTCTTCATCATGACACGCATCGGCGACATATCCCTTCTTGCCGCCATAGGTCTCCTGTACGCAGGACCAATAATCAACGGGCAAGCGCCACTTTACACCTTCAGCTTCACAGGCATAATAAGCGACCTTACAAAAGCTGCAACTGCTGGAACACTAAACACGAACCTCTTGGTCGTTGTATTCTTCTTGGTTTTAGGGGGAGCAATCGCGAAATCAGCCCAACTTCCACTGTTCACATGGTTGTACAGCGCGATGGAGGCTCCAACCTCTGTCAGCGCCCTCTTGCACGCTGCCACTATGGTTAAGGCAGGTGTCTACCTTCTCGCAAGATTCATCCTCATCGCTTCAGTCGCAACACCCCTAATCCTCGCGCTCCAACCGCTCTGGTTCCCAACTGTCGCGTGGATAGGTGTTCTGACCGCTCTTGTCGGTGCTACGCTCGCCATAACCACAACCGACATCAAAGGGGTCTTAGCCTACAGCACCGTGAGCCAAATCGGCTTCATGATGTCAGGACTCGGAGCAGCCACTGCAGGTGCGGCTTCAATCGGCTGGTTCGCCAGCTTGTTCCACATGGTCAGCCACGCTTTCTTCGAAGGCCTCGGATTCCTCATTGCAGGCGGCATCATCCATGCTGTCGGCACAAGAGACATGCGTTTGATGGGTGGGCTACGCAAACTCATGCCGACATCCTTCATCCTGATGGGTATAATGATTATAACTACCAGTGGGTTGCCGCCGTTTGCCTCGTTCTTCAGCAAAGGCTTAATCATCTCAAGCGTCACGAGCATCAGCGCAGTAAGCCTTATGCATGCCTAGCACCATACAGGCAATAATTCTCTACGCTACCGCCGCAATCACTTTTGCTTACTGCATACGCATGTTCAGCCTCGTGTTCATGGGTAAAGAATCAGAGCACTTGCAGAAACAGCATGTACACGAAGCCCCCAAAATCATGCTGGTTCCAGCGGCGGTTCTGACTGCTATGTGCTGCGTCTGGGGCTTGTCGATGCCGGCAATCGTGGACTTCATGTCACAAGGTGGAAGAGCAGTATGGACAGGTGGCTTGCACACTCTAGTGCCAGGTCTGCTTGGCGCATTCACTGACATAGAAACCCCGATTTTCCTCGCAATTCTTGTCCCAACCTTCATCGTCGTCTACTGGAGCTACTACAAGAACTTCATGGGCGTAAGGAACATCGGTGGCGGGTCGAACCCAATCGCAACTATGCTCAAGCACGCTTACTTCTTCGACGACGCATACTACGCTTTAGCAAAGGGAATCGGCAAACTCTCCGATGGCGTCAAATTCATTGAAGATTCAGCTAACAAGCTGACCGTCAGCTTCGCATATGGAACAGAACGCGCCGCTAATAGACTCAAAAAGGTGCCTTCGACGACGGTGCAGAACTACATCGCCGCGGCGGTTGTCGGCTTCATACTAATCGTGGTATTGATAATATTGACTATAGGGGTGTAACAGAATGCTTCCAATATTACTCTCAGTATTCCTGATTCCAGCAATAAGCATACCTTTCGTTTACTTAGTTGGAAAGAAATCCCCAAAGTGGGCAGCAATCTTCGTTGCGTTAATCGCATTAGTTAACATAGGGCTGGTCCTGTCGACTGTGCCAACCGTGCTTAACAGCACACTCCACCGCTACGTTGAACCATACACTTGGTTTACAACTGGAAGCACAACTGTTAAATTCACTTTGTTCACCGACGGCATAAGCGCATCTATAGCCCTCGTCAGCCTCGCCCTAATCCTTGTGGCTGCACTCTTCTCGATCAACTACATGGCAGGCAAGAAACACCTCGCCGTCTACTACGCGCTGCTAACCATGCTTTCAGTGGGTTTAGTGGGCGTCTTCATCACATCCAACCTTATCCTCTTCTACCTCTGCTGGGAACTCATGCTTGTCCCCGCCTACTTCATCGTCGGCGAATGGGGCTACAAAGACAGCTACAAGCAAGCATTCAAACTCTTCATATGGACACACGCAGGCGCCGTCTTCGTTCTCCTAGGAATCGGAGCAATCTACATAACCACTGGAACCGCAGACATGTTTACAGCCCAAGCCGCCCTCGCAACGGCAAGCCCAACCATAGTAAAATGGATTCTAATCGCTTTAACCGGCGGGTTCGCCGTTAAAATGGCTGTCATCCCAGTCCACATCTGGCTGCCTGACGCTCACTCCGAAGCCCCTGCCCCGATGTCGGCGTTGCTCAGCGGAGTCATTATTAGCGCGGGAGCTTACGCGATTCTGCGTCTCTCCTTAGGAATGGTTCTCCCATCAGTTGGAATAACTTTCGGAACGGACTTCCTGCATGCTTTATCCATTATAGGCTTACTGTCTGCTTTCTTTGGTTCAGCGGTAGCCTTGGTTTCCACTGACATTAAACGGTTAATCGCTTACTCAAGCATCGCCCACATGGGCTACATAATGTTCGGTCTCTCGCTCTTCCCGCAAAGCGTTCTAGCAGGCTCAGCAGTCATCCTTGTCTCATCGATAGCGATCACCGGCACTGTGCTGCACATCATCAGCCACGCCTTAAGCAAGGGGCTTCTCTTCCTCAGCGCAGGCGGCATCATGCATCAAACCGAAAAACGAGACCTCCGCAAGATGGGCGGCTTAGCAGGCAAGATGCCTTTCACAGCGGTTTCCTCAACTATCGCGGCGTTAAGCATCGGTGGAGCGCCGCCTTTTGCATGCTTCGTCAGCGAATTCCTGATTTTCGTCGGCGCCTTCGACGTCATGCGTACAGATTCATTCTACACCATACCGACCGCGCTTATGCTTGTTGCGACGGTTCTTTCGCTTGCATACATGCTGAGGTTTGTCTCGATGATTTTCTTCGGGCAACCGAAAGATGAAAACGGCGTGGAAATCGCAGAAACAGAGGCAGCCAAAGTCAGCGAGCATACGGAGGAAAGCCACAAGGGCCTTGACGTGCCAAACTACATCAAGCTGTCATTCGCGATTCTGGTGGTTCTGGTTGTCGTCGTTGGGATTTACCCGACGTTCTTCATACATCTAATTCAAACAGTGAGCATGGGTTAAGGTGACATGAATGCAAGTAATTGACGTAATATTACCGATACTAACTCTCGTCATAGCTGCGTTGCTAACTATCCCAGTTTTCAGATTTATACGGAAAAGCGGGCACCCCACAGCCTTGACCATAGGTTGGTTCGCAGCGGTTTTCGCAGTCACCGGCGCAACCGTAGCTAACCTAGCCTTAAACTACTACAGTGTTTCTTCGCCTGGCATCCTTAACTTCGGCTTAAACGGCACTTCAAACGCGTTCTCAAGCGCCTTCATGATAGACGCCATCTCCATCTTCATGGTGGTAATCGTCGTGGGGCTCAGCGCTGTCGTCGTACTCTACAGTGTTTTCAGCGTAGGAAACAACGAGCGTCCTTCTGAACGGTACTTCGCCATCATGCTTATTACCACTGCAGGCTTGCTGGGCGCCGTCCTCGCAGGCGACCTCTTAACCCTCTTCATATTCTGGGAAGCAGCAACCGCAGGAGCCGCATTCCTGATGCTCTACAAGAAAAACGCCACCAGCATCAACGCCACCCTCAAATACCTCGTCATGATCATCATCGCCTCAGCCTTCGTGATTTTAGGCATCTCTATCGTTTACGGTTTAACAGGAACCCTCAACTACATCGCCGTAGGCACTGCGCTTCAAACCGTAGGCACCAGCAACCACCTGCTCATCATCGCCTTCATATTCATCGCGGCAGGCTACGCTATTGAAGCCGCCATCGTGCCCTTCCACTTCTGGCTGCCAGACGCATACACCGCAGCCCCAGCAGGTTCAGCCGCTTTTCTCTCAATGCTCGTCGACCAAGGCAGCTACTACATCCTTATACGGGTCCTGCTCTACATACTGCTGCCGTCAACAGTCAATTGGACCATAATGCTCGCGGTTTTGGCGGCGGTAACCATGGTCGTCGGCAACCTCTTTGCACTCATACAAACCGACGTGAAACGCTTAATCGCATACATCTGCGTCGCAGACGTCGGCTACAACCTCGTCGCAATATCAAGCGTAACCGCGCTGGGCATAACAAGCAACCTGTACTTCTTCCTAATCGGCGGCATCACCACAGGGCTCGCCTTCATGGCAATCGGCGTCATCAACAGCCACGGATTCAAAACCTTAGACGACATGTCAGGCCTAGGCAAAAAAATGCCCATTGCAGTTTTGGCATTGGTGATGGCCAGCCTATCATTCGCAGGCGTCCCGCCCTTCGGAGGTTTCATCGCCAAATTCCTAGTGTTCTCCGCCGCAATCAAAGGTAACCTCGCGTGGCTCGCAGTCATCGGAGTCATCACAAGCGTGCTGCAGACCGCTTACCTGTTCCGTTTAATCTACGTGTTCTACGGCAAGAAACCAGTCGATATAACCGCAATCAAAGAGTCAAAACGCATACTCGTCCCAATCTTCATCCTCGCAGGCACACTCATAGTCGTAGGCTCATACCCGCAGATCGTCCTCGGATTAATCCATCCAGTCGTTAACCAACTAAAAACAGTAATACCCAGCCTGCCGATCTAAGCAATATTTGCGTCTCCTCTTTGAAGGAGCTTTTATTTTCTTATTTTTGAAGAAGAGAATCTGCGTTTTCGGGCATTTGATTGAGGTGCGGCCAAGTCTTAGATGATTTTACTTTCGGATTTGCCCGCTGCCTAAGATAACGTACTTTGTTGTTGTTAGGTGCTGCACGCTCATGGGTCCCCTCGCATGCATTTTCTGGGTGCTGATGCCTATTTCCGCGCCTAACCCAAATTGGTTTCCGTCGGTGAATCTTGTTGAAGCGTTCCAGTAGACGGCTGCAGAGTCGATTTCCCGTATGAACCGCATGGCTTTGTCGAAGTCTGCTGTTAGGATGCTGTCTGAGTGGTGGGTTCCGTACTTGTTGATGTGCGCTATGGCTTCGTCAAGGTCTTTGACCACTTTCACACCTATAATGAGGTCCAAGTATTCAGTGTACCAGTCCTCTTCGGTTGCCGCTTTCACGTCAGGGACGATTCTGCGGGTTTGCTCGTCGCCGCGAACTTCCACGCCCTTCTCTTTGAGCGCCGCAATCACAACGGGCAGGTATCTTTTGGCGATTTTGCCGTGTACCAGAAGCTTTTCGGCGGCGTTGCAGGTTCCAGGTCTTTGGCATTTGGCGTTGATGACGATGGGTGTTGCTTTTTCGAGGTCAGCGTCTTCTTCAACGTAGATGTGGCAGTTGCCCGTTCCCGTCTCGATAACTGGGATATGCGAGGTTTCAACCACCGTTTTGATTAGGTCTGCGCCGCCTCGGGGAATAAGAACATCAATGTACTCGCGCATCCGCATCAACTCTTCAGCAAATTGACGGTCAGCCGACTCCACCACCTGCACGGCGTCAACAGGCACTCGGGTTCCAACCAAAGCATCTCTGAGAACCTCGCCTACTGTAACGTTTGAGTTTAACGCGTCTGAGCCGCCTCGGAGGATAACGGCGTTTCCTGATTTGATGCAGATTCCAGCCGCATCCGAGGTCACATCGGGACGCGACTCGTAAATAATCCCGATAACGCCCAGTGGTACACGAACCTGACTGATGATTAAGCCGTTGGGGCGTGTCCACGTGTTTAGGATTGTGCCGACGGGGTCAGGCAAAGCTGAAACTTCACGGAGACCCTTAGCCATAGCTTGAATTTTACGTTGGTCAAGAGCCAAACGGTCAATCAACGCCGCTTTAAGCCCCCTGTGCAGGGCTGCGTCAACATCTGCCAAGTTAGCCGCCAAAATCTTCTCGCTGTTCGCTTCCAAGGCGTTTGCCATTCTGCAAAGCGCTGTGTTCTTTTCTTCCGCCGTAAGCTTAGCCATTTCAACTGAGGCAGCCTTGGCTTTCTTGCACATTTCAGTTATCATTTTTCTTCCCCGGTCAGATGGATATTTCTACGCTCCACTGCTTCTTTAGGTTTATCCGCCCCAAGTTTCTTTTGCACTTCGGTTACCTGGCAGCCTTTAATCAGGTTAAACTCGCCGCTGGAAAAGTTAGGGTTGCCTTTAGCGAACTCAACCTTGCCCTCATCCACGATGCTGACGACGTCGCCGACGTTAAAGTGACCAACCACGCGGGTTATACCCACGGGCAGCAGGCTTGAGCCTTCAAGAATTGCTTTCTTTGCACCTGCATTCACGTAGATTTCTCCCTTGACTGCGGCGCCGTAAGCTATCCAACGTTTAACCGCTGACATTGGGTTCTGAGGTTTGAAGAAGGTGCCGACGTCTTTTCCCGCAAGAACGTCTACGATGACATTTTCTCTTCGGCTGTTGGCTATGACCACGGGGATGCCGCAGGAAGTTGCGATTTCAGCAGCTTTGATTTTGCTTTGGATGCCGCCTCTTCCCAGTTTGCTTTTCCCGTTCAGCGAGCTTTTAAGTTCAGACGTTATGGCTTCGACGGTTTTTATTAGTTGTGCGCCGGGTTCCTGGGGGTCAGCGGTGTATAATCCGTCAACATCAGACAATATGATAATCATGTCTGCGCAGATTGCGTTCGCCACCAAGACTGAGAGTATGTCGTTGTCGCTGAAGTTCACCTTGTACCCCTCTTTCTGCCGTAGTTCAGCCACCGACGTCACATCGTTCTCGTTGATTATGGGGATAACCCCCGTTTTCAGAAGCATGTTCAGCACGTTGCAGGTGTGCACGTAAGATGCCCTGTTGGAAAGGTCCTCGGCAGTGAGAAGGATTTGCGCAGCCTTCAACCCATGCGCCTTAAACAGTTCACGGTACATAGCCATAAGCACGCTTTGCCCCGTTGCCGCCGCTGCCTGCTGGAAAACGACGTCGTTAGGTTTCGGAGGTATGCCAAGCTCCGCTATTCCCGCAGCGACTGCCCCCGAAGTTACGAGGACAACTTTGTCGCCCCGTTCGGTCGCAGCTGCAATTTGGCTTGTTAGCTTTTGCATTTCTTCTTGGTCAAGGTTTCCCTCGCTGGTTGTTATGCCGCTGGTTCCGACCTTGACAACTATCAGTCTTGAAGGCATCTGCAAATCACTTTTAAAGGACTGAATTGAGATACGCGGCGGCTCCTTAAAAATGCAACCAAATTAGCCCCGTCAAAACCTCGCTTTTTTTGGAAAAATTTCTAGTTTATACATACCGTTGACTAAACATATTAGAAAAACATATAAGGAAAATGGACATGGCTTTTAGAACATGCTCATACCTTTACAAGCGCTATTAACATCAAGTAGTAACTCAGTTTCTCCACTTGTATTTTGGATTGCCCCCATCGCGGGTGTTATCGCCGTTATCGCTTCACTTTTGCTTATGCGCCACATAGGCAAAATGAGTGCCGGCGGACCAAAAGCCCAAGAAGTAGGTGCCGCCATTCGGGAAGGCGCATATGCCTTTTTGAAAAGGCAATACACAACAATCGCTATCATCACTGCAGTCGTGTTCGTGCTGCTGTGGGTTGCCCTGCCAAGCGGATTTCTCGGCGTAGGCACGGCGGCGGCCTTCTTAGTAGGTGCAGTCGCATCGTTGGCTGCTGGCTACATAGCCATGGACAACGCAACCAAAGCAAACGTTCGCACAGTGGCGGCTGCAAGAGAAGGAGCTGAAAAAGCTCTTAAAACCGCTTTTTACGGCGGCGCAACAATGGGTATGGCTGTTGTCGGTTTATCTCTTTTAGGCGTAAGTTTTCTGTTTTTGCTTTACGGCGGCTTTAACGCTTTATTCAACACCACCAACGTTACGCAGGCTGCAACAATTGGACGAGACGCAGCAAGCGGAATCGTCGGCATGGGCTTTGGCGCCTCATTAATCGCGTTGTTCGCCCAGCTCGGCGGCGGAATCTACACTAAAGCCGCAGACGTCGGCGCAGACCTCGTAGGCAAAGTTGAAGCAGGCATCCCTGAAGATGACCCACGCAACCCCGCAGTAATCGCTGATAACGTTGGCGACAACGTCGGTGACTCGGCTGGAAGAGGCGCCGACCTGTTTGAATCCGCCACTGGGGAGAACATAGGTGGAATGATTATCGGCGGCTTAATCAGCATCGCCACTGGAAACCTGTTATTCCTCGTTTTCCCGCTTATTGCTCGAGCTCTAGGAATCTTTGCAACATTAATCGGCATGCCCTTCGTGAAACTTAACGAGGCAGAAGCCAAGCATCCAATGAAAGCACTGAGAAAAGGCCTCATGGTAACCACGATTGTATCAGGCATTCTATTCCTGTTTGCGACAATTTTCCTCTTAGGCAACGGCGACTTCTCAATGACCTTCTTCTACCTGTACTTCTGCCTACTCTCAGGCTTAGCTGCCAGCGTAGCAATCGACTACATAACAGACTATTATACAGGAAGTGACCGAGGTCCAGTCGGACGAATAGCTAAAGCCAGCCAAACAGGAGCCGCAACAAACATAATCACAGGCTTCGCAGTAGGACTCGAAACAACAGCGTTACCCATAGTTTCGCTAGTTATTGCCCTCGTAACATCCTACTACTTCGGTACACAATTCGCCGTTTCATGGAATGCTACACATGTAGCTCAAATAACACCCTTCATAGGTGGAATCTATGGAACCACGCTTGCCACTATGGGTATGCTCGCCGTCATGGGCATGGTGTTGGCGCTCGACGGCTTCGGACCAATCGCTGACAACGCAGCAGGAATAGCCGAAATGTCGGGCGAAGGCGGCGCAGAAGAAACCATGGAAGCCCTAGACGCAGTCGGCAACACCACAAAAGCACTAACAAAAGGATTCGCACTCGGCTCAGCCCTGCTCGCAGCGCAACTGCTATTCCAAACATACGCTTCAGAAGTTACCACACATACAGGCAAACCCTTTGTCGTAGACATCTCTAATCCCGCCGTACTAATTGCAGGATTCATTGGAGCAATGCTGCCGTTCTTCTTCTCATCTCAAGCAATCAGCGCTGTAGGCAAAGCAGCCGGTGAGATGGTGGACGAAGTCAGACGGCAATTCAGAGAAATCCCAGGTATCATGGATGGAACAGGCAAACCTGATTATGGCAAGGCAGTGGACATCAGCACGAAAGCCGCATTAAGAGGCATGGTGCTTCCGGGACTAATCCTTGTGATTGTTCCAATAATCGTCGGTGTCCTCTTAGGACCTGAAGCTGTAGGCGCATTTGTAATCGGCGCAACCCTGTCAGCTGTTCCATTGGCACTGTTCATGAACACTGGCGGAGGCGCATGGGACAACGCGAAGAAATTCATTGAAACAGGCAAATACGGCGGCAAAGGCTCACCAGCACATGCAGCAGCAGTCGTAGGCGACACAGTCGGCGACCCATTAAAAGACACCGCGGGACCAAGCCTTCACGTGCTCATAAAACTGCTCAGCACACTATCAATCGTCTTCATACCGCTGTTCATAAACCTGCTACACCTAATTTAGGCAAGCAGAAAAATTGGGAATTTCTTTTCCCAAAATCTTTTCTTTTTTAAGCATCCTGCTAGCGCATTTATTGCATAATTATCAAAGGCGTCCAATGACGAATATTTAAGAGACAATCAGATAGGATACTAACGGAGATGGTGCAATGTTATCTTTAGTAGTGCCCATCTCTGAGGAGACTACGTTGGTAGTCTAAGTAAGTGGGAGACAGGTGCAAGGTAAGGTAGGTCAAGCCAAGGGCGCATCCATTAACCGGTGTGCACCTTAGATAAGTGGGCTAACCATAAACGCCTGTCT
The DNA here is from genome assembly GCA_963722095.1 of Candidatus Bathyarchaeota archaeon. Classification (GTDB taxonomy): domain Archaea; phylum Thermoproteota; class Bathyarchaeia; order Bathyarchaeales; family Bathycorpusculaceae; genus Bathycorpusculum. The sequence continues at coordinate 78,983 of CAVRJR010000002.1, read as the reverse complement.
CAAAACCCACTTATGAAAGGCGATTTTGGTGTGTATATGGAAAGTGTAGATGCTTTCCGTAGATGCTTTGCCCTCCTATCGGGTCGCCCTGCGAGCAAACACACCAGATGGCATGCTTTTATTTCCTAGTACACAATTAGCCTAAAGAAGAGTGCAACCCGTTTGAAGATTATCCAGAAAGACCTGCATCAAGGCTTCGTCAAAGTCGTACCTGACACGCCAGATGACCTGTGGCATCTATACAACGTCATCTACAAAGGAGACGAGGTTTACGCTTACAGTTCAAGAGCTATAAAAAACGACACCGAGACAAGCCGCCCGAAAAGCGCCGAACGCGTCTCCGCCTTCATGGGCGTCAAAGTGGAATCCGTCAGCTGGGACAAATTCCTAGGCAGGCTACGGGTCCACGGACTAATCTGCCACGCACCCGACATCATCCCGACTGGCGCCCACCACACCCTAAGCATCTCGCTGGATAAACCTGTGACAATCGTCAAGACTGAATGGCCCAGCCACCTGCTTGACAGGCTTGAGAAGGCAAGCCAAACCGAGAAACCCATGCTAATCATCTCCATCGACGACGAAGGCTTCGCAATCGCGGAAACCAAGCAGTACGGGTACGAAACCCGAGTTGAACAACGAATGCGTCTTCCCGGGAAGCATGAGGCTGACAAACGGGTTGAAGCAACAAAAGCCTACTTCCGTCTAGCACTTAACAGCCTTGAAAAGCTTTGGAGCCCAAACCACAGCCCCATCGTCATCATAGGCGCAGGCTACGTAAAAGCAGACTTCGTAAGGTACCTAAACGAAGAAGCCCCAGAAATGGCAAAATGCGTCGCTGACGTCAAAAGCGTAAACAACGGCGGCACAGCAGGCATCGACGAAGCCCTGCGCAGCGGCGTCCTGCTGAAAGCTTCACATCAACTTCGCTTCGTAGAGGAAATGGAAACCATCGAGGAAGTCATGAAGCGGCTTGGAAAAGGCGAAGGCACGGTAACCTACGGGTTCGACTTAGTGGAGAACGCAGTTAAGCTAGGTGCGGTCGAGAAACTTGTTATTGCTGACATATCTATCCGCGATGCAGACGAGCAGCAGCGTCTCAAGCTTGAGGGGCTCATGCGGGAGGCAGAGAGACGCCGCGCAAACGTAACTGTAATCAGCACGGAACATGAGGCAGGAGCAAAACTTCTAAGTTTAGGCGGCATCGCAGCCCTGCTGAGGTTCCCGCTCTACCAAGGAGACGCGTCGCAGCAGGGTTAGTCAAGAAACCTGAAACAAGAGAACCGCGGTTAATCGCAGCAATTTTTGGAACCATTGTAATTGTCGTCTGCGCAAGCGTACTTTTCCACAAAAGGCGCAAGCGCAAAAGCGTCTGAGAATCAAAATCCCTTCATCCTAATTGGCGGCAGCCTGCCATATATAAAGCCTTTATAAATAGATGATGTTATATACTCCCTATTCCATTTAAATAGTCAAGCCCGTGAAAAGTCATGAGTAAACGAAAACCAATCATTAATATACAAAATATCGTCGCTTCTGTATCACTTAACCAGAAAATCGACCTGCAGAAAATCGTTGAAAAGTTCCCGCAGACAGAGTACAACCCAAGCGTTTTTCCCGGCTTAGTTTTCAGACTTAAAAAACCGAAGACCGCCACGTTGATTTTCGGCACAGGCAAAATGGTTTGCACAGGCGCTAAATCCGAGAAAGAATCCCGTAGCGCCGTTGAGAAAGTCGTGAAGGAACTTCGCGGCGAAGGCATCCAAATCACTGAGAAACCCGTCGTCAACATTCAAAACATCGTCGCATCCGCAGAACTCGGCGGCGAAATCGACCTTGAAAGCTTAGTATACAAACTTGAACGGGTAATGTACGAGCCCGAGCAGTTTCCAGGCGCAGTATTCCGCATGGCAGAACCCAAAGTAGTCTTCCTCATATTCAGCGCAGGCAAACTCGTATGCGTAGGCGCAAAGAAAGAAGAGCAGGTTTACGAAGCAGTCGACAAAATCCAAGCGCTACTCGAAGAAAAAGAACTCATCTACTACCCCTCTTAAACCTATTTTTCCATTCTACGTCGAACAGCAGGGTTCAAATCAGCCAGTTTCTTGAGCGCTAACTCGAAGGTTTCGTCAGGCATCAATTCCCTCTTAACGAAGACACCTGTTCTACCGGCAGTATCCCGTTTCATAAGAGTATGAACCCTGTCCAGAACCGTTTCTGTGGAAATGCCGAGAATTTTGGCTGCTAATTGTTCCCTGCCGATGACGCTGCTTTCCACGTGGCCCGTTTCTGTGGGTTCAATGAGCATTAGGCGTTTATCCACGCCTGCAACTCGGGCATGTTTTTTAAGTTCAGCGAGGTTTGCTTCTCCGCCGAAACGGTAAAACTCGCGTTCAACCCTGCGCATCTGCATCAGCGGAAACGAAACCGTTGTTTGCTCGTCAACTTCGATGTGGGCTTTCATCGCGTAGGTGGGGGTAGCTTGAACGATGTATCTTGCGTTGATGGGTACCGCTGCTTTTTCCAACGCGGTTTCCACGAGGAAGCTGCTTTGCACTTCGCCGATGAAGATGTCAACGTCGCTTCCCTTCTTAACGTCACCTCTGGCTATGCTTCCATGCGTAATCGACCTCAAATGGAACGCTTCTAAGGCTTCCATAACCCTAACGGCTTCGTCTCTGAGCTCGCGTAGCAGCGTCCACCGTACCGAGGTGTAGGTTACTTCATTGTACTCTGCAGGTTTATTCGGTTTAACAGCCATGTTTTCGTGCCTTTCTAGTCTTTAAGACTGCACTGTTTATTTAGTTTAACAGTCAATCAACAATTGATTAACCTTAAAGCTGAGGAAAACCTTGACTGCTCCCCTCTGCAGCTCCTGCAAAACCCGAGAAGCCTTCTTTCACAGGCAGTACTCAGGGGAGACGCTGTGCCGAAAATGCTTCACAGAGTCCATCGAAGGCAAGGTGCGGGCAACCATCACGCGTTACCACATGCTTAACTTCAACGACCATCTAGCCGTCGCAGTTTCAGGCGGCAAAGACAGCCTAAGCCTGCTGCATATCTTGACGAAGATGAAGCGGCACCGCCCCAAAACCGAACTTACCGCCGTGACAGTTGACGAAGGCATTGCTGGCTACCGAAACGAAGCCCTGGCGATTGCAGCAGAAAACTGCCTGCACCTTGAGATTCCGCATCATGTCGTTTCTTTTAAGGACCTTTACGGGTACACGCTTGACGAAATCGTGGAGAAAACCCGCGTCGGAGGTCATATGGAGTTGACGGCGTGCGCTTACTGTGGGGTTCTTCGGCGGAAAGCCATCAACATCGGCGCAAGACAGGTCGGCGCGAACAAGGTTGCAACAGCCCACACCCTTGACGACGAAGCGCAGACCGTGTTGATGAACATTTTCCGCGGCGACATCACAAGGTTGGCGAAGGAGAAACCCGTCACAAGCGAAGTGCATCCGCTCTTGGTGCAGAAGATCAAGCCGTTCTGCGAGATTCCCGAGAACGAAAGCGCCCTTTACGCTTACGTGAAGAAAATCAAGTTTCAGGATACGCCGTGCCCGTACGCTTCTGAAGCCCTGCGTAACGACATGCGTTGGATGCTTAACCGTATGGAAGCGAAGCATGCGGGAACCAAATTCACAGTGCTAAGAGCCATGGATCGGTTGAGGCCTGCGCTGGAGGAAACTGCCTCTAAAGAAGCCTTCAAAACCTGTGTTGAATGTGGCGAGCCCTCTGCAGCGGATTTGTGCATGGCCTGCGAGATGCTGCATCAGATACGCTGAAGCTTACTGCGTGAATCCTTTTTCACTTTTCAGTTTTCGAAGTAAGCTCGAAGCTTCGAAGGGGTTCTTTGCCGAAGCCACCTTCTGCGCCTTTGAAAGGTCCACGTGTGCGCCGCAGTAAGGGCAGATTTTGGTTTTCTGCTTCGTCGTGGTCAACATTAAACCTTGGCATTGTGTGCATTTTACGATTTGAGTCGGCTTCACTGCGCGTGCGCTTCCGAAAGCCTTTTCCACGTACAGGTTGATAAGGGTATGCAGGGAAAGGGCGCGAGAGCAAATGAGTGCAGATAAAGAATTGGTGAAGTCTAGGGTTCACCTCATAGAGTTGGCGGTTAAGTACTTCAAGAAGGAAGGCTACAAAGTGAACAGGGAAACCGCTGCGTTGGAAGGCTACAGTGGTGCAACCCGTCACTTCGACCTCATCGTGCAGAAGGGCCGTCAGGAGCAGGGTGTCTGGGTTAGGGATTGGAACCGAACCGTCGGCGTAAATTTGATCATCGGCTTGGACACGGCTTCAGAAGACGTCGGATTAGGCAGCCCCATCATGATAGCTGACAAATTCAGCGACCACGCCAAAAGCTACAGCAACCGCCGAAAAATCACGCTGCTCACCAAACAGAAAATGGGCAGCTTCATGTAGACGGCGACGCAGGCATTTTTTGTCGCGGGTTGATTTTGGAACCCATTTTTACATTGGAGTTTTGATGTAAATAGTAGACCCCCTCCCCCCGTAGGCTGTTTTGTGAAGTGCTTGTTTCATGTTGCTTTTTTGGTTTGGAGCTTGATTCAGTCTCGGGGATGATTTGTTCTTCGGGGCTGAGAAGAAAAATTCAGCTTGAAAAACAGGTATAAACCGATTGATACCTGAATTTTCCAGTGCCGCCTATCAAACGATAACCCGCTCCAGTTGCCCCACACATAGCCGAGCAGCACGCTAAAACTTCAGGTACTGGCCGTTAAGCGTTCTTGACTTTCACATCATCTTTATGACCTTTGGTCTTGAACAGATCAAAATATAAGTTGCTTAGACGAGTAATTATTCAGGGCGAAGTAATTGGGTACTCAGGTTACGCTTGAAATGATTTATGATGAAGTCAAACAGGTGAATAAGAGGTTGAGCCTTATCGAAAACGCCATTGAGGAAGTTATTGTAAAAGGGCTTCCGAGGGTGACGGTAAGCGAAGAGGAAAAAGAAGAAATAAAACGCTCGATTGCAGAAATGAAAAAAGGCAATGGCGTAGCGCTTGAGGAAATAAAGAGCGCCTAAATATGTTATAGTGACTAATTTTTTGCATCAGATTTTGAGGTACTGGTCGGTTAAGCCTTCCCTCTCAAGCATCCCCAGCCAATCCACCACGCCTACGAAGCAGGTTTTGCGTTTTTCCAAAATATCCAAAATGTCGCCGACAATTTCCTCAACTGTTTTGCCCGTGACATCCAACTCGCAGACCCTTCCCGCATGCACCTCAACCGCCTCGCCCAGAACGATGTCGATTATTTCCGCCTGAAGATTCTCCCACATCTTGCTGCCCGCGTAGCCGCATCTCTCCATGAACTGTTTTAGTTCCCTTGGGTCACGTCGCAGAACGAAGACTTGGGCTACATGCTCGGCTGGCGTAACGGCGCTGGCGTAGTGTCCGTCGATGATGATGTTGGCGTTGTCGGAGGCATCTATGGTTTCCGCAAGTTTCTCTTGCATCAGCTCTTCATCGATTATGAGGGTGTTTCGCTCTTCGTCTACGCCGACCGTGAGGTTGTTGGCTTTGGCGTAGTCGGTAAGGTTAATGTACGCAGCGCCAAGTTTGGCGGCTAAGGCTTTGGCGGTGGTTGTTTTGCCCACACAGGGCGTGCCCGTGATGAGTATGACTCTTTTGTTCATGCCTGATGTGTTGTTGGAGGAAAGTTTTATCCGTTCCGCTCCGATAAGCGCTTGATTGAATACAAACAAAAAAAGGCGATTTTGATGACGGGTTTAAAGTTCTATTTGGTTGACGTGTTCGGACAGGAAAAATACGCGGGCAACCAGCTTGCAGTCTTCCTCAACGCAGGCGGCTTGTCTGACGGCGCAGATGCAGAAGATAGCGAACGAGATGCATTTCTCCGAAACAACATTCATACTCACCAGCGACAAGTACCTCGGAGGCTACGACGTACGCATCTTCACACCCAACTCGGAAATCCCATTCGCAGGGCACCCCACGTTGGGAACAGCATACGTAATCAAACATTTCATAGCAGACGACAAAGAAGACAAGGTTGTGCTTAACCTTAGGGTTGGGCAGATACCTGTCAGCTTCCAAAAAGACGGCGATCAAGAGACGCTGTGGATGAAGCAGGTTCCCCCAGTTTTCGGCGAAACATTCGCGGCTTCGCAGCTGGCTAAAGTTCTGCAGCTTAAAGAAGAGGATTTTGACCATCGGTTCCCAGTTCAGGAAGTTTCCACGGGCATGCCGTTCATAATTGTGCCCCTAAAGACCTTAGACGTGGTCAAACGTGCAACCGTAAACCTGGGTCATCTCCGCGAGATGGCAAACATGGTTCGCGGCGGCATATTGATTTTCTGCCCTAAAACAATCCACGGAGACAACGATCTGCATGTGCGCGTGTTCGTAGATTTGTTCGGTATCCCTGAGGATCCAGCAACTGGGTCGGGAAACGGCTGCCTCGCAGGTTACCTGTCACACTATCAGTACTTCGGCAGCGACGAGGTTGACGCCACGGTTGAGCAGGGCATTGAAATGGGTCGTCCCTCGCTGCTTTTGCTTAAAGCCCACAAATCTGATGATTTCATCCAAGTGGAGGTCGGCGGCAAAGTCGTCTTGGTCGCAGAAGGCAACCTTGCTTGACATGCGGCTAGAAATTCTTATTGCCTGCGAATGTGCATTGATGGTTGGGCTGGCGAGTTGGTGTGTGGCTTTCGGACCCAAAAAATGCTGGGTCTGAGGAAACTCCGCCCACGTGTAGAATTGCAGCCCCGTCGTTGGGGCAACGCGAGAGCGTTGGCAACGGAGCAGAAACGAAACGTCCAACTGGACAGGCGATGACGCGTTTGTGACGCTGAGTGCGCCAACTTGGAAACGGTGAAACGGCCGTCCTGCAAGTGGAAAGGGCAAACAGTCGCCGATGAGGAATCTACCCAAGGCGCGGGTAGCCCGATTAGCCGAATGCCACAGACAACAGAAGGCGGGTTACAACCAACACACCACGCCCAACTTGCAATTCAAGCCTAAAATGAGCTGTTGTCTTTTATGGTAATTCGCAGATTTTTGTGTCTTTGTTGAAGCGTTGCAGGTCTTTGTCTTGTGAGTAAACTATGTCTGCTTTTTGGTTGATTGCTGTAGCTACGATTAGTGCGTCGGGAAGTTTTCCGCCTCTTTTTGCCCTTAGGCTTGCGGCTAAGTCGGCGATTTCAAAGGTGACGGGCACGATTTTGAAGCTGTTGAGGGTTAAGTCGTTTAGCAGTTTTTTTACTGTTAAGGTTTTGGCTGTGTCTCCTGCCAGATAGAAACCCGTTAAGACTTCAGCGACGGTTACTGTTGAAATGATTCCTTCGTCCTGAGCCTTCATGAACCTGCCTAATATCTGTTCAACTTTGCTTGCTTGAGGCTCAACTCCCTCGAGAAAGTAAATGAGGATATTTGTGTCTAGGGCTGCTTTCATGGTGGGCAATTCCATTCTTCGCGCAGTTTTTTCTGGTACTTAATTGGGTCACCGAAGACGCCTTTTCCAAGCCCCTTAAGCTCGCCAACGGGATTGAAGGGTTTCAAAAACAAGCCGTCGTCTGTTGCGTTGATTTCCAGTATGATTCCGCTTTCAATCTTTAGTTTCTTGCGGAATTTCTTAGGAATGACTACTTGACCTCGAACACCGACTTTTATTTTTTCTGACATATTAATTATCATACAGTTAATTGCCAATCGGAGAAATAAGGTTTCTTACCGACACAACTCTCTAAAACTTTGTTCTGCCATTACTTGTCTGAAATGTTATGTGATTAAAAAAGACGAGTCTGCTCTTCATTTCGTATTAGTCTTTGAGGGAACGGAAAACTACGTAGCCGTTTTGTTCTTTCAGGTATAGTTCATTTCTTTTCAGTATGCCGCTTACGGCATCCTTTGAAACGCTGTCTAATTCGCATTTTATCTTTATTTCATACCCACCAGTTGATACGTGAGATACCTGTGAGCCATCTGGGGAAATACAGTTTGAGACCTCTGATTTCTTTAAGGCTTCACGAATCTCGCTTAACACCGCTAAAGCTTCTGATTTGTTCATAAAGAACACATGTGTAACAAGTTGTTCAAATAACTTATGCAACCCTTTATAACTGGAATTGTTTTGGCATTCGAGTAGCCGCATATTTTGCCATAATTAAACCGCTTTTTGTGCGTATTAGACGCCCTAATTTGCCACAAGATGAAAAAAGAGAAACCCAAAATTCTTATAGTTACTATGTAGAATATTCTTTGGCGCTTGAAATGTACGCGCGAATGCCTGCTGAAAAAACTATCAAAAATATCTGCATCGATTCTTCAATAGCTTTTTTCATTACATTAACTCTGTATTGGGGGCTGTACTTCATTTTCAACACCGAAGTCTATTATCTTGGGATAGCTACGTTAGTGCTGCTTTGCCCTTTTCTTTTATCAATCGCCTATGCTATGGCTGTTAGCGCTAAGCGAACGCTAGATAACGCAATCGAAAGAAATGAAGAGTTAAAACGGCGAATTGCTGAGATGAACGGCGAAGAGAAAGAGAACAACTACAAAGAGATTAGAAATGAGCAGGGATAAAAAAGATACTTGACCCTAAGACAGGTTACAACCAACACACCGACCCCAAAAAACCGTTATACTATGCGACGAATGGACTTATAGCCGTAACGGTAAAAATGGATGTGCTGAGTCTAATCGAAAAGTGAACTATTGACTGAAATTGACGGTGTCAACTCTGTAATGTTCCGCTTCAGGTTGCTTTTCAAAAAAAGGCGTAACTTTGTCAATAGTTGAAGAGAACAGCTCTTCAGAACCTAAAAATGATTCTTCATCCTCCCATATTGTCAGGATTGTGGCGACTTCGTCTTGGTCGCATGAAAACAGCGAAACATAACCTCGATAACCCTTCGCGCTTCGCACCAGCTTGTTCAGTATAAGGTCCAGTTCTGAGAAGCCTTCTTCGCGTTTTCCAGTTTTGAAGTAGAACTTGGCTAATCTGGCAACAACCATTTAAAAACACCTAAATATTTACTGATTAGCAGCCCTCTTATATGTTATACCCCCAAACTGAACAGGCGTTATTTTTAGGATTGTTCGTATGCATTTTTTGTTTTAGACTTTAAATAGTAAGAGTGGGAAATATGGAACTATTTGCCATTGGTGTTAGGCTCATGAAAGACAATTTAGAGGTGTATTGCCCTAAATGCGGCAAGCTGTTTACAGAAGAAGACAAAATGCTAGAGCATCTTGACAGGGAACATGTTTCAGATAAAGAGCACCTAAAAGAGCTAATCTTAGAAATTGACGCCAGATACCTAGGCGGCCATTCAGCATTTACCCGACAGATTAACGGCAATTTATCCCTGTATTCACACCCCCAAAACAAAGTTGTTTTCAAATCGGCTAAATTCTCATTTGAAGTTCCCATCAGCAAAATCAAAAGAGCCATAGCGCCGACAGAAAAAGAAAGCTTTGTAATGGAATTTAAAGACGAGCAGGGAACAAGTCAAACCGTTTTCTTTGACCATTCAAGCTACATGACTGATTTTGCAAATGAACTTTTCAATCTAAGAGTAGATGTGAAAACGAAAGAGAAAGCTGTCACTCAAGAAACTAAGGCGGCAGTCAAGGTTCGTTGCCCCTACTGCAGGTTCACTTACGACAAGAAGCTGGATAGTTGCCCTCGTTGTGGAGCAATGAATCCTTAACCTAAAATTGCTGCCTTGCCCGCGCAAAATCGCATTTTCCCCTGCCAAGTTGATGGCTTTGATTGATTATAGTTGTAGGTCGGCGGCTTCTGCTTGTCTTCGAAGGATTCTTGACCGCGTTTCAGCACGAACTTGCTTATCACTCACGGGGAGATCCAAGTCTTTGGCGGTTACCGTCAAGATTTTCTGCACCATTGCCTGAGCGGCTTTCGCGATTTCCTTGACGGGCAACGCTTCTTTTGTCTCATCTGTTCCCATGCAGCAGCTTGAAAACGGAAAGTTCAACTCCACCTCTATGCGGTTTTTCTCGTAGTCGTAGTCGGCTATGGTGAAGGGCTCCAACCTGCAAACCGCTGGCCGCACACTGTAAATGGCGCATTTGTTGTCTTTTGTCAAGAAATGGCAGCTGTCATCTTTTTTTCTGCGAATCCAACGAATCCCGCCTTCATCAGGGCGCTCCAAGAAGTCTTTGAACCCTTTCGCTTCTATCCGTTTTCTCTCAGCGTCATCTACATCAGGCGGCTGCATACGGCAACAAACACCGCAGCCTACACATCGGAAACCCACAGAATCGGGCAGGACTACATTCTCAAAGTTCAAGGTGAAAGGTTGAATACAAAAAATTGGCTTATTTAGGTTGTGCGATGAAAAACGAAGAATAGCTGGTGCTTTGGATTAAGATGTAACCTTTTGGCGATGGAAAAATGTCTTTTAGGCGTTCAACCGAAAATTATACATTACTGCCCTGCTTTAATGCTAAGTGACCCACTTGTCGAAAAAAGAGTACGGTACCCTTGACGTTGTGCCACATGTTGACCTAAAAAAATACTTGGGCAAATGGTTTGAAATCGCGCGTCTTCCTGCACGGTTTGAAGAGGGCTGCTCGGATATTACAGCAACTTACTCTTTGAAGAAAAATGGCAGTATATCTGTGCTCAACGAGTGCAAAAGAAACGGCAAAGTAAAAGTGGCAAAGGGCACGGCGAAAGTGGTTGACGAAAGCACGGGCGCGAAACTCAAAGTGACATTCTTCTGGCCCTTCTACGGTGACTACTGGATTATAAACTTGGGAAATAACTATGATTACGCCGTTGTCGGCACCCCAAACCGCAAGTACCTTTGGATATTGAGCAGAACCCTCCAGATGGATGACAAGCTATTTTCTCAATTAATAGACTTTGTAAAGTCAAAAGATTTCGATGTCCAAAGCATCATCAGAACCAACCATACCTAATGAAAAACCAGCCATTCTCGGTTTCAAAACCCTTCTGTGATATCAAATAAAAAAACTGCCAGCATTACACCTCATTGACTTTTTCCTATTTTAGAGGAAAATCGTTATGAGTGCGGTTGCTGCTTTTGTTATTTGTTTGGCACCCTACACGGAGGTTAACGGTTTTGACGACTAAGACTTTGGTTTGCGGCTGTGTTTACGAGGATAACGAGTGGATGCTGGTGCGAATAAAAGAATGCGAGAGGCATCATAAGCAGCGGACCAAAAAGGTGGAGTACAGGCCTAAATCGGAGTGCTGCCGAAACGATACCCGTGGAGAATGAGCCACTTCGCTCCCGCCGAAGGAATAGACTAAATAGCAAGTTCGACGTTAGGCAACCTGCAAACCGATTTGCAAAGCAAAGTAATAGGAAGTGAAAAACGAAAATGTCATACGGTAACAAAGAGATGCACAAGGCAACCTGCGCGGACTGCGGAAAAGAATGCGAAGTTCCTTTCAAGCCAGACGGAAGCAGGCCAGTATATTGCCGAGAATGCTACTCAAAGCGCAGACCACCAAGAAGATATTAAGCATAAAGCTTACGTCTTAACCCAATTTAACAATATTCTTTTTTCTTTATTTTAACGCCGCGATTTTCGTAAAAGCGCGCATTTTTCCTTTGAATTTAGAGGCAGGCACCCAAAATTTTTGGTATTAAGCAAATAGATGCGAAAAACGTTTTAACTTGAACGCTGTTTTTAGTCTCTTGTTGGGTGATTTATTGCCAAGTGTAGCGAAACGTAAAGCAAAAAACACGCAGAATGAACAGCGAAAAAGGATGGACCGCGAAAAAGAAGCGAAGAAGAAGCAGATGAGGCAGCAGCTTCCCGCGAAAGGCCAGAAACGCTAAGAGCCTTCAAATCGTGGTTCACGATTAATTCGGCGCCTTGAAGAAACCCAAGGGTTCTCAGGGCATTATACTGAAAGTTTTTTATTTAATTATCTCGGTAAATAGTAAGGGACCATTTATGAAACTCGCTGAAATCGCTATCCTGCTTAGGGAAATTGTTGACAGGTGCCCCAATTTGGAGGGAAGCACCTTTACGTTGATTCCGCAGAAGGCAATGTACCCCCTGTACAATGGATACCACATAAACATCAAAACAAACATCACGAAGGAAAGCATAGGCTGCCTGAGGAAAATCGTGGAAGGCCACGACTTGGTGATGCAGATAAAAGCCGATTCCGTCATAGTCTATGAAACCAGGGGCTAAAGCCGTTTGCTTCAGTTGCCACCCGCGCGTCAAAGAAGAGAAAAAGCAGGCATCCAACGCGCAGCATAGTTCCTGATGGATTTAACAGCAAAGTTTTTGAGTTCGCCTTCTAATGATTTTTCAAGGTTGACTTAGTCTTGTCTAGAAGAGAAAAGAAAGCTGAGGGTCTAGAGCAGCATAAGAAGCTTCAACGCGAAAAAGACCAGAAGCGAAAAGAACGAAAACAAGTAGCACTCCCAGCAAAACACACAAAAGGCAAAAAATAATTAAACGCGTTTTAGGCGTTTTTCCCTTTTTTAAAATAAATCTTAGCGTTAGCAAGCGATTACGCGGTGGGTTTTGCCTTTAACGCTTGCTGTTTCTTTAGCAGGTTCTTTCGTATCGCTTTGTAGTTTGGTTTTGTTATGACGCGGTAAATTTTTCCATGCGTGTTTTTGTATGTTTTTGTTCCGCTTGACTTCAGTTTAGGTTTTCTTTCTTTCATCGAAAATTGGTCTCCTTCTCAAATTTTTGGTTGGTACTATAATCCCGTTAACCCTATTTTAGCTTGCCTACGGAATTAACGGGTTCCGAGACGGTGCCTGAAAAATAGACGCAAACGTTTTAAAAAAATGGTTTAGGGTTCCACCTATCCCTCTGATTCTCACTCAAATAGACAAAGAAGCCGTGCTTTTTCAGGTTGCAGCAAAATAGCTTTCGGTTTTTTTCGAAAATTATTAAAGCGGTAACTTGCATAACGTAACACCCGGAGATAAACAAATGCCGAAAAAAGAAAAACCCTTAACTAAGAAAGAGCGAGATGCGAAAAGAAAAGCGCGTAAAGAAAAGAAGAGCAAAACACAAACTTAAAAATTCAACCGAAAAAAATTCGGTCAGACCCTTTTTTTAACCCCTCAGTTTTTACTTTCTTCAAAAAAACCTTTTCAATGTCGGTTTTCGATGAAGCTGCAAGAATATGCCCCGTAGAAAATATTGGCAGCGGAAAATTTTTTGACCGAACATTCAGCAGTTTGCCAAGTGTTTTCCGCAGGAAATGAAAAATGCACGCTTTTCTTTCGAGGAAATAAACGGAAATGTTCTAAGAGTATTCTCTGAAGGTGTGACCGCATTTTGTGCAGCGCATGAATTGGGTTGACGCTTCGTCCCCGCCTCTTGTCTGCACCTGCCAAACATAAACCAGGTTGTTGTCGCATTTCTCGCATTTCATGCGTATCGTCGGCATCGTCTTGACTTTTTGCTCCTCCTCGCTTATGACAGTCATAAACGGCTGAGATTTGGGCACAATAACCCTAACCACCTTAGCCTGCTCCCTATTGCATGAAGCCTGCTTGGTGAAACCGCATTTTGAGCAAACAAGCGCTATGGCGCCTTCAGATTTTTTGGGTTCGAGACGAACGCCGCATGTTGGGCAAAACTCCATTAACAGAAACCCCTCTTGATATTGCCCATTCAAAGGAACCCATTCGATATAAGTGTTGTTAACTTGGGAACCACAATTTCAGGCAGGAATAGCTTTCCAGCGCTTTTGCGTAGTCATTCTTTGAGAAAAGGGCGCAAATTAAAAATACCTCGACGCTTGTGACGGGTTGGAGGATGAACTATGGAAAAAGAAGACGCGCCCAAAAACGGATGGCAAACAATTGACCACGTGCTCGCTTACTTGGCAAGAGCCGATAGGCTTCCTCACAGGACAGAAGGCGAAAGAGTGCTGCTTGAACAGATCCCTGGGCACACCAAACGAATTTTGGATTTGGGCACGGGCGACGGCAGGCTACTGTCGCTGGTTAAATTGAACAGGCCAGACGCTGAAGGTGTGGCGCTGGATTTTTCTGAGCCGATGCTTGAACGCGCGAAGAAACGTTTTGCAGAGGACAAGAATGTGACCGTGGTTAGGCATGATTTTAGTTTGCCGCTTCCAGCTATGGAACTTGGCTGCTTTGACGCTGTAGTGTCCAGCTTGGCAATTCACCATTTGACTCATCCGAGAAAGAAGAAATTGTTCAGCGAAGTTTTCGATATTTTAAACCCCAAAGGCGTTTTCTGCAACTTGGAACATGTAGCTTCCCCAACAGAGAATCTACACCAAAAGTTTCTTGTTGCTTCTGGAACCGAAGCTGAAGACCCTCTAAACATAACCTTGGACGTAGAAACCCAGCTTAAATGGCTAAGGCAAATAGGATTTGCCGACGTTGATTGCTACTGGAAATGGCTGGAAATAGCGCTTCTAGTAGGCTTCAAACCTTAAACCCGCCCTTTTCCGTTAGCTAATCGGCAAATCGAAAACGATAATAATTTTAATGTTTTTGATAGCTTGTTTTCTGCCGCGTCTCGCTGCGCTCAGAGCTTCTTTAGCCAATCATCCAACTGCTTTTCATTTAAACCCACGCCGAATTTTCCGTCGAGACGTTTGGCGACCTTGCCCTTTTCAAAAAAGATTACAGTGGGAACAGCTTCTATGTCGTAGTCATCCCATAATGGATTGTCGTAATCGTCAAGCATGACGTGGATGACGGTTCCGCTGTTGAAGGTGTCTGCTTTTCTGTTGAAAATGGGGACAAACTTTATGCAGTAAGGGCACCATGAAGCATAAAACAGGGCGAGAACCTTGTCATCCTTCTTCAGCTCTTCATCTAGGCTTTGTTTGTTGTCAACTTTAATCATGAGGCATCGTTTTAAATCGGTTTTGCGCGGTTCATAAACATGTCGTTCCGGACCTCCCGTCAGGTGGCGAAAAGGAAGCCTAAATAGAGTAAACCTCAAATCAGATAGCTGAGTGCAATGTCGCGGAAGGCTTACAGAAGAGGATACCCAGTAGCAGTTTTGGTCGGAATTGAGAGCGACCACGCCGCTTTATGGCAGGTTTTTAGCCAGGTTGCTAAGCAACAGCAGACAATAGCTTTGAATGGGAACAGAAGCGACTCAAAAGCGACGTACAGCTTTCACGAAGCCATAGTGAATGCGTTGAGACCAACGTTGAAAGAAGGGGTAAGAAGCGTCATCATTGCCTCGCCCACCAGAACTACTTACGCGCAGGATTTTGTAAGCCACATCAAGGCGCATCACGCTTGGCTTATTCAGGGCGCAAACAAAGCCGCTTTCTCAACCATAACGGGTTCAGCTAGCTCCCCACAGCAAGTAGCTACCTTAACCAAAACAGGCACTTTCAAGGAATTAATCAGCGAAACCACGGCGCAAGAAACCGAAAACCTGCTTGAAATCCTCGAAAAGCGGCTAAACGCGACAGACAACATGGTGCTTTTTTCTTTGCAGGAAGCAGAAAGCTTCATCTT
This sequence comes from Candidatus Bathyarchaeota archaeon, assembly GCA_963722095.1. Taxonomy (GTDB): domain Archaea; phylum Thermoproteota; class Bathyarchaeia; order Bathyarchaeales; family Bathycorpusculaceae; genus Bathycorpusculum. Next base: position 63,491 of record CAVRJR010000002.1, on the reverse strand, counting down.
GAATCCGCAAGGCGAAGGCAAACCCAAAGCGGAATACCTCATGCTTACGGATGAGTATCTTTCGAAGAGTCGTCAGAAATACAGGGTTCAGAGGCTTATGCAGGTTGCTGCAAACAAAGGAGTTAAAACACGGGTGATAAGTGCGGAATCGACTGCGGGGAAACGGCTTACGCAGTTTGGCGGAATTGTTTGTTTGGCGAAACATGAATAAGACGGTTAAAGCAGTTTGTTCTTTCTGAGTTCTTCGATTGAGATTTTGCCTGAATGTAAAGACGTAGCCACCAACGCACCTGAAACGCCTGCCTCGCCCAATTCAAGCAAATCGTTGACGTCTCTGACCCCGCCTCCGACATAAAGTTCCAAAGGCACTTCTTCAAGGGCTTTCTTCAAGAAATCAACGTTAACTCCTTCACCGCTGCCTACCCGAGTCAAATCCAAAACAATAACTTGGGAAACACCCATGTCCCTGAACTCCTTCAGAAGACCCACGGGACCCACGCATCCGTCGAACCCAGGCTTAACAAGAACCTTATCGCCCTTCAAATCCAAGCTGATAACGACACGGTTGCTTCCAAATGCCGCCACCGCTTCGGCGACGAAGCTCTTTTTTTGTAGCGTTTCAGTTCCGATGACAAGTTTCGAAACCCCGTTCTCGAGCAAGCTCTTTGCCCTTTCCATTGAGGTCACGCCTGCATCAACCATCAACTTGAGACCTGTTGCATCGGTGATACGTTTGAGTACTTGAAAATCTGCGGAGCAGTCGATAATCGCATCCAAATCAGCCATGTACAACTCGCTAAAACCAAGCGTTTTGAATGCTTCGGCGACTTTCAGCGGGTCAGGCGAATCGCTCAGTCGGCTTTGGAGGGGTCGGTACTCGCTTCTTTTGCCTCTGACGGCATGTACCGCGACGCCGTTTAAAATGTCGATTACGGGTATGACTTTCAACCTTGGTCAGCCACCTTGGAATGATTGGCAACGCATAGAAAAACTTAGTCGTAGCTGAGCAAAACTTTTAAAGGCTTCATTAATGCGCTTGATTATGACCCGAGATTGAAGCTGCTAATAAGTCCCGCAAACGTGAAAGAAGCCTCTGAAGCCATCGCAGGAGGCGCAGACATAATAGATGTCAAAAACCCGCAGGAAGGCGCGTTAGGAGCCAACTTCCCATGGGTTATAAGACAGATAAAGGAGCTTGCGCCGAAAAACGTTCAGGTCAGCTGCGCTTTGGGCGATGTTCCCAATCTTCCTGGTTCTGTGTCGCTTGCAGCTTTAGGTGCAGCGTCTTTGGGTGTTGATTATGTTAAGGTGGGGCTTTACGGGTGCAAAACGCCTCAGGAAGCAGTTTACCTGCTGGAGAACGTTAACAAAGCGGCTAAGGGATGCAACCCTAAAATCAAGGTGGCTGCCGTCGGATACGCTGACGCAAAGAGAACGAACTTGTTAGACCCAAGGCAGATTCCCGAGGTAGCATCTAAAGCACATGTTGAGGTTGCCATGCTTGACACAGGCGTCAAAGACGGAAAAAACCTTTTCAGCCACCTCTCGTCGGAGCAACTTAAGAAATTCGTTGAACACGGTCATCAGCTTGGACTCGAGGTAGCGTTGGCGGGGTCCCTTCGGAAAGAAGATTTGCCTGTAGTTTACCGTTTGGGTGCTGACATTGCTGGTTTGCGTGGGGCTGCATGCACAAATAGCGACCGAGTCAAGGGTGAAATGAAAAGGGCTCTTGTGCAGGAACTTGTGGAAGTCATCAACCAGACCGAAGCGCAAGCTAACAAGCAGAGGGTTTAATGTTGCTTGGTGACGGCTTAAGCAGGAAGCAGGTGCTGGCTGAATTAAAAAAAATCCGTCGACTAGACCAGCGGTACGATGACGGACACATTTTGTGTTCAATGTGCACAAAGCCTCATCCCACCGCGGAAAAAGCTTACAGACTGTTTTTAGAATGCAACCTGGGTGACCCGGGGCTCTTTGCAGGAAGCGCCCAGCTTGAAAAAGAAGTCGTAGCTGAGTTGGCGGGGCTTCTTCACGGCGAAAAATGCGTTGGACACGTCGTTTCAGGGGGAACAGAAGCTAATTTGATGGCGCTTTTAGCCGCAAGAAACACGTCGCATGTCAGCGTTCCCGAAGTTGTACTGCCTGAATCGGCTCATTTCTCATTCACCAAAATCTGCAGCATCCTAAACATAAAACCAGTCTACGCTGGGTTAGACGGCTCCTTCAGGGTTGACCCAAAACAGGTTGAAAAATGCATCAGCGAGAATACAATCGCCATCGTCGGCACTGCTGGAACTTCGGAGCTAGGCGTCGTTGACCCCATCGAGGAGCTTTCCCGAATTGCATTGCAACGCAAGGTTTGGTTGCATATTGACGCAGCCTTCGGAGGCTTAGTAATCCCGTTCCTCGCCGACCCCAAACCCCCATTTGACTTCGCCCTTGAAGCCGTGGAATCCATGACGGTTGACCCTCACAAGATGGGGATGGCGGCTATTCCAGCTGGCGGAATCATCTTCAGACAACACGAAACCTTGGATTGCCTTAGAACTGAAACACCCTACTTAACCGACAGGTACCAGTATACTTTTGTTGGAACACGAACAGGCGCCGCTGCGGCTTCGGCTTGGGCTGCTTTCAAGTCGCTCGGCATGGCTGGATACAAGAAAATCGTGGGCAAATGCATGAAGACAACGCGGCTCATCGCCGACGGACTAACCGATGCGGGTTTTGAACTTGTAATAGAGCCAACGCTTAACATCGTGGCTTTCCGCAGCAGCGGCGACACCAAGCGTCTGGCGGAGAATCTTCGGCGGCAAGGCTGGTTTATCTCTTACGTGCCACGGTACGACTGCATAAGAATCGTAGTTATGCCCCATGTGAAGAAGCGACATGCCTTGGCTTTCCTGAAAGACGCAGCCAGAATCGAAAAGCTTTAAGGCAACGCGTGGTTTCCATCGAATCTTAAAGGGACTGCGCTTTGAAGATTTTAGTCTACGAGCACGTTTCAGGCGGCGTATTCGCAGGGCAATCCTTAGACCCGAATGTTTTGTCGGAAGGATTCGGAATGCTACGCTGCCTTGCTCAAGATTTTAAAGCTGCAGGGCACGACGTAACCGTCTTGCTTGATGCACGCCTCTCAAAACTGAATCCACCTATAGCTGCCGATTGTATCGTACCCGTTTTTTATGCCCGAGAAGCTGAAAAATTCCTTGTTGGCGCCGCCAAAATCAACGATGCTGTCTACGTTATTGCTCCTGAAACGGGGCGAACTCTGCAGTCACTCGTCACGCTTGTAGGGAAGACAGGTAAACTTTCGCTAAATTGCGAAGCCAAAGCCATCCAAGTGGTCGCTGACAAGGCACTTCTATATGAGACACTGAAGCAAAACGGTTTGCACATACCTGAAACGGTCGTTTTTGATGTTGACTTTGGCTTGTCGGAAGTTAAGAGTGAAATTGGGCGCAGATTGAGCTATCCCGTCGTCTTTAAGCCTGCTGACGGCGTCAGCTGCGGCGGATTAAGCATCGTCAAAGAAGAAACCCACATCGAGAGTGCCGTTGCGAAAATAAAAGCTGCCTCGTCAGGGAAACACCTTGTCGTCCAAGAGTTCATCCGTGGAGAAGCCGCAAGCGTCAGCCTTCTCAGCACGGGCTCCGAAGCGAGGCCAATCAGCCTAAACATGCAAAGCATCCAGCTAGCCGAGCCAGGAGAGGCTTCAAGTTATGAAGGCGGCGCCGTTCCCTTCGACCATCCGCTAAAAAAGGAAGCTTTCTTGGCGGCAGAGACGGTTGCGCGTTCGATTCCAGGTTTGCTGGGCTATGTCGGCGTCAACTTGGTGTTAGCGGAGGACAAGGCTTTTGTGGTTGACGTTAATCCTCGGTTGACCACATCTTACGTCGGGTTAAGCAGAGTTGCTGGCTTCAACGTGGCTGAGGCAATAGTTGACGCCGTGTTGAATAACAAGCTTCCAACTATACAGAAAAACAAGGATTTTGCACAGTTCTCAAAAGTGAAATCTTCCAAGCCGTCGCTTAACGCTTTCCAGAAGGTAGCCCGAATTGACGGAATTATTTCGCCGCCTTTCCCGCTGGACAAACATTCAGAAGCTGTTTCGCTGGTGGCTGGATATGGCGAATCCATGGCTGAAGCCCAATTTGGGTTCGAAGAAGCTAAAAAGCGCCTTCTCAACATTATCAGCAGGGGAAAATAGCTTGGCGGACGTGTTAGGATTCGACATCGGCGGCGTCAACACCAAAGCCGCTTATCTGCGCACGCAAAAGGGGAAACTGCAAGAGGCAAAGCTGGAATTCGAGTATTTCCCTGTGTGGAAGGAGCCTGAAAAACTCGCCAACGTGCTTTTGACGCTAAAGCAGCGGCTGGGCGCCGACAAGCTGGACGGCTTAGGCGTAACTATGACCGCTGAACTATCCGACGCCTACCAAACCAAACATGAAGGGGTTTCCAAGATTTTAGCCACCGTAAAAAAATCGTTTCCCAACACACCCATTTACGTTCTAAACAGCAACGCGGAACTGGAGTCAACAACCCAAGCTGAGCAGGCGCCGCTTGGGGTAGCTGCAGCTAATTGGGCTGCAACAGGCTGGCTGGTAGCCCAGCGAATTTCGGATTGCGCGATTATCGATGTCGGAAGCACAAGCGCCAGCATAATTCCAGTCTTAGCAGGGAAAGTTGTCGCAAAAGGCAAAACGGATTTGGACAAGCTAATTTGCGGTGAATTGGTTTACACGGGAAGCTTAAGGACGAATGTCGCCGCAATTGTCCAGTCGGTTCCCATCGAAGGGGGCGTGGCAAGCGTCGCTTCAGAGTTGTTCGCGTTATCTGCCGACGTCCACCTCATATTAGGCAACATCACGGAAAAGCAGTACACATGCGAGACGGCGGATGGACGAGGCAAAACCATCCCTGAAGCCCTTGCGCGACTAGCCAGAGTAGTCTGTGCCGACACGGAAATGCTTACCAAACAGGAAATCGTCGATATCGCAAAGTATGTTTACGAGACGCAGGTCATGCAGGTTGCTGAAGGCTTAGCCAAAGTCTACTTTTACGTGAAAGAACGGGCTACAGACGAGGTTCCCGTTGTGGTCACGGGTCTTGGGAAAGATTTCATTGCGAGAAAAGCCGCTGAAGAAATCTGCGCCGAACGCATCGTTGATTTGGGAACGTTGCTGCCGACCGATGTCTCCATAGCTACGCCTGCGTTTGCCGTTGCTTTGATGACGGCCAATAAGCTTGAGGGGGAAACAGTCAGTTGGACGCGGTAGTTGTTAAAGTCGGAGGCAGCCTCGCACTGCAACCTGAAAAACTAAGACGACTATGCACCAAATTGACTGAACTGTCTCGGGTGCACAGGTTGATTGTGGTTCCAGGCGGCGGAGAATTTGCTGACGCTGTTAGAAATCTGGATTCCCGTTTTGGTCTGTCGCCTCAAGCTTCCCATCGCATGGCAATTTTAGGCATGGATCAATACGGGTTGCTGCTGGCTGACTTAATTCCAACTTCACGTCTCGTTGACAAGCTTGAAGGCGTGCAGGACATCTTGGGTTCAGGTAGGTTGCCCGTTTTTTTGCCTGCTACGTCCCTGTCTTCCGAAACCGCGCTTGAGACATCGTGGGATGTAACTTCTGACTCCATCGCAGTTTACGTCGCAGGCAAATTGTGCGTATCCAAAGCCATTTTGGTAACCGACGTTAACGGCATCTTCACTTGTGACCCGAAAAAGTTTCCAGACGCCAAATTGATCAGGAAGATGTCTGCCCGTGACCTTTTAGAAATGGCTGAGCGAACGAGTGTTGACAAGTTCTTGCCTAAGCTGCTTCTGCAGTTACAGGTTGAATGCTACGTCGTCAACGGGTTCCACCCACAACGCATCAAGGCAATCTTAAACGGGAAAGATGCGGTTTGCACGCTGATAACTCGAAATCCCTAAAACGCCTAAAATCTTATCTCGATTGCAGCAGTATCATTGGTACCGAGGAATCAGAAACCTTTAGGTTAGGTTTGCCTTTGGACGCCAACAATTCCTGTAGTTCTGCATATTTCTGCAAAAAAACTAAGCCTTTTTCAGTTGTCGTAAACTTTTTTTGTCCGCATTCTTCTTCTGTTTGCTTGATCCACTGTCGCATCTGGAGCTGCTTGAGGCAGTTTAAAAGCACAACGTATGAAACATATGCTTGGCGTCGAATGTAACTCTTAGTTTGGGAGCTTTTGCATGCAATTAACACATCTGCAATAATCTGCAAGCGATCCCTTTTCTTATAAAAAGCCGTTCACCTTCTACGCCTAACATGATTGGCGCGTAACCCAGCCTTAAACATTTGTTGTTGCCGCTTATCAGTCACAAACCAGAGACTCAAGTAAGCCAGCGACACAAACGAGCCGATTGTTCCACTCCTTTTTTAATAAATTGGTTTCATTGTGGAGAATGATAAAAAAAAGAAAAAATAAAAAAAGGAAAGTTGGAAGTTGCCGTTTAGATCTTTTTCTTATCTATGACTTCTCGGAAGGTTTTGTCGCAGCACTTGTACAGAGCGATGGTGAGTTGCGTGCGTTTCCCTTTTTTGTCTGGTTTACCAGCCATCTTCCAAGTTTTTGTTGCGTTTTTAACTTCTTTTCCACAGGTTGGGCATTTTGCCATGATAATCCCTAGTCTTGATGTTATCATGTACATCAGCATAAAACACTTGCGGTGAATGCACGCAAAAATGCCTAAAATGGCTTCTTTTAGGGTTGAAAATATGGAGAATGTTATCGTTTTATTAGAAAAAACAGCGCTAACTCGGTACATTGCGGGGCGGAAAAACGGTTCCAAAGGAGAAGGGTGAACGTTGAAAAAAGCAGAAGCAGCCATAAAAGAATTATTAGTACACAAATCATTAGGCTTAGAGAACCATGGTGATTGTCGGTTTAGATTTGGCAGGCGTCGAACACAGACCCACAGGCTTCTGCCTTCTAACGGGGATGAAAGCGGAAACCTCCTTAATGTATACCGACACGGAAATCCTCTCGGCAATCAAAAAAACCAAGCCAGCCCTTGTCGCAATAGACGCGCCGCTGAGTCTGCCGCCGGGAAGGAAATCACTTGAAGAAAGAACAGGCGTACACCTGAGAGAATGCGACCGCGAACTATTGAAGAGACGCATAAAGTTTTTCCCTGTCACGCTAGGTCCGATGAGGAAATTAACTCAACGCGGCATAAACCTGAGACATATCTTAGAAGCTGAAGGCAGTGTTGCAGTTGAGGCTTATCCAGGCGGCGCCCAAGACGTGTTGGAAATACCTCGAAAGCAGAAGGGACTTGAAGAGCTGAAGGCGGGTCTTGAGGGCTTAGGCATAACGGGGCTGAAGAACGGATTAAGCGACCATGAACTTGACGCTGTAACATGCGCTTACGTGGGCAAGCTTTTTCTTGAGAGTAAAGCCGTGATTTATGGTTGCCAAGGCGACGGGATAATTATGCCGAAAGACCAAAGAAATTCCCAGTAACGGCGGCATCATTTGGGCTTTTGCAGTTTTCCCCTTCTTTTTTCGCCTAAGCCCGTTTTAACTGTGGTTCGTGTTGTTTTCGGTTTTCTTGTTCTTGGTGAATCTGTAGGGCCACCAGTTGAATTTCTGCGCTAACCCCATGAGCGATGGCACGAAGAAGAGGATGACGACGGTTACGTCTATGAGGATTGCGGCGGCGACTGCAAGAGCGATTTCTTCGAGAACAGCGATGTTAGTTACCAGCAGCGACAGGAAGACCGTGGCGAGAACAAGGCCTAACCCGAGGATTGTTACCCAAACTTTGTCGATGGCTTCTACTATTGCTTCGTTATCTGTTTTTCCGTTGAGGACTTCTTCTCTGATTCGGGTTATGAAGAAGATGTCGTAGTCTATTCCGACGCCGAGCATAGTTACAACGACGAATAGCGGTGCGAAGTCAAGGATGGGAAGGTTCATGGTATAGTAGAAAACAAAGGAAATAATTGCTAACGACATTACGACGCTGCAGAGGATCGTGACAATCAAACGTACAGGCGTGAAGGCTGATTTCAGCTGGAAAAACAGAATCACGTAGACAGCGGCTGCAAGAATCACGACGACCTCGGGAATCAGGTTCCCCATGAATGTTTGGCTATCGTAAGTCGCTTGCGTTTCTCCGCCGTAGTAAACCTGTACGCCTGACATGAGAGAGAGTTGGCTGATGTTCTTTTCCATCCCCTTTAGCGCTTTGATGGCGGCGGGGCTCCAACCTGAATCTGCAAAGTTAACAGTGACAACTGCGGTTTTGTTGTCTTTTCCAATAGATGAAAACATCTGGCTTTCATACTGCTCCTTGATTGGCAGAGACATATTTTCAACTGAGAGATAGTTGAAGGCAAGCCCGTACGGCCTAGTTATGCTTCCAACAGATGAGACGCCTGCGGAAGCTTTGGCGGCTGATGTAACTTTCTCAATCTGATTAAGCAGCGTCTGGTTAAACTGGTTTTCCCCATACGTTATCGGCGTGGAAGTTGTTACAATAATGGATGTCGGCGTCAAGGTTCCGCTTCCAAAAGCGTTCGCCAAAGCTGTGAGTCCCTGGTTGCTTTGGAAGTTCGGAATTAGCTTCAGGAATTCCTCGTTAGTCGGAGTATTATACACGACTATGAAGGCGCTCAACGCTATAATGCTGATGATCACCACGATAGGCACTTTCCTCCTGAGCGTGCCATGAGCTAAGCGTCGCAACGGGTTTTTGTTCGGGTCAGAGTTTGCTTTGATTTTCCCATTCAATCCAGGCCAGAAAATCCTGTCGCCCAGTGCAATTTCAAGAGCAGGGAGCAACGTCAAAGATGCGGTGAGCAAAATTGCCACTCCGAGCGCAATTGCTGTTCCAACGTCGCTGAATATGGGGACGTTGGCGACCGCCATAACGACGTAGGCGACTATAACGGTTATACCCGCGGTTAATACTGCTTGACCAGCCCATTTAATTGAGGTGCCGACGCTTTCTTCGATGGATTTGCCTTTCAGCCGCTCTTCCCTTGTGCGTCTAAGCTGCAAAACTGAGTAGTCTACGGCTAGACCCAGCATCAGCAGGATGGTCAACGTTGGAGTGAGGAAAGATAGGTTTCCATGACCAATCTTCACGAATCCTTCATAAATTGAGGCGAGCGCAACCGAAATCGAGATACCTCCCATTAGAACTGGAATTAAAGCAGCCATCGGCGCCAAAAAGAGTAAGCCGACGATTAAAAGCGAGATTGCGATGCCGGGTCCAACGGTGATTTCTAAGGCGGGCAAGAAGGCTTTCGCGACGTCAGACGTCAAAACTGAACCGCCAGTCACGTAGACTGTCCCGTAATCTTTCAGCCCAGAACTTTGCACGATGGACCTTACATGTGTGATTGTGTTGTCGTTGGGGTTAGAAGAGAAACTTAGGACAATCATCATGGTGTTGTTGCCTGAGTTGACGAAGTTGCCTGTTAACGCTGAGGTTGGAGCAAACGGGTAGCTAGTGTATGGTTGGGTTGCGATTTCGCTATTGATCGCTCGGTTTACGTCGTTGGCTGTTGCGTTGGGCGAAAGCGACGCGAGAAGACTGGATAGCGAAGAGGTGTTTATGTTGAAGAGGGGCGACTGAGCGAAGGCGCTTTGCGTAGCGTTGGATGTCAAATCACAGGCTAGCTTCCATGTTTGCGCACTTTTAGGCGCTGAACCTAAGTTGTAGGCGGAGTGCATGAGGTTAGAAACTGAGAAACCCGAGTCCGACGTCGTCAGGTTGCTGTAGCTTGTTTCCAAGAGGGTGATGGCGTAGTTTCCGAGGGTAACGTTTGAAGGCGACTGCCCGAAACTGTACAGTTCATTAACCACGCTAGACGGCGACGCACCCAGTGAAGATGCAAGCGCAGCTGGAATGTTTGAAACCATGCTGGTAACCGTCAAATTCTCAATTGCTGAAGCTTGGTCCCAATTTGAAACGTTTAAGCCTGAAGCAACAAGACCAATCATTTGACTTGTTTGGGTATTAAGTTGCGGATTGCTCAGGAAAGCTTGGACTGCCTGCCCAATTGCATAGGCTTCACGGTTAGACGCTGATGTGCTGCTTGGCAGAGATTGAAAGCTCGCAATCCAAGCGTTATAGAAAATCGAGTAGTAAGCTTGGGATTGCGTGTTGCCTCCAAAATTTGATGTGATGTTAAACGCAGAGTTCGCGTAAGCACTAGGAATTATTGGGTCAGACACGCCTCCTTGCATTACTTGCTGCCATGCGCCAACGAACTCTGCTGGAATTTCGTAAACCAATTGAGCCGTTTGGTTGATGCCGGACTGCATCTGGAACAGGTTTTTGCTAAGTGACGATAGGTTGCCCGTCAAAGAATATAATCCTTGGTTAATTGCAACGATGCTTGACTGAAGGGTTGCCGTTTGATTAATCAAGGCAGGTAAAGAGCCGTTGAGAACATTTGCTTCAGTCGAGTAAATGCTTTGTTCACCCGTGTAATTGCCGACCTCTGAATCATTAAACAGGGTTTGGTTGAGCGCCAAAACAACCTGCCGCAGAGCATCCGAATAAACCGAGGCGTTCTGGAGGACAACAAGAATGCTTGCGTCGCTGCTGTTTCCGTCGGGAAATTCTGTTCGAATTATGGTGGCTGCCTTAGCCGACATCGTGTTGGAAGGAGCCCCAAAACCGCCAGTCAGATCGTAGGAGACGGATGAGAAGAAGCTTGGGATAAGAAAAAGCGAAAGCACAACTGCAACTACCCAAGCAGCTATAACCCACCTGTAACGTCTACGAATAAAATGATTTAATGAATCAAAAAATGACCTTGCCATTCAATCCAGCCTTAACGACCAAACTTTGCGAACCTACATTTCACGGGTAATTATAACATTTGCCGTTTGCGTCGCCTTTCTTAAGGATTTCCCATAATATGTCCATAAACTAACAAAATACAGCCATGATGCATTTAAACAATATTTAGCTGAACTACACTTCTGTCTGCTCTACGCAGCTGTCAAAAAGATGCATAATTAGCAAGGTCAATCTGCCGGGTGGTTGCAATAGTAATTGCCACCAGACTAACAATTAAGCTACTTTTTAAATGAAAAAATGAAGAAACGATGATTAACACCCATAATCGTTCAAGTCATAGCAACAACTAAATTTTTATCACGACCAACTAAAAGCCCGCTGAAAAGGTTATCGCGACAGAAAAAAATGGTTTCCAGTAGCAGTCAAACTGACGTTTTCTATGAAGATGCTGTGAAGAGCTGCTTCATCGTTTCCACTGTGAATTTGTTGTCATAGAGATACTGCATTTCGGCATTGAATGTTTGAGGCGTGGTCGCTGTATCTACAGCTTCATTGTCGATTTTGTGGAAGCACAATATCACAACAGATGAGTTGCCAGCTTGGTTTACTATATTTTCAAAATTAGCTAGCGTTGTTGTGTTCCGCATATTGTATGCGGGTAAATCATATCTGTCAAAGGGCTGAGTCATGTTGAGAACGCCTGGATTTATGCTACGGCCTACAAGATAGTAACTTGATACTATTTTTTCCACAGTTGCGTTTCCAGCTCCGCCGCCGTCTGGATAAACTAAGATTGGTGCATTAATCCCATGCTCTTTTAAATCTTGCTTACTCTGAGCAAGCTGATAGACTATTGAGGTGATGGATAACATGGCTAAGTTAAGATGACTCCATGTGTGGCTTTCTATATCGTTGCCTTGGTCCGCCAGCTTCACTATTTCATTCCAGTTCATGTATGACAAGCCTTCACTGTTGCCCCATGCCGTCCCCACGTAACTGGTTATTATTGCAAAATTTGCCTTGTACCCGAAAGTGCTCAAGATTGGAAGCGCGTTGTCGTATTGGCTCTGCCAGCCATCATCGAAAACTATGCAGACCACCTTTTGCCCTCCCTGCGGAATGTTTAATTGGTAAAAATAGTTTATGTTGTCGTTTGCTCGTGCTGGCGCTGCTGTTTGGCCAAAATTGCGTAGCCCGTAAGCTACACCAATTGGCGCAAAAAGCATGATTATGACGAAAGCAGCTATTTTGTTGCTTACTACTAGTCTGCTCATTTCTTCTTGTCACCTCGCGTTACCCAACCGCCTTTCCAAGGCGTAGCCCAAGCATACAGCAGAATGGTTATGCTGAGGAAAAACGAAAGAAGCACAAACAGCGATCGATAAAAGACAGCTTTAAGGTTGTACCCGAACGCCCAAAGGTTGATGCCGTTGAGGAAACCTATGTAAATTGTTCCCAGCAGGAACCAGAACGCTGACAGCAAGTTCCCAGTTAGAGGCGTTATTATGAGTGCGCTTATGATTACGACTGGGCAGATGACGGTTAGAAACTGGTAGATGAAAAACGTCAGCGGAATCGGCATTTTCTTCTTCCACATGAATCGGCTCGCAAGGATGGTTCCGTGAACCCATGATCGGCTCCACATCAGTTGCTGCTTAAAGAAATGCTTATACGTCTCAGGTACAAGCGTGTAGGCTATAGCGTTTGATTGATAAACAACTTTGGCGTTTCTGGTGGCGTCTTTTACCTTCCCTAAACCTTTCCAAAGCACCAGATTCGTTAGTTGACGGTCGTCGCCAATGTGGATCGGTCTGCCCATGAATTTTTCGCTCAACCATCGGCTCATGAGGGGTTCGATGGCTTCTCTGCGGTACCCCGCCAAAATTCCAGAGCAGCAAGAGACTGCGCCAAGCTGTGACTCCATGCCTTTGATTACTCGGAACATGTCTTGATACCAGAAATGTTGCAGTTTGGTGAGCAAGTTCTTGTTTATGTTTGATGCTTTGCCATGACCGCATACGCTTACGACTTCTTTATCTTGGAACGGCTGCACTAACAGCGTAATGGCTTGCGAATCAAGCAAAGTGTCGCTGTCCACGCAAACCACCATATCATTCTTTGACTCGTAGAAGCCTGAAGCAAAAGCCGCCCGTTTACCACGGTTCTCCTTAAAATCCAGCAGTTTAACTCTTGGCGAATTCAATGTTCGCACGGCGTCCGCTGTTTTATCTGTGCTTCCGTCGTTAACTACGATAATTTCCAGTTTATCCTGGGGGTAATCAGTTTGAAGCAGGGCATTTATGGTTTCAACTATTCCTTTTTCTTCATTCTTTGCGGGGACAATTATAGATACTGAAGGTCTGTAGCCCCTGTCAGGTATGGGCTTATAGCTCACCGTTAAAACGCTTGTAATGATTAAGAACGAAACCATCAGAACACTGTAGACCTGAAACAGCGAAGCTACAAAACCGTTAACTCTCACCAGCAAAATAATCATCAGAGACGCAATAGTGACCGTTGTAGTCAGCACAATCTTGGATTTCGGGTTTATCGACAGCATTGTCCTATCTCCAAAAAATCTCTAGCGATCGACCATTCAACGAGCAGGGCGTTTTAAGCCCGATATTTTTGACATAAGCAAGCGACGTCTTATCTGCACAAAGTTCACGCTGTCCGAAACGAATTGAAACTAAGTTCATATTCCCGAAAATTAAGATCTTTAACAATTCTCCTTCCTCTTTTTGCTAAGCAGCGCATATCCTCATCCTTAACTAGCCCAGCATTTGATCAAGAACCGAAAAAACACATGATGCTTGATTTAGACGGATAGAAGATAGCTAAACCCTGCACCTTATGTTTTTATAAATTAACGTTGGTATGCTGGCTAGGTTCCTGGAAAAAGAGCGTTTTACTCCTTTACTCGCATACTCCAACCGCCAACCAGCAGGAAAACGCTAGTTAACCTATCAAGCGTTTGACGGAAGCGAGCATAAAAACATTTGTTGTAGTACCGAAGCAACCACAAACAAGCCAACACATCAAGCAGGCAAACGCATGTACTGCATTGCTCTTTCGTTTGCCTAAACTCTAACTTGCGTGAGAGCCTGTTTACTTAAGCCACTCCGTGATCTCTGGCTTGTTCCTCTTGCCTGCGCCCTGCTTTGCTTTGGGTTGACCTAAAATGAAGGGCACCATCATCTGATAGTTATCTGGGACACCAAGTTTTTTGAGTATGTCCGGCTTGGTGTTTAGGAGGTTGACGAATCCCATGTAGCATGTTCCAAGCCCCAGCTCGTACGCTTTCAAAAACATGTTCTGGGCGGCAAGCACACAGTCGAGCAGGTTGAGGTTTTCCAATTGCTTGTCTTTTTCTGCGCAGATCAGCACGAGCATGGGTGCGTTGTAGCAAATAACATCCTTTTCAGTTGCGTACTGCTTAGCCAGCGGCGGCATGTTTTGCCTAACTAAAACCTTAGTTTCGTCCGAGACAAGCTTGATTGCCTTCTTGTCTTCGATGATAATGAACTTCCAAGGCTGCCTGTTCATCCCTGTAGGCGCCCAAGTGCCAGCTTCCAAGATTGCCCGAACTTGCTCTTTTGAAACAGGTTCATCAGTATAACTTCTAACGCTTCGTCTACCCTTAATGCAAACATCAAGTTCCATAACTAAACCTCGCCCGTAACAAATGAGAATTCAAATATAAACTTGACAGAAATGCTAAATGATTTTGTGGTGCCGAGGGCAGGGTTTGAACCTGCGACGACTCGGTCTTCAGCCGAGCGCTCTCCCAGGCTGAGCTACCTTGGCACCGTGATCTGGGAGTGACACATCCAAGAATGAAGTGAACAGTTTTAAAGTTTTCTGATTGCAATCAGCATGTGCGGACTCCATTTTGATCAACCCTTCGTTTTCGGATTTTGTATGCATTCGATAGTGCATTATGATCTGATTGGAAAATGTTTTAAGCAGATTGAAACAACTGTCGGTTATGCCGAAAGTTGACATTACTGATGAAGCAACAATAAACAGTCCCCCCCTTGACGGTTTACAAGGCTATTTTGAACGAGTACTCAGCGGTCACACATTGGTTCACGCCTACCCTTCAATTCAAACCTCGAGAAGACAAGCCATTTGACTGCGTAGGCGCAATTTGCGATGTAACAGCTCCCAGCCATGGAATGGCAGCTCATTTTTCGGTAAAAGTAACAAAGCTTTTGGAAGCCAAGCTGATAGAGCTTGAGCTTGCAGGGGACTTTACCGGAACTGAAACGTGGACCTTTGAACCGACAGATAACGGAACAAAAGTTAAACTGCGGTGGAACGGCGCTACCAACAGAATGCTATTTTCGTTTTTGTCACCATTCGTTAAGGTTGGTAAATTGCATTCGGATTCAATTCAAAAAGGGCTTAAGGCCTGCAACAGTTACCTGTGCCAGAAATAACATCACATTTGAATCAGCAGCGGGCAGGTTGCTTCGTTTAATGTAAAAAATCCGCAAAATGCATCAAAAAGTAACCTATAAGGCTGCTTGTTAAAAAACAAGCGAAGATTAATGTTCCTTCGTGCGCATCAACGAAATCATCCAGTTTTGTCGGCAATTTTTTTGCACCTCTTAGGTGTTTGTTTTTTGAGGGGAAAGGTTTTATGAAGGGGGAATCTGTAGTTTGGATTCAGCAAACATCTTTGGGCCGTTAGTCTAGCTGGCTAGGACGTCGCCCTCACGCGGCGAAGATCACTGGTTCAAATCCGGTACGGCCCACCAATCTAACGCTTATCCTGATAGGGGAACGGGTAACCAGTCGCTGTTTTCTTGAATCTGCTTTTAAGCATGTAGCAAATTGGTTTGCCACCAGTAGCTAACGCGAAGACTAAGCAGCCTACGCCTAACGCGCGGTAAATAACCATGGTCAGCAGCAACCCGTATAGAAGCGGCATATGGAGCGCGTAGGAAAAGAAGAACACGCCTGCAGGGTAGATTACAAGTTCATCTGGGGTTGGAAGCAAAATGTAAAGCCCTGCAGCCAGCAAAAAGACTGAGAACCCGACTTTTCTTAAAGTCATATCACCCATATGTAATGCGGTTTTTCCTAATAAAAATTACTCCAATCGCTTAACCGCAAGAGCAAGCACGGCGACGCGCAATCAACCCCTTTTTAACGCTTATCAGCTTGAAATAGTCAGTTTTGCCTTCAGAAGAACCAGCTATTTTTTGCTGCTGTAGCTGCACAACCACAAATTCTTAAAAGCAGTTAACGTTCAATGCCTTTAGCATAGATTTACTGTTTTTTGGGAGGTGTAATTTGTGCCTGAAACATCCATTAACATATCTGAGAAACTGCAGAAGATCGGTCAAACGGCGCAGGACTACAAAGATGCCATTGTGAATCAATTCAAGGATATGGAAGTCGAAGTGAAAGATTGGAACTTTGCCGTTGGAAAAAGCGATAAAGAATACACCGTTGAGGTCAACGTTAAGCTCGGTATACGGTCAAAAAAAGCGTAAGCAAGAGCGTTTGCCGAACCAAAACCCCCTTTCTTTAAAGCATCCTGTCTCAATTTTTGCGCTTGGCATTTTCTTGACCAAAACAGATAAAAACTCGACTTTGCATCGCCAAGGCTACTGTAGAGGAAACGCGTATGCCAACTGAAATTACTGATGTTGATAAGTTTGTTGCTATGAGCGCTAAAGCAAAATACTGCTCAGTGCAAAGGCTAAAAGACCATGTTAAACTGAAACTGCGCACGCCACGACAACTTTACACGCTCAAGATTGAACCCCTTCGAGTCGACGAAATCATAAAGAAACTTCAATGCGAAATCCACGAAAAAGAAAAATAAAACAACTTACCCCAAACAGTCACTTTTCTATTTTTAATCTCCCTTAAAAGGCAAATACCATCTTTTTACGATCAAGCCCTGCCTGTATACAGAAGCATCACCAAAACCCAGTTTTTCCAACTCCAGCTCCTTTTCAAACTCCGCCAAAATCTACAAGTTTTTCGAACACGAGCGAACCTTAAATATACGTGATACCAAAAAAACGAAAATGAAAGAAAAAATGCAATAAGGAGAGGCAAATGGCCTTCCTGTAAGGGAAATTGAACGATAAAATGCCTGAGGGTGAGGAAATGGTTCCCAAGAATTGGCTTTTCCCTTTTAGTGCCGAGTGTTTTTCGGGCGCTAATGTCTGAAGTTGGGACCTTCGTGTTCCCAAATCAACAAGATTCTGTCTTTCAACTTTTTTCTTAAGCGAAAATCAGACGAATGGTCAATTTTTACACGTAAAAGTTAAAAAAACAGTTCAGTCTCTTGTAGAATAAACAGGAAATTGTTAATTGCTCCATGCCTCTTATGCCGTCTGAGCGCTTCGTTCGACGAAGCTTGGTTCCGTTTGGCTTTTGCGAAAGATAAAGAAGATATTTCAGTTAGACAGGATAATTCTCCAGCATTGGTTGATGGGAGAGTGTGAGCGAGTGGCTATGCTGGTTGAGGCGCCTAAGTTGGTTGAGTGGGTAGAAAAAGTGAGGGTTGTTGATGCTTTTGTATACCAAGCTACGAGCGCTTGGGGGCGTTTAGGCTTGTTTCCCGAAATTCAACTTGATTTTGCTGGTTTAATGTTAATTCCCGAGAGGGCTGTCTTTGAGTGTTGAGCGTAATCTGATAATTTCTCTCTTAAAACTTACAAAAGAAGGACCTGTTTTAACTGAACTTGTCAAAAGAGAGGCACATTTACCCTCAACAACCACGATGAAGTTGCTAGGAAAACTGCAAGACGAGGGCTTGGTTTATCTGAAACAGGGCAGCGTTGAAGCTGAAAGCGGCGGCAGACTTAAACTTGCAGTCCAAGCTCTCTCTTTAGGCGCAGACGTCGAGGTCATCAGTAATCTGCTGTGTTGGCAAGAATTCGAAGAAATCGCTGGTTTTGCGTTAAAAAACAACGGTTACACTGTCGTAAACAACGTTCGTTTCAAGCAGTCGGGTAAAAGATGGGAAATCGATGTTGTCGGCTGCAAGAAACCCCTAGTAGTCTGCGTCGACTGCAAGCACTGGCAACATGCTATTGCACCTGGCGCATTGAAGAGGATTGTTGATTTGCAGGTTGAGCGCACGTCCGCGCTGGCTGATACGTTGCCTAGCCCTTCATTGAAACTTGAATGTGCACGTTGGAGTGACGCAAAGTTTATGCCTGTTATTTTGTCCCTTGTGCCTAGTGCATTCAAGTTTTACTGCAAAGTCCCTGTTGTGCCCATATTGCAACTGCAGGACTTCCTGAACCAACTGTCCGTTAACATGGAAAATCTCAAGTTTTTCAACAAAACCTTCAACAAATTAAGTTAAAATCTTTAGAACTGAAGCTTTTGCCAGTCTCAACGCGGGGTAAAGGCTCAAAAGCAAGATTCCTGCCAATGCGGCAAAAAGCAACCCAGCTATCTCCAGTATCGTGAAGCCTGTAACTATCGGCTGCTGCATTAAAATAAGGTAAGTTATGATGGTGCCAAGCGATATTCCGATTCCAAAGCTTGAAAGAAGTACAAGCGCGCTTTGAACTGCCAAAACTAACACGACAAATCTGGGTCTTGCGCCGACTGCCCGTAAAACCCCGAATTCCTGATGCTGCTCATCCGCTGCAAGCATCATGTAGCTTACCATGCATAGGGCTGCGGCGACCAAAGTGAAGAAGGGCATGATCATTATTATTTGCCAATTCGACGCCAGAAAATTCGTATCTTTTGCAACGATGCTGCTGAGCTGAAAAACATGCAAGTTTGGATCTGCATTCTGCAGCAAGGTTTTGATCTGGGCAATGGCGGCTGATTGGTCAGCGGAGCCTTTTAGGGTGACTAAGAGTAGGTTTGGGCTCACGATTCCAGATGTGTTTTCAAGGGTTTGAATGGGAACGTAGGTGACGAAGCCGTTGTTTACCGGGTCAACGCAGACGCCGACGATGTTGAATGTGGCATTTTCGAAGGTCATGTCTTCAACAAGCGGGTTTGCCTGCGAAATTCCCAAGCTTGGATCAGGCGTGTAGATTGATTGGGATATTGAATCGCCGATAACTGTCTGGTAATGGTCGCCTTCGTTCAAGAATCGGCCATTCACGTTCCATTTACTCGAAAGATCCGCGGCGTTGACGCCGACCACTAGCGAGTTTATTGTCCTGTTGCCGCCAAGGTAGGCAACTGACCCGGTGTCGCCGTTAAAGCTGAAGTTTGCAACCTCTTGAATCTGCCCGTCCAAAACCAGACGGGAATCAACTAAATCCACGCTTGGCAAAGCCGTTAACTGGGTTATGACGGAGCTGGAAATCGCCAGATTTGGGCTAAAATAGTTAAAATCGGCTGTATTTGAGGCGTTTGAAAACGTCGATAAAAGCTGTTCATACTGGTTTCCCATGCTGCTGGATGCTATTGCAATCGTGTTTTTTCCCACGCTGTTTTGAACCCAAGTCGTGGTTGTGCCGCTTGCGATGATACCTCCGCCTATGCATACTGTGAGCAGAATGAAGACTATTGACAGCAAAATTACCATCCGAAAAGTCGCTGATTGGCGACGCAGGAGGCTTCTGCTGGCGATGCTCCAAGTTATTCCCGACTTTGACAGTGGCTTGTGCTTGGCTGTTGTAGTGGTTAAGCCATGGTAGGTTACGGGTGAAAGAGCCTTAATCGGCGACATTCTTGAGGCTTTAAGCAGGGGCCAAAGACCGAAAACCAGCGCCAACACGAAGAAAACAACGAAAACTATGGGTCCCGACCATAGATTGGGCAGTTTGTAGGTTGAGAAAACGTAGTTTGAAACGCCGTAGTCCATCAAGAAACCAACGATTATTCCTAAAATGCATCCCGTTATGGTGGTTGCTAGCAGTTCTGTCATGAAGTATCCTGCGACGAGGCTGTTTGGGCATCCAGCCGCCTTTATTAACCCGAAATCTCGCGTTCTTTGAGCCATCATAAAGAAGGCGATAAAAGAAGTCAAGACTGCGCCTACGACGAAAATCAGGATGCC
Source organism: Candidatus Bathyarchaeota archaeon (assembly GCA_963722095.1). GTDB lineage: Archaea > Thermoproteota > Bathyarchaeia > Bathyarchaeales > Bathycorpusculaceae > Bathycorpusculum. The sequence continues at coordinate 43,686 of CAVRJR010000002.1, read as the reverse complement.
GATGAAGAGAATGAATTGTGAAAGCAGCGCGTTTATTCCCATGGTGAAAACCTTTGATGTTGAGGCTAAAGTGTCCAGGCGACTGCTGAAGAGCAGCAGGAACATGGTGGAAGCAACGCTTAACGTTAAAGTTGCAATGGTTAAGGCTGTCTGAAGCCTTCTGCGAAGCAAATCGTTAATTGGAAAAGCTGCGTTACTCATTTTTACCCGCCAAAACGCCATCTTCAAGACATAAAACTTGGTCAGCCAACTGCTTTATCTGGACATCATGCGTCGCCACGATGACGGTTTTGCCTTTTTCCTTGAGCATCTGGAGTACTTGGACGATTTTCTGTGCGTTTTTATCATCCAAGTTGCCCGTCGGCTCATCCGCCAAAACAAGCTGGGGATCGTTAGCTAACGCCCGTGCAAAAGCGACCCGTTGCTGCTCACCGCCGCTTAACTGGGCTGGAAAATGGTTGGCTCTGCTCTGTAAACCCACGGTTTCAAGCAGTTCAGTTATGCGTTTCTCTATGTCTTCTTGAGGTTTCCCAGTCCACTCCATGGGAAAAGCAACATTCTCGGCAACGGTCAAGGTTGAAACTAAATTATACGCTTGAAAAACGAAGCCGACGCTGCTGCAACGGTAATCTGACAATTCATTTTCATTTTGGTTTGTTAGGTCTTGGCCACTGACGAAGATTTTTCCGGTTGTCGGCTTGTCAAGTCCACCTATGATGTTGAGGAGAGTGGTTTTTCCTGAGCCTGAAGCCCCGCTCACCACTACAAACCGTGCCTCATGAATGGAAAACGTGATGTCCTTTAACACTTCAAGTTTTTCGTTGCCTATCTCGTAGGCTTTTCCAAGCGCCTGTGCATAAACGGCAACGCCTTCTTGCGTCTGCATTCTTCTTTGCCTCTCCCACTTGAAAAAGAGTTGTACGCGACTAATAATATACGTTGAGGTACAACTGCTTACGTTCTTCAGGCGTAGGATGTGTCCAGATTTAGGTTTCCTCGGTCACGTTTGAGTAAGCGTATCTTTTCAGGCAGCTTGTTTTTCTCCCAATCCGCCCAGTTGACCTCTTTGAAAAGCCACCTTTTACCCAAATGCGCTGCGACAACGGCATGTCTATGCGCGTTGTCTGAGGGGATGAATTCATTTAGGAACCTGAAGAGTTTGTCAACCTGTTGTTTGGGGAAGTAGGCGTAGTAGGTGGCGTTTTTTACTTCAAAAGCGTAGGTGTGAAGGCCCTTTCTTGCCATGATGTCTGGAAGCGGGTTAAGACTTGGGTTGCTTACTGGGACCCGAACGGCGTTGTAGCCTTTTTTCTGGAGAAGCTTTACCAGTACGGTTTCGCTGTAGAAGCCTCTTTTGCGCCAACGGCGAAGTCTTACCCTGTCGATTTCTTTACTCAAATGGCTTGCACTCCTCACGTTTGTTGCTCTTATCAGCGTTCAAAGGATAAAAATTGTTGCCTTAGAGGCTGCAGGAAAATGGGTTGGGTTGATGCTTCTGTATACTGTGCAGTCAGTGGTGATGCGCTGGCGCATGCTGGTGACGGATACAAATAGCAGTAATACCCACAGCACTGTATCAACCATTCACGTTGAAGCCAACATCAACACAGCCAAGATATCGCCAGTTTAGACTACATAAACCAATACAAAGTTAGCGCTAAACCCAAAAAACGAAACAACACAACATCAACCGCGCACAAAAATTCACAGGCAAAGCTCTGGTGAACATAGAAAATGCGCGGTTCGTTTCCTAGAAACTTCCAAAAAAAGCCAAGCTGAGTTGCGAGAAGCCGAAAACAGAAAACAATTAAGAAAAGCTTCTCACTTCAGTTTTTTTAACACAGTAAATTTGCAGGCTTGAGTTCAGCCATCACTCGCCAAAGCCAAACCCGAATACGAAGACCTACAACAAGACCAGGAACTTGCATTTTAGTCATCAGGGAAAAGCCTTGCAAAAAATGAGTCTCGTGTAAGAAAAATTTAGTCGCTCAAATCTTTTTGCCAAAAAACAGCAAAGTTTCACTGAGCCCTCAAAAAATCGGGTAAACGCTCGAAGGGAAGTCGAAAAAACCACAGTTTGCTTCGCATGGAGATTTTCGAGGGTACTTATATGAGGCCACGATATTCCCCATGCCACATCTCTAGGGGAACAGTGAAAGGGCTGAAATGGGGCTTTTTTGCCATTTTAACGTTAAATCAGGCTTCTCAATTATCGCTTCCATGCAAAAAAATCAGGCGGTTTTTCATGCATATTTATTCGGAAAAAAACAAGAATGAAAAGCAACGATTTTGACAAAATAAGTCAGAAATCAAGTTATTTTGGTAAAAAGAAATTAACGCTGAACCGATTTTTTTCGACAGTAAAGTTAAACCGTTTGGAAGCCCACGCTCGAAAAATTTTTGTGACAAAACCCAAAAAGTGGCTGAGATTAAACTCAAGCTTAAGGTTACAACTGGAATCCTACTCTGTAGCCCGAGCAGGTTCCCTCTACACCTGTGGTTTCCCCGATGCTAGACACGTCCTGCCTGACTCCAGTCTGAGTCGTCCTTTCACGTAGACCCAGAACCAAGTATGCTTTGAACAAGCCAAGCAAAGAAAATACGGATCGGTCGAAAAAACGATTTTCACTGGTGGTGATGATAAAGAAGCCGAGCTCACCCAAAATGTTTCCGCCGTTGATTGAAATCAAGCCAAAAGAAAACCTTTAGTTTTCAGGAAGGCGTCGGTCAACTAAGTCATGGACGTAGTGCGGTACGGCTTTCTTGGGTAGCAAAAGGCGCCCGCAGGAAATGTCAAGCTTGTCTTGCCAGCCTCAAATAAAAATGCTAAGTGCTATATGATCGGCGACGCGGTTACAGCTGAAGCCGCCTGGCTTGGCAAGTGACATATTTCAAGTCTTAGGCTCTGAGTAATGTTTTATAGCCCTGTGGGAACAGACAGCCGCTTAGTTGTTGAGCCTTTTGTTTTTACTCTCTCGGCTAATTCTGATGATTCATCAGGTCAATTATTGAACCGCTGCCCAACCTTATTCTCTTGTTTGCGCGTTCACCATGCTGCAAAAATAATTTCACCCCGTTCCCCCTGATTATTGCACACAATAAACAGGCACAAACAGCGCTATGTTTCAGTGATTGCTTGATTGGTAAATGTGGGCGAGTGAAGACAGTGGGGTACGTATTACTGTGCAAATCAACCATCACACATGCCAACCAGCAAAAAAAGGAGGCGCGACGGAGCCGAAAGAGCAACAAAAAACAAAAGAGAAATGCCAAAGTTTCTATCCTGACACAGATCAAAGAACTTTATGGTTCCTCACAGAACCAAATGCATGCGGGAAAACAGGCGTGGGAAGAAGCTCAAAAACCCGAGTTGATTTTGAGCGCAAAGGAACTCTGGATTGACAGCCATTTTGCAAAGATGTTCAGCACAACAAAGTTTCGAAAATCACCTCAAGATTTTTGGACTGGCTTGTCACGGCAGCTGACAATTATCGCGTTACATCAGGTCCTGAGGGTAGGCCCAACTCGGACAGCACGCTTGTTTTTTCTCAACGTTCAATTTATGCTCCGCACCCAAACGGGAAATAATCGGCTAAATTATTGTCCCTGAGAAAAACCTGCGTAAAAGAGTTTCCATTTAGGCATAAAAACTCACAATGCTTCATAATCGTTTGGAGCCCACGGTCTGAACATAAAAAAGATGCGCCCAGCTGTTCGTATACAAAAGCATCAACGAAACCCACTTTGAACCTCAGGAGATCGCAATTGCTTGCCAGTCAGCCCGTTAACGCTTCGAACGCCAGCGAACCTTAAATATACGTGGGTGAATTTGCTCAAAGTAACTAAAAATATCGGTCGAAAGCGGAAAAATGCGTTTTTGATTTGAAAAAACAGGGCAGAAAAGCTCTAAAAGTGGTAAATACCCCAGGGTTAGATGGTTCCTGATGGTTGAATTTGACTTCTCAATAACCAAACTGCCCAATTTCAGCTTTTTTGACTGAGACAGCATGGAAAACAGGCAAAGTCTTGTTAACGAAAAATGTCACCAATGAACATTTTTTACAAATAAATGTTAAAATCAGTGATTCTCTTAACCATGAATATAGAGGATTATTGATAAATTATGGGCACTCATGACCTCTTAATAGCTTCAGATAACGAAAAACACCGTTTGAACTCTTTACCAAAAAGCCAATCGCCATCTGTTAACGGAACTTCTCAAAAGGGATGGCCTCGCCCTCGAAACGTTTTTCAACATTACGCGCGATAAAGAACTATGGGAACATGTCAAACTTTAAAGTCGTAAATTACAGCTTCAGCTTCACGACTAAGGGCGAAATAGACTTCATAGATTTATCGGAAAAAGTTCAAGAACAAGTCTCCGCGTCAGGCATAAGAAACGGGATCGTCCACGTGTTTGCCCCCCATGCGACAGGCATATTGATCTTAACCGAAAATGACGATGCCCTGCTAAATGATACGAAGGCTTTTCTTGAAGAACTTGTGTCGAAAAATGCGGCTTATGAGCACCCGTCTAATGCTCATGCGCATCTGCGTTCGATGCTTCTTCCGCCTGACAAGACTCTGCCGATCGTTAACGGTCAGGTTACTTTTGGAACTTGGCAATCGCTATTTTTTGTGGAAACAGACGTTTACCCGCGAAAACGCACCGTAATAATCCAAATCATGGGCGAACAATAAAATCAGAATCCAGCAGCGCCGGGTCGGTTTTGTTATTGATGCTTTCAGGATTTTCGTTTTGTTTCGCCTATTGTTGCTGAAGAAGAGAATGCATGGTCCATGCTTTTTAATGATTTAATGGCAATTTAGGGTACACGCGCTCGTTTATTTAACTATTTATTGTAAAAAGTTTCCATTCGACCGTTTTTCGCAAACTTAATGGGAAACAAAGCCCTCCGGCCAAGGCAGGAAACACCGGAAATGCGCTACAAAAAGACAAAAATAACAAATTAAAACCCTGTAGAAACCCCATTTTGGAGCTTTTCTGTGCTTTATAGGCCCGAAATGAACCAAGTTTCACCCATTTCCAGATTAAGCCCTTGAATAAACCCGTCTTTAGCGCTATTTGCGCAATTCTGCGCCATGATTATATAAGGTTCGCTGCACTTCGAAGAAAATCACCCTTACCGCTCAGTTGGAAGACGCTTAGCGGATCCTCTGGGTCGCATCCGAGCCTTCTTCTTCACAGAAGCTCTTCCAGCGGGCTTATCCTCCATGACGTCGGCTTCAACTTCGCTCACCGGTAAAACATCAACAGCATCTGGGAAATCAGCGGTTGTCGCCTGCAAAGCGCCACACTCAAGCATCGATTCAACTGCCTTATCAACATCTCCAGGCACCACGTCAATGCCTCGCACTGCATCCATAAGAACCACAGTTTCATACCCGTGCTTGCGTGCGTCAAGAACCGTGTTTAAAACGCAGTAGTCAGTCGCCAATCCGCCCACAAAAAGCCGCTGAACGTTGCGTTCTTTCAATTCTTTTGCGAAGTTGGTTCCGTCAAAAACGGAGTAGCTTTCCCGCATAGGGTCGGTGGCTTTGAAGACAGCTACGATGTCTTTGGGCAACTTGAGCTCGGGGCTGAATTCTGCGCCTTTAGTGTCTTGAACACAATGCGGGGGCCAAGTCCCACCCTGCTGCTTAAACGAGCAATGATTCGCTGGATGCCAGTCTCTGGAAGCAAAAACAGGGGCATTTGCGTCCGTGAAGATTTGTGCATACTGGTTTAGAACGGGGATAATTTCGTCGCCTTCTGCAACGGGCAGGGCGCCGCCGGGCAGGAAATCGTTTTGGATGTCAGTTATCAAAAGAGCGTCAGAACGTGTTAGGTTGTAGGTTTTGTTCACACATATACCTCATAAATTGTTGTTCAGATAAATTTGTTTAGAATTCAAAATAACTAGCGTGACACTATTGGATAAACCTTTTGCGGAACCTACAGGCTTGAAAAACGGGGAAGCATGGGAATTAGCGTTGGGTTATCTGATTTTTAATGTGTTTTGGTGATGCTTTTGTATACCGTTTAGCAAGGCTTATCTTTTAACCTGCACTCAATAAAATAGTAGGCGTCAAAATGCAAACCAAAAATGAACCGATTACAAGCAGGGAAATGCGTGCCCTAGAAGCCAACGCTGAATACTACGGCGTAAGCCTGCTTCAACTGATGGAGAACGCTGGAAACAACGTTGCACGAGAAGTAATTGCGCGGTTTCCCGTCGGCAAGAAGGTTGTGGTTTTCTGCGGTTTAGGCGGAAACGGAGGCGACGGCTTTGTCGCAGCCAGGCATCTCTTAGCAGCTGGCTACAATGTGTCCGTTATTCTTGTGGGCAAAAGCAGAGACGTTAACCATGAAGCCGCCCGCAGAAACTTGGCGATCCTTCAGTCGCTACAGGAGAAAATCCCGTTGACGGAAGTGGCTGACAGCTCGGCTATGCCAAAAATGTCCGCCGACGTCATCTTGGATGCTTTGCTGGGAACGGGAACCAAAGGAAAAATCAAGCCGCCCATAAGCCAAGCAGTCAACTGCATCAACGCTTCGGACGCTTTCAAAATCGCCGTTGACGTGCCCACAGGAATAGATTCGGATACAGGCGAAGTCTTGGGCACGGCGGTAAAAGCGGATTTAACCGTCACTTTCCACAGGTCAAAGCTGGGGTTGGAAAAAGCCAAAAAATACGTCGGCAAACTCCTCGTCAAAGACATTGGGTTGCCCATGGAAATGGAAAGGTATACGGGTCCTGGCGACGTTTACCTTGCCACTGTTCCGCGGAGCCCCACTGCTCATAAAGGCGATTTCGGGCGGCTGCTCGTCATAGGCGGAAGCGAAGTTTACTCTGGAGCACCCACTTTGGTTTCGCTGGGCGCCATGCGCACGGGAGTTGACATTGTTTATCTTGCTGCACCCTCGAAAACGGCATATGCGATTTCTTCGATGTCCCCTGACCTGATTACGGTTAAACTTGACGGAAACAACCTGAAGCCAAGCAACATGGAAACGCTCAAGCCGTACTTGGGTATGGTTAACGCGGTTGCGTTGGGTCCAGGTTTGGGTTTGAACCCTGAAACCGTCGACTTCGTGAAGCTTTGCGTGGAAGAGGTCGAGCAGGCGGGGAAGCCTTTGCTTTTGGATGCTGACGGACTTAAAGCCTTTGCTAAATTCAAAAGACCGCTCAAGGTGCCGCTTGTGCTTACGCCTCACGCTGGCGAGTATACGATACTTACGGGTGAAACTTTGCCTGAAAACCAGGAGGAACGAGCCTTGGCGATACAGAAAACCGCGAAGAAACTTGGCGCCGTGGTTCTTGTGAAGGGCAAAGTTGACTACATTTGCAGTCCAGAACGCGTCAAGTTGAATTTCACTGGGAACCCAGGGATGACTGTCGGCGGCACGGGCGATGTGCTCAGCGGCATCGTCAGCGGTTTAATGGCTCAGAACGTTGACCCGTTTGAAGCTGCGGTTGCTGGAGCCTTCGTTAACGGTGCTGCGGGCGATTTTGCTGCAGGCGAACTTGGCTTTCACATGGTCGCAACGGACATCATTGATTGGATCCCAAGGGTTTTCGATGACCCGATGAGCCATGTAAAGGTGCGCAACCAAATTGGAAAATGACTCTGAACCCCAAAAGACCGCTTTGCCAGTTAGGATTACCATTTACCATGCGGCTCAGGATGACCCTAAAAAGAACACTGCCCTAAGGCTGAAACGGCGGGGGCTAGCGAGGATAGTTACTAGAGTGCGGTTTCTGCCGAAGCGGGCAATCGTGCTGAACCCTTTCGGGGAAATCGCGTTTTCTCCAGCGGACAGGGAGCGAATTTCGCAGTTCGGGTTGGCGGCACTTGATTGCAGTTGGGAGCATGCCCAGAAAGTTATGGGAAAACACGTTAAAGGAACCAGCCGATGCTTACCCATCTTGTTGGCAGGCAACCCCGTAAACTATGGCAAACTAACAAAGCTGACCACGGCTGAAGCCATCGCCGCCGCCATGTACATTGCAGGATTCAAGAAGGAGTCAGAAGAGCTTTTGTCGATTTTTACGTGGGGACACACGTTTTTCGAGTTAAATGGTATGCTGCTGGATAATTACGCGAGGGCGAAGGACAGCGCTGAAATCGTTGAAATGCAGAACAGGCTCCTAAAAGTGAAAAAATGCAGCTCTTGAAATGTTAGTAAAAAAATGGAAAAAGAGCCAATAGAAAAAGGCGTCAAGCAAGCCATGTATTTAGGACTTATCATCATGAAACTTTGTAAAAAACTAAACAAAGCTTTGATTCAAAATGCAAGCAGAAAACTTTAGGATTGGGGTTTTACGTACCATTCTTGGTCAATTAGCAAATAGCCCTTTTCAGCCTTTGCCATTTCGGTTCTGTGAGAACTTGAGCCTTTAACAGGTTTGTCTTTCTTTTCTATACTTCTTGCATATATTACAGCTGCAACAAAATGAACTTTTATTCCAGCAGGAGGAAACCAGTCATTTTTGTTCGGCTCTAACTTGGACACCCTTTCCTTCGACCTTATCCTCTGCACCCAACAGTTTCAAAGCTTCTAATATAATATCAGGGTCTATACACAACTCAATTATTAAATCACTGGTTTTTGCGCCAGGATGAGCTTTAATGTATTCGAAAACTAACCTTTTTGCTTCTTCAAGGCTTATTTCCCTTTCTAATTCTACAGTCGGACATTCATCAGTCAATTTTAAACTCCCCTGAACAGGTTCTTTAAAGTTAGGGATAACCATGTTTTGTCCAGATACATTATTACCCTGAAGCAAAAAGTCGGTGTGTCCCGCAATAGTTATAACCGCATTTTCAGCAATTACTGACTGAATCTTAGCTCCAACCATAACTAAAGAATACTTCTTGGTGTCTAAAGGAGATTGGACACAAGGATACTGAGCTTGAATTACTTCGCTCATTCTAATTCAGCCAAACTAATTAAGCCATTTTCTTGGATTTTCAGTTTCCATTTTGAACCCACTTTGTAGGGTACTGTATCAGTTTTCAGATTTAACATAAACCACACAGCACCAATTTTTTTCCCTGGGTAATTTGCTGGACTAATACCAGGTAAACGACTCAACACTTCTGGTGTGGTATCTATGAATTCACCAAAAAACACTGAATAAATAAGGTCGCCCGTAGCCAATTCTATAGTATTGCTAATCTGAGTGACAACAACCGTCTTTTCGACAAGAAATTCGGACATGATGAATCTTCCTTTGTTTCTTATTGATTAAAGGAATTAATAAAGCCCTATGCCTAAATAGGTTTTTCTATTATTCGGGCAAAAAGCACCGAACCATCACCTTATCTTAATTATGAAGCCCATTTCCGCTTGTCCGAATCGCTCTATCTGCTGGGAGTGAGATTAAGTAAGTCCATAAACAGACAGCCCGTCGGTCTACTTCAGAAAAATACACTTAAATTTTCAACTTCTTCAATTCATTAATTTTACAGCAATAATCCTTCTTTCATGAAGGAGACACTTATTACTCGATGGCGTGAATTTTAGTGCGGAAGCATTATGGCGCCTTTGCCTGGGGGAGGCGTTCGCATGGTTACGGCGGTTGCCAAAGCTAGTGCCCATAGCATATCGTCGTGGCAGTGTTGTGGATGGTTGAACTGTAGATGCCCGCTTTTGCTGTACTCGTACTGTTGCTCGTTGATTTGCTGGCAAAGCAGCCTATCGTACGGGATGGCTAAGCGGTTCTGCTCCATAGCCATTTTCAGCCCCGTAAGCAGCTCCTCTTTGGACTGCACAGTAAACGTGAGGCCATCAACATTCCTCAAGCCTTGATTACGAATTTCCTCAAGCACGGGTTCGCCTACGCCTGTTTGGTCAACAAGCACGGCTCTGAACTGAAATTTTTGGTTGGCTCTCATTAGGTGTCTAATTACCTGTGTGTATGGGGTTTCGAGCGGGAATTGATACATGTAAACGAGTTTGAGGGTCTCGGCTTCACGCTTTAAAACTGTGAGAACGCTGAAATCTTGCAGTTTGCCGAAATCTAAGCCGCCGTAGTATTCTCCGCTTGGAGGGGAAGCTTCAAGGCTGCAGCATAGCTCAACGCCGAGCTTTTGGGCTAACTCAACCGATGAACGGATCAGTGCCTGTGGGAAGTAACTGTTGAGGGCTTCGACGAACTCGGCTTCGTACTCCATGAGGTACTCTTCGCGGGTCATGTTTTGGCGGTTTTCATCCAGAATGTGCTGGGTTACTAGTGGGCATTCGCTTGATTTTACTTTGTGTACGCTGTAGGCGGGGTTTACGAAGGCTCGGTAGAAGAAGTGGTTTTTGTCCCAAGGGGTGCTGAGGAGTATTGCGTAGCCGTCGGTTGTGGTTAGCATTGGGAAGAGGATTTGGGTGATGACTTTTTCGGGGATCCATGAGGCTTCGTCCAGAATAATCATGTTTGCAGTGTAGCCCCGTAGCATGTGCTCGGAGCAGGGTAGAGCGATTATTTTGCTTTTGTTATCAAACTGGATCAGAGTTCCCGTTGCCCTGATGATTTTGCTTCGGAGATAAAGACTGGAGAACACAAATGACATAATGTGGTCGAACATTATCATTGATTGCCGTAGCGATGGACTCGTGATTAAAACGGTAACGCCCTTGTTGGTTTGGGCAAAGTAGATGGCTTTTAGCGCTATGGTTGTGGTTTTGCCTGTTTGGTGTCCCATGCAGGCGACGATTCGTTTACTTGGGTCTTCCAGCAGAGCAGCCTGATACGAGAAAGGTTTTGTATCCAAGATTTTCTCGGCAAAATCCACAGGACCCTTAACTTCAAGAGCTTCCTGAACTTGCAACTGTCTGATTGCTTTATCGATTTGCGGAAGCCTTCTTAGCGCTCTTCGATGCTGGTAGCTCCGATATAGCTGTAAACGCCTCAAAATCAACCCTTCTGAACCTGTCTTCCCCTTGAATGCCTGTTTCTACTTACATTTTCTCTTTCAAAGCAAAAAGTTGCTCTTCCCAAACCTTGCGCTCTTGTTCAGTTTGCGCTTTAGTAACCTTGTCTTCTAACTGGGCTAGCACGACCTTGTTCAACTCTTTGACATGCTGTTCAACCTGAGCTACCTTTTCAACGTACACATTTTGTAAAACGATGTAGCTTTTTAATGCTGAAATGATGAGGTGTATTCGCTTTAAATCCAGCCCTGTTAAACCCTTCTCGTTTAATCGTTGAATACAGCCAAGCGCCATCTTTGCAGCGTCCTCACTGCTAATCAACTGCTCAGCTGGCTTGATAGGTTCAAGCGTTGTAGCTGTTGATGATGATGGAGTTTTTTCCTTCTTTTCTGAAACTGTAAGGCCTAGGCGGTACAACTTCAGCCGTATACCGTCTGGGCTACGATGGAAATGTTCAGCCAACTCCTCGATGTTCTTTCCATCAGCGCACATAGTTTTAAGAGACGCAACTTCATCATCTGCCCAAAATTTTTCAACAACCATCCTTACTCACCTTTTTGCAACCAAAATTCCATCTAACGCCACTCTAAGGCAGCGAAAGGAAATCTGCGACAGCTACCCAACTTAGGGAATGTACCACAGCTGATACATTAGTGTTTAAAACGATATTTAGGCATTATTGAACACCAACCGCTCAATTGCTCCACAATAACCGCACGTTCTTATACAGAATTAAGCCTAAATTCATTTTATTCGCATTTCTTAGAAAAGGCTAACTTCAAAAGCGGCCTTGGATTAGCATTGGAAAACTGCTTTAAGGCAAAAAATAGCTATTAACTACTTACGCTTAATCAGATTCACCAAGTATGCTTCATTGTTATCGGGAAAAGGCACGGGGATAAATGGGTAAAGCGGCTGATGTTCAGGCTTTCAATCGTAGGGCAGCAACTTACGAGACTTCACGGCGCCAGAGCTACCTTTTTGATAGGGTGCAAAAGAAAGTTTTGGCGTTAGCCCAGACCCACGTCAACCCTGAGGCTATTTTGGACGTCGGCTGCGGAACGGGACGTTTACTTCGAAAAACCAAGGAACAGTGGCCTAACGCGCGATTTGTCGGTGTTGATGCAGCGGACAAGATGATAGAGCAGGCTGCTCAGCTTTTTCCCGAGGCGGAGTTCCATGTTGCTATGGCTGAATCTTTACCTTTGCCTGACGCTTCAGTTGACCTTGCCTTTAGCACTCTTTCATTTCACCACTGGACAAACCAAGCTAAAGGCGTGGGCGAAGTTGCCCGTGTTCTGCGCCCTCAGGGAAGATTTTTGCTTGCGGATATCGTGCCGCCGTTCGGTCTGTCACTTTTTAACCGCCACTTTAAACATAATAATCCTAAAAAAACGCGTGAAATGTTTGCGCAGGCAGGGTTAGCTGTTGAGTTGCAGCAGCGGCAATGGCGTTGGTCACGGTTCTTGGTTGTAACGGTTGGAAGAAAGTCGTTGACTTGATGGCAGGGTGTGTTTAGGAATCAATGGTTTTCATCACTGACGAATACTTGTTTTTGGCTTCTGTCATCTTGATTTCGCTTTCAGGTGTTTTGATGCCTGGTCCATTGTTCGCCGTGACGATTCAGAAAGCCTATAAACGTAAAAGTGCAGGCGCATTAATCGCTGTCGGCCACGGCATCGTTGAGTTCCCGTTGATGTTCGCCATCTTCTTTTTGCTGGGGCAGTTTAAGATTCCAAGTTTTGTTCAGATAGCAGTTGGGTTGGTCGGTGGGTCCCTGATGGTTTTGATGGGTGTTCAAACGTTTATGAAACGAAATAAAACTGAAGAGGCACCCGTGAGCTCCAATCGGGATTCAGTGCTCGCAGGCGTCTTTACGACAGCCGTAAATGCGGGTTTCATACTTTGGTGGTTAACCATCGGCACAACCCTAATTCTTAACGCTCAACTGTTCGGCTTAGTCGGCTTTTCCCTGTTTGCGGGGGTGCATTGGCTCTGCGATTTGTCATTCTACACGGTTATCGCATTGGCCATTTTCAAATCGCAGCAACTGTGGTCTCAACGTTGGAATCAACAGGTAAGGATGGGGATAACGCTTTTCTGCGTTGCAGTCTTCATCGGCTTCGGAGCATACTTTGCGGGTTCCGCCTTGTGGTCGATTTTTGCATAGTTATATAGCATTTCGGGGTTAGTGTTTAGCTATGGAGTTTCAAGTTGGAAAAGCCGTGTTGCAGATAATCCGCGGAGACATAACAGACGTTGATGCAGACGCAATCGTGAACGCTGCGAACTCGTCGCTTATGGGAGGCGGCGGAGTTGACGGCGCAATACATCGCAGGGGCGGACCGAAAATCGATGAGGAATGCAGGCGAATAAGGGAAACGGAGTGGCCTGATGGTCTTCCAACTGGGAAAGCCGCTATCACGTCAGGCGGCAACTTGAAGGCTAAACATGTCATTCACACGGTTGGGCCAGTTTGGCTCGGCGGCTTCCAGGTTGAAGCTGAACTTCTCAAGCAAGCGTACAGAAACTCGCTCAAGCTTGCTGCCCTCAAAGGGCTAAAAGTAATCGCTTTTCCCTCAATCAGCACAGGAGCCTACGGTTATCCCATTGAAGAAGCCAGCCACGTTGCCGTGAAGACTGTGAAGGATTTTTTGGAAAAGGAAGACAAGATTGAAAGGGTTATTTTCGTTTTGTTTTCTGAAGGCGACTTCCAAATTTACGTGGAAACTGCCAAGTCAATGTACCAGTTAATTGGCGTAGAAAAATAGGAAAGATCAACCTTAGGATTTCTGCCTTGACTTTTTCGAGTATGTTTTAGGATTTGTCTTGTTCGACAGTTGCTCGGGAGAATTGGTTTTTCGGGAATATTTATATATTGAATATTACGATAAGACTGTGTTTAAGCTATTCACAACAAAAGATGATAACATGAGTCAGCCTGAAACATTGTTAAGTTCATCCACCTCGTTTTCGTCAAGGAACGAACATGTTGAAGACGCAGTTGGGCAAGCAGTAAACGACATTCTTTGCGCGTTAGGAGAGAACACCAAGCAAGCCATTTACAGCCACCTCAAAAACGCCTACGGAATAAACAAAGACGACATTCCATGCAAAATTGAAACTTTCGCGAACGCCCTCGAGGAAACATTCGGTACCGTTGGCAAATTGATCGAGATAAAAATAATCGAAAAGCTGCATTCCCAATACCGCGATTTCCAATTTGCCCCGAAAAACGGACAGCTAGATTTCGTCGAATACATTAATCACCTACAGAACCGCTTGGAGGCGAAAGCCTAAATCAGCGTATGTGACTTTTGCTTTTGGCAACAGTTTGACAGTGTCCCTTTTTTAGCCATTTGTGGTTTTCATCTGAATCAGTGAGAACGCTTTATATTTGCTGTCGAGCAGTTTTCTGCCTTCTAAGTAGCAGAGTTCAATGAGGAAGCCTAAGCCGACGACTTTGCCGCCGAGTTTTTCGACTAAGTCAATGTTGGCTTTCATGGTTCCGCCTGTTGCAAGCAAATCGTCGATGAGCAGGATTTTCTGTCCCTTCTCGATTGCGTCTTCATGAATCTCGATTACGTCGGATTCGTATTCTTTCTTGTAGGTGAGCTCGACGCATTTGGAGGGTAACTTGCCTTTTTTACGTATGGGCACGAAGCCTACGCCTAGCTCGTAAGCGACAGCTGCGCCGATGATGAAGCCTCTAGCCTCGTTTGAAACAACCAAATCGACTGGTTCACTACGGAAGTGGTCCGCCAGCTGCTTAACGCTTTCATGAAGCGCCTCTTTGTCTTTCAGAAGCGGCGTTATATCCCAGAACACGACGCCTTTGAACTGAGGTATCCTTCTGACTTTGGATTTTAAATCGATTTCCTTGTTTGGTTTGCTCATATCGGTTTTCTCCTTTTAGGCGAATGCTCCTTTGAGAGCTTCTCCGCATTTACATGTGGGTTCAATGGGCAGTTTGGCGACGGTTTCGGCGATTATGCGTTTGACGTTTTCGATGTTTGTCTTCATTGTTTTAACGATGTCGTCGACGCAGACAGGGTGGTCTTTCCACACGTCGTAGTCCGTCACGGTTGATATGGATGCGTAGCATATTTCTGCTTCCCTCGCCAGCACGCATTCAGGAACCAGCGTCATGCCGACGACGTCTGCGCCCCATTGACGATACATTTTTGATTCAGCTTTGGTGGAGAAGCGTGGTCCTTCAATGCAGACATAGGTGCCTGTGGGATGCATTTTGATACCTAAGGTTTTGGCGACAGCTATGACGTTTTCTCTGAGTTCAGGGCACATTGGCTCAGCGACGCCTATGTGGCAGACCTTGTCCTGGGTGTAGAATGATTCTTCGCGTCTTGTTGTGCGGTCAATGAATTGGTCGCAGAAGACGATTTCGCCCGGATGATACTCTTCCCGCAATGAGCCAACGGTTGAAGAAGCCAAGATGCGTTTTACACCGAGTTTCTTTAGGGCGAAGATGTTGGCTCTGACGTTGATGTCGGTTGGCCTTATCGTGTGTTTTTTGCCGTGCCGCGGCAGGAAAGCCAAGCATTTGCCACCCAGTTCTCCGACGGTTATGGAGTCTGAGGGTTTGCCGTAGGGCGTTTCCACTGTTACTTCCTGGACGTTTTTGAGGAGTTTGGGGTCATATAGACCTGTTCCGCCGATTATCCCGATTTCTGCTTGCATGCCCCATAACTCTCAAACGATGAACTTATAAAAATAGCGATTAATTTTCTGCATGATGGCTTCTTGAAGCGTTGTAATCAGACAAATTACAGGTGGATTTTACACTTTTAATTAACTTAATTTTAAATAGGTCAATCTACGTTTACCTTTTGAGTTACGTTTATATTTTTGGGTGCCTTACTAATAGGTAGGGTTAACACACTTGGACATATCTGGTAAAAAGTCAACATTTGACTGTGTGGAAAGTTGGCTAGCGAATGTGGCATACTCGCATTCTAATAATCCACATACGCCTTATCAATACAGACGCTCCATTGGAACTTTTTGTCAATTCATAAACAAGTCACCCGAAGAGATCATAGCAGAATACAACTTAATTGACGAAAAGGTTTTCAGAAGAAATTATGCTCAATACTTAAAGGCATTCATTGCTCAGATGAGTCAGCAAGGGTACGCTCCAAATTCCATTAATCTACCGGTCGTAGCAGTTAAGTCATTCTTCAAGTACTCTGACCTTCCAATTGGATTTGTCCCTAAAGGCAGTAGTAAAGTTCTCTACCACAACAGGGCAATTCAGAAAGAAGAGATTTTAGCGGTGTTGGCAATATCAAAACCAAGAGAGAAAGCATTTTACACCATGTTAGCACAAAGCGGGCTTCGTCCAGATACATTGTGCAAATTGACGTTGGGAAGTGTAGAGCCAGACTTTAGCAGGTTCTTTTCTAATCACTTGTTATCTTGTCTAATCAACGTTAAAGACACTGAAACAAAAGGCGCTTATGGAGACTACTTCAGCTTTATGGGAGAAGAGTCTGTCAAAGCTCTTACAGCTTACTTCACTTCTTCAAGAAAACAAATGACTTCTGACAGTCTTTTGTTTACGCAATTGGGTTCAGAAACGGAACCTGCTAATCCAAAAAGCTTCAGCGCACTGTTTACTAGAGCTCTCAGACAATTGCTCACCTCTGGGACTATCAATTACAAAAGAAGCGCAAAGTTCAAGCAAAGCGAATTGCGGATGTACACATTGCGAAAGTACTTCAGAAATCATGTCGTTGGAGAAGATGCATCATTCCCTAACTTTTGGATGGGACACTTATCAGCATTAGGAGTGGACTTACATTATTTTGGTCAAGACACAGCGAAACACCGAGAGACCTATGAGAAGTGTGCGCTGCCTAATCTAAGGTTAGAATCTTCAACTCCAAATGAAGCTGAAAAAGTCATGATTGAGAAGTCCAAAGAAGTGGATGATCTTAAAAACCAAATAGCTGAGTTAACCGAAACAGTCAACGTATTAAAGAGGACTGTACAAGCCCAATGGACTCACATCAATCAACAAAATGCAATTGCAACTCCTGAGCAGAACAATGCACTTGAAGAAGAAGTCAGGTTGAAAACTATTATGAAAGCAAAAGGAATAACTGCTGCTGAACTGTTGAAAGCCATTTCCAATATCCCTGAACAGAAGTCAGAGTGACTTTTTGCATTTGCAACTCTTACTGTTTGATGAAAAGGTTAACACGTATCAACTTTTAGCATAAAAGGTAAATAGAACCTCTTGCAATGTACTTAGCAGTGACTGAAATGTCAACAAGTAATGAACAAACTTTAGAAGAGCGAATTCAACACCTCGAATCTCTACAACCTAAAACTGCAAACTCTCAACGTGACCCAACAGCAATTATCTATCGCTTCAGAGAATCAAAGCAGGTTGAACAAGCAATTACCTCAGCAACAGTCAAAGAGCACGACTCAGTGTACGGTGCTGTTAGACGCTACCTACACACCAGAGAAATCAAAGATATTGCTTCAAGAGGCAATGGAGAAAAATCGTTCAAGCTAATCAACCTACCATTGCTTGACAAAGAACTAGCTGAAGCACGAAAACAGAAGGCCGAATCAGAAGCACTACAATTGAAGAAGAAGCAATAAACTCAATCTCTTTCTTTTTTTTTGTGATTACTTATGACGTACAAAAGTAGGCCTTTAACTAAATTTGAAAAGCGTAGATTGGAGTATGAGCAGTGGAAAAAGCAAGATTACATTGAACGCAAACAACTTGAGCAGCAACAGCTAAATCGATTGGCTGCAAATAATAATAAGAGTTCATGTAATTCTGAACTGGACGCTAAACTCAATGAGTGGCATTTTCTAAAGTTATGGGCTAAGGAACATAAGTATCGAGACCTGAAAGATTTCTTCTAATTTATTGAGAACACGTAAGTCGTAGCAAACGGTAGGTGACTGTCAACGCATACTAACTAGGGTATGTTGCAGGGGAATCGAGTCAATCAAAGAAAAAAGCTTATGCTATCAGGGACCCGTATACGCTGCATACGTCGATAGAATGTTGCCTTTAGCAGTTTCAAGTGATATGCTGTACATTGCTGAGTTAGCAAACTTTGTGCTGGACAGAATCGACATAGATGCGCTTGTTCCACCACTGACATTGACTGAAAAAACTGCGCCATCAATTCCATTTACATACATTGGAACAGAGTTTCCGTCAATTGTTGCGCTAATAATTGTCGCGGTGTAGCTTCCAGTATTTTGTATAGTAAGCGTTACTTTGGTGTTGCTTTCAAAGCAGATATTCGTTATTCTCGCTTGATCTGTGTTGGCCATGAATCCGCTAGTATCAGTTGTTGGAGTTGGAGCTAGAGTTGGGGCAAAAGTTGGTTGGCTTGTTTCAGAGGTCGTGGTTAAAGTTGGGGTAGGAGTTGGTGTAGGTGCTCCTTCATGTGATGTTGGTGTTGAGACTTGAATTGGTGAGGGAGTTGGACTAGTCTTAAGTTGAACCAGATTTCCTGATTGAGGTTTATACAACACTGCGACTAGTATTGCGCTGTTAAGAATAACAATGGCAATGAGTAAAATTACGTATAGTTTATTCATGTTCTGACCTTTTCTGGTTTGGCACAATAGGCTTCTAGTTTAGGTATCGCAAATCTTACTACAGCTAATAAAGCTATTGATAATTTATTGATCGGTGCATTCTGTTCTACGTGAAAGCAATTAGCTGTAATCTGCGTACTTATTCGCACGGAGATTTTTAGTTGAGTGGAATGTTAGACGTTTTCTTAATATCTTGATCTATAATGTCAATCGCTAATTTTGCTTGGCCCCTTGATGTGCCTATGTATTTCTCTGCTGTGCGTGCAGTTATTCCAACTAAAGATGTGACAGTAACAATACTTGCTCTTGGATCACTGCACACTTGAGTTATACGTTTGAATCTTGAGTAGTGAGCATACAGCGTGAAGTTTTCATATGTCCCATAAACTTCTTTCATAGTCTGCAATGCTTTGTTCTTCTGCATATGAGGAAACATCCACATATCAGTTACATATTCTTTTGTTACGCCTTTGACTCCCTTCTCTCTGATTCTGCGCACTCCAATTTCGCCATTGATTATCTTCTCGATTTCAGTTATTTTCCCGGGTGTAGTAAAGTACGTGTAGATCAGTTTAGCTGAGGGCTTGGCTTTGCTGCGAATCTTGAACCATTCAATCAATTGATCTATGCCAAACCAATCTTTCTTAAGAAGCAAAGGCAAAGTCTTCTTGCTATGTTTGCCACGATTGAAGTCAATAAGAATTCCTTCATGTACCAATTGGCATTGGCTTACTCTCAAGTTAGCAGCTTCCATCTTTCTGACGCCAGAATAATCCATTGTCCAGAAGTAAGCTGACTCCATTAGTGGCATGTGGGCTTTGCGATAACGTTCGTACACTTCTTCTTGACTCATAACAATCTCACATTTGCCAGTAAGATATCTATGCGTATGATGAGTACGTGGAGAAGAATTACTTCCAATTGGACTCACTGGTTTTGTTATTGCAGAATCATAATCAATTGCAATTGGAGTTGGAGCTTCTTCAGGAAGTATTTGTTCTCCAGCTTTTTGTTTTTGTGAGTCTGCGATGTTTGGCGTTTCTTCAATTGTTTTGACTTCTTCAGTAGTACGCTCAATTGGAATGAAAAGGAAGTCATCTACTTGCTTATACTCTTGATTTAGTTTTACTTTCTCAGCGTGCTTAGTCTCAGTCTTAATTGCTTGCACTGCAATTGGAATCTGCGCAATTGGAGTTTGAGTTACTTCTTTCTTCTCTTCTTCTTTAGTTATGCGTGGCAAGAACGCTAAAAGCTGGTCGTCATCCTGAGTTGTCATAAGCTCTAATTGTGAGAGCAGCCTTTTGATTTTATCCTGCTCTGCAATTGTGAGTCTCTGAAAGTTTTTTAGGTAAATTCGTGCTGGCTCTCTGTGCCCTAGAACGTCTAGCTAGTAGTAGACTCATGTAGCAGAGCATGACGAGCAAACTTGTTGCACTATGTTAATTCATTGATGGATTACTCAGCAGAAACTCACAGTAGATTGGTAGTAGAACAGTCGCCAGACACGCTAAACCTTTATCCATCGAGAAATACCAGGTTAATCCATAAACGACTGTCCTTTCCAACATTCCTACACTTTTTTGGACGCATCTCGTAGTTTGCTTTCATATGTTAAGATATAACTAGTTGCGTAAAATGCGCAAGAGCCACTGAACTTTTGTATACGTATTTCTTCTACCACAATTGCTGCGCATCTAAGCTCTCACTTCAATAAGCTCGCTAACTCAATTGGAGACAAGGTTGCAAATTGCACCTAAAGCATACACTTGTTCGCTGTGTATTGCAGCAACAATTTTGCGCTCGCAGAAACCCGCGAGAACACACAAAAATCACAATCAATTCCAATCCAATTGCAGCAATCACTATCAAGTACAATAGGAAGTAGTAGTACAGTAGTAATATGACAGTAGTAAGATGTCCGATATGTGACAATCAATTAGAACTTCTATCTGTTGACAGAATACCCTTAAGGTGGAGCAGTATAGAGTGTAGTAGATGCCACTCAACAATTGTTGTGCATATCACTAATGGAAGTATCTTTCTTAAATGCGAAACTCTTTCAGCACAATCAAATAGAAAGCAGCCATCTGAATGGAAACGCTTAGAAGAAGAATTGCAAGTGATCTAATCAGGCAAATCGACAAACATTCCATCATAGCATTTTTGATGATAGAGCTTGTGGTGATGCGCAACCATGTCTTCACCATCAGCAATTGTAAGTTTGCATCTGCAACATACTAATTCTGTAACGCTTAAGTGCCTTCTATAGTACGCTTTACGAATTTGTTGACGTGTAAGGGCAGGTTTGCTGCGAAGTACAGCACTGGAATTTGTAGTTTTAAGTTTGTACGAGCGAGCGAGCAAGCGACTGTCAAATAGCATGCGCACATACGGTTTGTCATGTTTCTTTTGAAACTCTTTCCAGCATGCGTTAGAACAATACATGATTTGAAAATGCACAAGCTTCTTACCGCAATTGACACACTTAGCGTTCTCTTCTTCAAGTGCTTGCATGATTCTAAATTGAAGTGTCAATTTAAAAATCAATCCATTGCTGCAAAGAACTGTAATGACGAGAGATTAATTAATACATAAACAAAGTGATGTACAAGACGTTACAGTTGCATGAATGATAAGCCTTTAATTCACTTTTGAACTATCTATAGTTTATAGTGGCGGCTGGACGGTCAAAAACTTTTAAGTGTAGTTCCGTCGTCCAGCCGCTCCAATTGCATCAAACATATCAAATTTTAAAGTGAGTATGTTAGCACACAAAATTAGTTTTAAATAGCAAGACAAACAATCTAAAGTTAACTACAGTTGAGACTAGCGCAATTGGCTCATTGTAGCAAAGAATGGAACTACGTGTGGAAACAACTCAGGACATAAATGACGATTACTGGGATGACAAAGCATACATAAAACCCAATGATGAGCAATGGCAGTTTGTAAACGAACGAAATGTCAGAATAGGAAGAAAATTTGAAGATGCAATTGAAGAAGCATCAAATAGACTTGGCATCTCTTTTATACGTAACAAAATTAATGGCAAAGGCGCAGACTTCAGAAGGCTGACAAACACTACTAAGCGAGCTTTGATTGAAGGAAAAGACACTTTCCCAGAATTCATAATTTCAAAAACAGACGCAATTGCAAAGTACGACTCAAGATTTTTGAGATTTGACCCGACAGGAGTAATGCTACATATTTTAATCGTTCCACAATACAATCCAACTCCAATGGCTAAAGCTATACTATCTCCAACACACATCATAGAGACACATCTTCAAATTACTGATGAAAGCACAAAAGAAGAAATAGAGTTAGTAACTCAAACAATAACTAAGAAGCTCAGTCAAGTGTTATTACTATCTAGCTGTTGTAGTGAGAATTGTGAGAATAGCAGCTTTTGTTCTGGCGATGCAGCCTATGATGAATGGTGTGAGTATCAATCTAAGTCTTTAGTTGACTATAGCGTCGCACTTAAGCATGAGTTTGATTATGAATTTCTTTATTCTAGCTAGTTTATCTCTGTATAGTAGATAGTGTCGCTGCTTCTGTTAAGCGTGTACGTACGCAAAATTAATCGGAGTGTCAACACACTTTTTGCTAAAAATCGTGAAATGATTGTATACTTTATGTGTTTGCAATTGTTGAAAAAGTTTTTTACTTGTAATCTTTGCAGTTGAAGCAGTACCAAGCATTGTGTTGTTCTATGTAAGATAACGAATGACGACACGTTGGGCAAATGTTAGATAGTGGTGGAAGATTTTGCTGATAATTTGGAACGTTTTGAATGCCTTTGGATACGCCACTTGCAATCTGCTCAGCGTTCTCTTTGAACTTTCCATATTTATGAAGCAAGTATCCCGAAGTTGAAATTACTCCTCCTACAATTACGCCTACAATGCCTATGATGGTAAACAAGAGAAATGGTGCAATAAGAAGAAATACAACGCCAACAGCAATTATAGCAAAACCGAAATAGAATATTAGCTCGCCTAAGCCTTTAAAGACAGAATATTTCAAGTACGTTTTAAAGCTCAATTTTATGCACTTATTGCATTACTTACGGAGTGTGAATTTATTTGATTTGTGAATTTGAAAGAAGAATTAAATAATACTGTGTAAGTGATTCTGTAGATGTTTGCACGTTTAATGCAGCATTTGTAGTAAGCAATATACCTCAAAAAACAAATATCAATTTGTCGTGGTCGCCCCATGACATATGTTGGCAACTAATGTGCAGTGTCCAGTCCCGTCAACACTGTGCATTAGCTGCTTTTTAGATTGCGTATGCATTCTCGGGAATGACATCATTTGTTGAAAAATGACGAACATTGCAGTGTTCAAGTGCAATTGGAAATAATTGATGTTCTGCAATGGTGCTGCATTCTTATGCCTATTTTTTAAACATCTTCTGCACATAACTCTCTTGTCAATCGAAACCACCCATAAGAAGTAGCCTATGATGCAGTGTGAGGGAACAAATGACTCTCCTCCACTGCTTTAAACTGTGAGATGCTGATTTCAATTGAAACAAATCTTGGTAACTCAGCAAGGGAGTCGAAGAAAATCCAGACAATTGCATAAGCGCAGACACAGAAAAAGTCACATTAACAGAAAGAAGAAGCGTGCCAGAACTGAGATGAGAGAAGAAAAGAAAAGGATGGCAAGGGTGCGTATGTTTATAGGGCGAGGTCGAAGAAGGAGACATTAAGCATGTCAGCTAAGAAGGAATTTACAACTTTAATGACTTCCGAAATTGACATCTTAGCACAATTGGATGAAATACGGCGCAAGAAACGTCAAAATCTTACTGGACGTTGCCCAGAAGACATGTTTTAGGTATCGTGTCTTTATTTTCACTAAAAATTGTATTGAAATAAGAAACAAACTCCTATGAATCTCTAGCTCCTTTGACAACTAACTTTGATGGGTACTGCGGGTAGTATGCTAGAATCATAATCGCATGCTATCCACTGTGCTGATTTTGTAATGACTCTCTGTCTGTTTATGTAGTTCAGAGGTTGTCAGCATGAGCACAATTTAAAAATAACATTTTTTCTTCCAAACTAACTTCTGAGTATTTTTGTATTAAAATCCTCAAAAAACCATGTATTTTCTGATTAAATCTTTAAGCAAGCGCAAGTCTTTTAAGAAGGAAAGTCAGTATGAACAGTGATTAGAATGAATGAAGAGAGCGGTCAGGTAATTATCCCTTACGTAACTATCGAGAGAGTGGTGGAAGTTCTGAATGTTATCTACAAGAAAGGAAACAAAGAGATCACAACAGAAGACCTATCTAGTCTCTTGGGAACAGGCCAAAGCAGCATTAATAATGTCACACCCACTCTCGGCATTCTTGGGTTAATAACTATTGAGAAGCGGGTAATCACACTAACAAATGATGGAATGGAGTTTATTAGTGCCTACAATACGGATAAACTCGAAATTGCTAAGAGAATAATTCGTAAAAGTTTAGAACAAAGCGAGAGCTTGAAATTTGTCAAATCACTCTTAGACACGCGAATACAACTCACTGGTGAAGACATTGGCAAGTCATTATCTGATCGCTTCAATAAGCAATGGAAACATTTAGGGTCAATTAGAACTTTCGGAAATAGTTGCGCTTCTATTATTAGTTTTGCAGGCTATGGTTATTATAACAATGGAGTCTTAGCACTCAAACCAATAACTTCAAAATCTGATAACGGAGTTTACCCCCCCGAGGTTGGTTACTTACCAATAGTTAGTTTATTGAATGCTCTAAATCCTTTCGAAAGAGCTAAAGTTTCAGACCTAGCCACCAAACTGCAATCAAAAGATAGTACAATTGGAAAAGAACTCACTGTTATTGTTTCACTTGGTCTTGCATCAAAGGATGTTTCTGGGGGGTTCAGCATTACCGATAAAGGTAGACGGCTGATTGACCCTCGCTCATCTGAAGCGGCTAGGTCTCATCAGTTCCTCGAGTGCCTTCTTCAAAGTCCGTATCAGGAAGTAATTGATAGACTGCGTACAACCGCTGAGGAACTAACTCATGAATCAATCGGAGAAGACCTTGCGTACGTCTTAAGGCGTGACTGGACAGATACATCTAAGGAGCTGTATGGAAAGAAATTTGCAACATGGTTATTTGGTGCTGACTTAATTGAGAAAATTGGTCCAAACAAGTTTAAAGTCAAAGTTAAAGACATTCAGCAAGCAACGATAACTGATAAGCCCAAAATAGACAAATCACAACTAAAAGAGCTTTATGAAATTGCCCGAGCTATAGGGGGATTAGAAATAATCACTCCTATTCAAGACAACAAAAAAGAGTTCGAAGATAGAGTTTCACTTCTTTCATCAATGTTGAAAGTACATGGAGATTTAAGTCTAATCTTTGAGATGCTGAAAATGAATTTTGAGGCTTCAGTTTTAGCTAATAATCCATCAATCTATAAGAATAATATCGACTTTGTTATAGAAAAAATCAAAGAAAAGCTTTCCTTTTCAGAGTGAGGGATATGAATTGACAGAAAAAAACCTAGAGTCAAAAAATGAGAAAAAGAAAGTTGTAAAGATTAGTGCAAAATACCCTTTGCCTAACCCTAGAATTTCCCTTGAAAGTCAAATTGACCTCATAAAGGCATATGTCGTAGTCTCTAACAATGGAAGGGAACCAGTCAACTACAACAGCTTTAAATCGCTTGTTGACCTCCATCCGACAATAATTAGTGGCAATAATGAATTCTTTGTCAGTATTGGATTGATTAAGGAAGTAGAGGGTAAACGCGGCTATTATCTGCCCAACGAACAAGCAATTAAATTGAGTAATGCACTAAAATGGAATAAGCAAGAAGAAGTGAAGTCAATCCTTCAAGAGCTTCTATCCGTTACTTGGTTTTGGAACGCTGCAAAGCAATTGCTCGATTATAAGGGCTCAGCTTCTAGAGATGACTTACTTAACAAGTTAGGGCACGAATCTGAAGCTGATCCTGAAAAACATACAGCATCATTAAGCATTCTAATTGACTACATGGTTTTTTCGGATTTAGTCAAGGAACAAGATGGAAAACTCATAATTGCTGGTTTAATAGTTCAACATCCAACTCCAGTTCCATCAGTGACTAATTCTACAACAGCACAGTCAGTGCAAAGTGAGCAAAAAATTGATAGTAACTCTTCACAAATAAAATCTCAACCAGTAATAGCAATTATAATAAATCCAGAGATGTCTGAAGAACAAATCCGTAACAGCGTAAGAATCATCTTGCAAGAATGGAAAAAAGTGAGGGACGAAGATTGTCTGAGACCACAATAACTTTGTTGAAACACTCTTGGTCCGATTGTGAGACCATTATAGATTCAATTGGTCTAAAGAAATTGGGTGAAATGCAAACAAAACTTGGACGAAAGAAATACTCGGAGATCATGAGCTTCCTTGCTAGTCTGGGTTTTGTTACCAATGATGATTTAACGCCGCTTGGTAGCGAATTCTACACAAACAAGTTTATACTGAACGATAATGAGGCAAGCAAAACTACTCTTATGAATGCTACAAAACAATACTTACCCACACAGGCAATTTGCCAATTATTATGGGGACGCCCAAATCTTACAAGAGAAAGTATTTACAGATTATTAGTTCATAGTGATTACATTAATTCTAAAGAATTTGAGTTGGATGACCTTGGAGGATTCTTAATGTTGCTCAATATGAGCGACATCATTCGCTATAACAAGAGAGGCAATACAATCACTGTTCTCTATAACCCTAGAACCACTGAGGAATTCAAGGTTGTAACTTCAAAATTTCTTTCTCCTGAAACTCCATACTCTAACATTAGAAATCTAAGAGAGCTCATACGTAACTCGAATGAGTTCTTACACTGGATTGACAGACACTTCAGCATTAAAGGTTTAGAACCACTCCATGATGAAGCAGACGGAAATAAAATTAAAGAAATAAAAATCTTAACCGGAATTAATAGTGGCAAGATAAATGAGAGACTTAGAGATGACTTCAACAGGTTTAGCGAAGAAATGAACACCCGTCAAATAAGTGCTGAACTTCGCGTTATGTGTGACACAAACTTGGTAAACAACATACATGATAGATGGATTCTCTCTAAGGATATGACAGTTAATGTTCCACCAATAGACACTATTTTCAAAGGTCAATATTCGGAAATGAAGAAGACTAATAATCGACCGCCTTTTGAAGATTGGTGGTCAAAAGCGTTTGACATTATGAAGCAATGGCAAGATATTCAAAAGTGTGTCCCAAAGACGTAAGTCGGTATTATAAAAATTAATTAAAAACAAACCTAATTTTCACTCTTTAAATAACTGATTGATACTGACAATGGCATTTTCATGCCGTCTTAGATAGGCTAGTTAATGGCAAAATCCCAAGGTAACGAATTGATTTTGAGACTCAAAAAAATTATGGTTTGACTGGTGCTTCAATAGTTAACGGTTCTTGGTTCTTTAGGTCGGTAATCTTTGTGTAGGTACTGCACATCAAAGAAATCTCATCCAACTCTAACTCTTTTGCTTTCCTGACCTTAGCTAACTCTCCATTCAATTTCTCAATTCTAATCTTCAGTTTGTTAGCGCTGTCAAGTCTTTTCTGAAGGGTCTCAATTTTAATGGATATGTTTGCAGATTTCTTATCCAATTGGCTCAAACGCAATTGAACTTTCTCCGCAATTGTTTTCTGATCTTTTGGTGGGTTTTTAGATTTTTTGTTTTCTTTTGCCATACGTGATACCTAATAAAGAAATAATTACACGCCTATTGTGCAGTTCTGGAAAGCGTGTGAATCAGTACCTTTCTTTCTTCACGCCATCATTTTGTTCGAATCTCTTCAAATTAAGTATAAAAAGATGCCTTGAACCAGTTAACAAACTTTATTTCTTAAGTGTGTGTTGATTGAGAAGACATAGAGAGCGTGGGAGAATCATGTCAGAAGAACGAAAGAAGTATGAACTCATCGTCAATGCTCAACCAAAGCCATGGATGGAAAAGACGATCAACTATTTGCAGGTTGTCGAACTAGCTTTCCCTGGTTCACACAAACCTAGTGAGATATTCACTGTTCAATACAGCCATGGCCCAGAGAAGAACCGTAATGGGACACTTGTCGAAGGTCAACCGGCCGTGGAAGTAAAAAGCGGCATGGTTTTTGATGTCACTCGAACTGATAGATCATAGCCCTGATCTTACTCAAATCCTGAGAGAAGGTTATGAGGTCACTGTAGAGAATGGGTATATCCTAATCAGTCATGTTCCGTATGTGAACTCGCAGAAACAAGTGGCATACGGAACGTTGATCTCAGCACTTGAACTTTCGGGCGACAAGACCAGAAAACCAACAGACCATGTTGCTAGATGGGCTGGGGATTATCCCTGTGACTCAAATGGTTCGCCATTGATATATCTGGTTTTGCAACAATTTCAACAGCCAATTAATGAAAAGGTCCGAGATGGACTTATTGCTAATTACTCTTTTTCGCAAAAACCCGACCCAGTTTTAGGATATGCAGATTACTATCAGAAAATGACAACTTACGTCAAGATACTTGAAGGTCATGCTCACGTTATAGACCCTTCTTCGACCTCGAAAACTTTTCGTCATTTTATCCCTGCTGATAAAGAGTCAATTTTTTATTATGAAGACACTGCAACCAGTCGCGCTGGCATCTTGGCGGCAAATGATAAACTGAAGAAGGGCAAAATTGCTATTGTAGGGTTAGGTGGAACTGGAGCTTACGTTCTTGATTTATTAGCAAAGACCCCAATTGAAGAGATTCATCTATTTGACGGAGATTTTTTTCTTCAACACAACGCTTTTCGTTCTCCTGGAGCCCCATCAAATGATGACTTGTTGAAAACACCAATGAAAGTCGAATGGTTCGCTGGCATATATTCTCGAATGAGAAAAAAGATATCCGCACATGCAATCTTTATCGATGAAAAGAATGTTGCTGAGCTGAAACAAATGGAGTTTGTGTTCCTCTGCATGGAAGGACGAAGTAAGAAAACCATAGTCGGTTTTCTCCTTGAGAACAATATAGCCTTCATTGACGTCGGAATTGGACTTTATTATAATGACAACGTTCTTGGTGGCAATGCTCGGGTAACAACCGTAACATCTGTGTTCCATGATCATCTTGCAAAAAGAATTAACTTTGTCGAAAATGACGAGAATGAATACGCCCAAAATATCCAAATTGCAGACATGAACGCTTTGAATGCTGCTTTTGCTGTAATCAAATGGAAGAAAATGCGCGGATTCTATGTTGAACTAGAGCAAGCACATAACATAACGTACAGCATCTTTACAAATGAACTCCAAAATGAGGATATTCCAAATGAAACAAAACCTGATGCGACCTAAGTTTGTTAAATTTATTCCAAAGGAGCTAGATGAAGGGATTCTCTATATCTCCATACTTTATGCAACAGCAATGCATAAGTGCCCCTGCGGTTGTAATGAAATTGTTGTAACACCTTTCAAACCCAAATATTGGTCTTTGACGTGGAATGGAGAAACAATAACAATAAAGCCATCCATCGCCAATCGGACTCTTCCATGTGAATCGCACTACTTTATCATGGAGAACAAAGTAGTCTGGGCGAGAAAATGGCGAAAGTAGTTCCTCCCGCATTACAATCCATCTCTTAGTCATTGTATTTTCTAGCACCGTCAAGTCCTTTTTGTTGAGAATTCACAGTTTCAACAATAATAAGTTAACGTAGGTTAAAACAATTTTAAATATAACTCTTCAAATTTCTATTGGTAAGGTCTTAGACCATGGTAGAGGAAAAGCTGCGTGTAATTCTGATTACTGGTAGAACAATCGATCAAGGTGTAGGGAAAGAGATGGGGAAAGGGTCAAAAGAATACTTTGATAGCTCCTCCATCTGCATCATAGATGAAGCTGACATGAAGAAACTCGGTATAAAAAGCCGAACAAACGTTAAAGTAACTTCAAAGTACGGTTCAGTCATTGTCAAAGCAACCAAAAACCCCTATGGCTCCAATCCAGGATTAGTTTTCATCCCTTGCGGTTTATGGGCAAATGCCATCTGCGGAGATGAAACATTCGGCATGGGTATGCCTCTGTATAAGGGTTTTACCGTTGAAGTTGAACCTGCCCCAAACCAAGTCGTCTTAACGCTTGATGAGCTTTTGAAAGAGGAGTATGGAAGGTAATTGTTATGACAGAAGTAATAAAATCAGTTGTTTGTCCAATATGCGGTTGCTTATGTGATGACCTAGAAGTAACAGTGGAAAACAACGAGATTGTCAAAATGAAGAATGGCTGTGCCCAATGTGAAGCTAAAATGGTTCACGGGTACAAGAGTGATGAGCGGATTTTAAAGCCGCTAATACGAAAGGATGGAAAGTTAGTTCCTGTATCGATGGATGAAGCAGTACATAAGGCAGCCCAAATTCTAACGGACGCAAAGTATCCTTTGCTGTTCGGTTGGAGCAGTTCAACATGCGAAGCGCAACGCATTGGTGTTCAATTAGCTGAAGAATTAGGCTCAGCTTTAGATAACTGTTGCAGCGTTTGTCACGGACCATCAGTTATGGCAACACAAGAAATCGGAATCCCCTCATGCACACTTGGGCAAATCAGACATCGCGCAGATCTAATAGTTTACTGGGCATGCGACCCCTGGTCGTCTCATCCAAGACATCTTGAAAGATACACCAGTTTCACGGACGGTCGCTTTGAGGATAGTGAATGGAAAAGTTACCTGGAAAAATTGAAAGGTACCCAAAGCCAGAAAAAAGTGGAAGCAGCTTCACGGCGAATTGTAGATGGATATAAAGCGACGCCTCCTCCGCAAGCTTACACTGTTGATGCGCCACCACAGACAATGCAGAAGGAGGGGCGTAAACTGATTGTTGTTGACGTAAGAAAAACCATGACTGCCGAGGCAGCTGATTACTTCATTCAAGTTCAACCAAACAAGGACTATGAAGTATTTGATGCACTTAGATGTTTAGTGAATGACCAAGAACTAGACGTTGACACAGTTGGTGGTGTACCAGTTGATTACCTCAAAGAAGTAACTGACGCAATGGTGAATTGCAACTTTGGGGCTATCTTCTTTGGTCTCGGCCTTACTCAGAGCGCTGGTAGATTCAGAAATATCGAAACAGCGATTGCATTAACGCGGGACCTTAATAGAAAAACCAAATTTGTTATCTCGCCCATGCGAGGGCACTTCAACGTGACAGGTGCAAACGTGGTTTTCGCTTGGACAACAGGCTATCCCTATGCGATTGACTTCTCACAAGGATACCCACAATTTAATCCGGGAGAATTTACAGCTATAGATCTGCTGAGACGCGGCGAAAATGACGCAACACTGGTTATTTCGTCAGACCCAGGTGCGAACTTCCCGAAGGTAGCCATGCAAAATATGATGAAGCACCCTTTAATCACGATTAACCCAGACATGAACGCTATCTCACGGCTTGGCGACGTGGTGTTTCCAACGCAGTGGTGTGGAATAGAATACGCGGGCTCAGCTTACCGTATGGATCATGTGCCAATAATGTTGCGGAAAGTTGTTGAACCGCCGCCGGGAATCCTCAATGACGAGGAGTTGCTGAAGAGAATCCTTGATGAAGTTCGAGCAATCAAGGCCAAAAACCCAGAAACCGAAACCAACGCCGAACTTAAAGCACGCAACAAACTGGCACCTAGGATCGAAATTAAGCAAAGAAAGAAAACAAAAAAAGCGGAGGTTGCTTAAATGACTGAGTTACTCATAAAAAACGGCTTCGTCTTTGACCCAATAAACGGGATTAACGGGGAAAAAATGGACATAGCAATCAAAAACGGCAAAATTGTCCAAAAAGTCAGCGCCAAAGCCCAAGTGATTGACGCTTCAGGTTTAACTGTTATGCCTGGCGGTGTTGACATCCATACCCACATTGCGGGTGGAGAAGTTAACACTGGCAGAATAATTCGTCCAGACGACCACATTAAGGATGTGGAACGCAAAACCGCAATGACCCGGTCAGGTACTGGCTACTCTATTCCTTCCACTTTCACTACTGGTTACCGTTATTCCCGTATGGGTTACACAACTGTCATGAATCCATCTATGGCGCCTTTGGAAGCTAAACATACCCATGAAGAATTAAACGACATACCCTTGCTTGACAAAGCAACTTATCCGCTTCTGGGCGACTGGTGGTTCGTACTTGAAAACCTAGCCAAAGGCAACATCGAAGAATGCGCCAAACACGTCGCTTGGATGCTTGACATAACTAAAGGCTATGCGATAAAAATCGTTAACCCAGGCGGCTTGGAATCTTGGGGTTTCGGGCACAATGTTCACAGCATCGACGATCAAGTAGCTAACTTCTGCATTACCCCACGCGAAATAGTGTGTGGCTTGGCTAAGGTTAATGCGTTGCTTAACCTGCCTCATTCGATTCATCTTCACACTAACAACCTTGGATTGCCCGGCAACTACACTACAACACTTGATACTATGAAGGCGCTGGAAAGCGTTCCTTACAACGGCAAACCAGTTGGCCACATTACTCACTTGCAGTTCGCGAGCTTCGCTGGTGACAGCTGGGCACATTTTAATACCGCATCGGAAGAAATTTCAAGCTACATCAATGCTCACAACCACATGACCTTTGACATGGGGCAAGTTATATTCACCGACACCACAACCATGACTGCTGACGGGCCATTCGAATTTTCACTCTACGAGTTAGGCGGTCACAACAAATGGGTTAACAGTGACATTGAAACCGAAACCAGCGGCGGAATCATACCTTTCCACTACAAGAAAAACAGCCCAGTAAACGCGCTACAATGGTCTATTGGGTTGGAATTAGCGTTGCTCATTAAGGACCCATGGAAAATGTTCTTGTCAACCGACCATCCTAACGGCGGACCCTTCTTCGCTTATCCACGCGTTCTCGCTTGGCTATACAGCAAGAAAGCACGCGAAATAACACTTAAACACTGCAATAAGAAAGCCCAGAAAAAGAGCCTGCTCCCCGCAATCGACCGTGAAATGTCCCTCTACGAAATAGCCATTATGACCCGTGCTGGACAAGCAAAAGCCTTGGGACTCAAAAACAAAGGTCAACTTGGCGTTGGCGCAGATGCAGACGTCGCAATTTACAATATTAACCCTGAAAAACTTGACATAGCCCAACAATTCAAGATTGCACGTAAAGCCTTCAAACACGCAGCCTACACTGTCAAAGACGGCAAAATTGTTGTTAAAGATGGTGAAGTAGTTGACAACACAACACCTGGCAGAACCATGTGGCTTGATGTCCAAACCAAAGACCCCTGTGTAATTGACGATGAAATGAGAAGCAAATTCAGAGAGTACTGGACTATCGAATATGACAATTATCCAGTGTTCGAGCATTACCTGAAGGTTCCCGAAAAATTAACTGTAAAGGCAAGTGTCTAAAATGATCATCTTAACTCCGAAAAGAAAATTCGAGGTTCCTGTCCAAGCAGCGTGCATAAGCCCAGATGTCTTCAAAGGCAAAGAAACTACTGAAATAGCAAACCTACCCGTAACCGAAGGAAACCGCAACTTAAAACTCGGCGACCTCTTCGAAATCCAAGAAGACAACCTTGAAACACCCTATATCACCATCAACGGAGACGCAAGCAAAGTAAAACGAATCGGCCAAGCCATGAAAACAGGCGAAATAGTTGTCAATGGCGATTGCGGTATGCACACAGGCGAAAAAATGGCTGGCGGCAAAATCACAGTAAACGGCAACATAGGCGGATGGTCAGGTAACGACATGAAAGGCGGCTTAATTGAGGTGCATGGAGACGCAGGCGACTATTTAGCTTCCCCATACCGCGGCACAGCCACAGGCATGAAAGGCGGCTTAATAGTTATTGACGGCAAAGTCGGCAGCGACGTAGGCTGCTACCTGCACGGCGGAGTGCTCAAAATCAAAGGCGGCGCAGGCAGATTCCTAGGTTACCACATGAGCGACGGCGCAATCCTCGTGGACAAGGAATGTGACACCCGCGCAGGCGCATGCATGACAGGCGGCAAAATCGTTATCACGGGCAAAATTGAAGAGGTAATGCCCGGATTCACTATTGACAACGTTAAACCTAAAGTCAAAGTCGACGACACAACAAACGTCGCAGGACCATTCTACGTTTTCCTCGGCGACCTGGCAGAGCACGGCACAGGCAAAATTTTCGTCAACAAAGCCAACAACCCGCAAATGAAATTCTACGAAAAATACCTATAAATTTTCATCTTCTCCTTTAAAGAGTAAGCCAAAATGTTATTTCTTCTACTACTGATTTGTTAGTTTGAAGTCGAAAGGATTTCCATTTCCTCTTAAAATAATCTGGTGTGTGATGTGAAATTGGGCGAACGTATTGACGAGAATCCCAAAACTCTAGGCGGGAAGCCCGTGATTAAAGGCACAAGAATCCCAGTGTGCCTAATACTTGAATTGTTGTCAACTGGCTATGATTTCAAGCGCATAATTAAGGCGTACCCTACCTTGACAGAAGAAGACGTTAAAACAGCGGCCACTTGTTCCGACTAAAACCCAATCAAACTTGGGTTAACTTGGGTGCTAACGCTTATTTAACCAAACCACAATATAGTTTACCAGAGGGTTTAGTGTTGTTCGTAAGCTCAATGGACATAAAAGAGTTCCGCGGCATAGCACAATGCAAAACGCCGCTAACACTTTCAAACTTCACAGTCTTAGTTGGCAGGAACAATTCGGGAAAATCTTCAGTTTTAGAAGCACTTTCACTTCTTCCATTTCCAGTTAATCCACTCTTTTATACGGGTGAAACCAGGGTTAGCTTCATAGAAAAATTGCACGGTGGAAGAACATCACTAGTTTACGGATACTCTGG
Organism: Candidatus Bathyarchaeota archaeon; assembly: GCA_963722095.1. Lineage (GTDB taxonomy): Archaea > Thermoproteota > Bathyarchaeia > Bathyarchaeales > Bathycorpusculaceae > Bathycorpusculum. Next base: position 9,252 of record CAVRJR010000002.1, on the reverse strand, counting down.
GACTGCATTGCTTACTTATACGGTTGGAGACAAAAAGTGGGCAATTCGGATTAGCGATAATGCGAGTGCGAGTCCAACTATAGAAATTGGTGGTGTTTCTAGCTCAAACCCTGTGCACCAAGTCGCCGATGCCCTGAATATACCAAAAGAGAATGGTTTTTCCTCGAAAATCGATAACAAAGTTTTTTTCATTCCCGCCGATAGCGCTTTTATTAATTCGCTATTTTCTAAGTTAAACACAGAGGAATACCGCAATCTTGTAACAAAAAGTGGTGCTAATGTTAAAGTGGCAAAAGAACTTGTTAACAATTGTGTCGACGATAAATACACTGAAATCCTGTTTTCGCCGGAATTGAGTGCTAGGAAGGATCGGGGAGAGGGTATGTCCCCTTTGTACGTGAAAGTGAAAGACTTAGGGGATGGAATTGAGAAAGTTGTCCTTATTGCGCTTTGGCTTGAAGCGCTTAAGCCGTCTCTTGTTCTTTGGGATGATTTTGAAGGCTCAGCCCATCCTACACTAATTAAGGGGCTTCTAGAGTGGTTGAGTAAAAAACCTTGGCAAGTTATAATGTCCACTCACAGCATTGATGTGCTCACTAGTCTGCTTGACGTGCGACCGAAAGATGCCAAAGTTATCCAGCTCAAAAAGACTAACGATGATATTTTACTTCATGAAGACTTAACCATTAAGCAATTAGAAGATGTTATAGAAACCAGTCAGGATCCGCGAAGGCTAGTGGATTCGCTAAAGCTCTAAAGATGATCTAATGAAAGCCGTGACCGAGCTAGGCAACATCGATGCTAAACTTGCGACGATTGCTTTAACAGGCGACGGTAGAAGGGAGCAATTACTACTAAAAGGATTTGCTGAACGTTACAATGGCGAAGACTTTTTGTTGCAACTGCCAACAACCATTGCACCGCTTGGACACGGTAATAAACTAACAGGTCGCTTTTCTGGTTTTTCAGTTCTGCAAACAATCAAGACATACGTAACTAAATATAAGTTTACTCAATACCTCCTTTTAATAGACAAAGAACATTTTAATGATAACGATTTAATTTCAGAAATAAGAAGTAACCTGACCGGCTTCAATCAGATTAATATTACCGCACTAGCCAATCAAGCATTTCTAGTAAAATGCAACATAGGCTCACACGAACTAATTATCCATGTGGTCGTGTGTGGAGAAAGGAAATGCATTGAAGAAAACATTGCTAAACTTATTCGTCTTGAATTCAAGACTAATGTTAAGCCGATAAAACCTGGCATCGAACGAGCACTAAATCAACACGATTCAAATCTTTACATATTAATTAAAAATGCAAAATCTCATAATCTTTGTCAAGCTTTTACTGATTTAACTGCTGCGTTTAGCAATATAGAAAGCATTCTACACCAATGATGACTGATTGTCCAAAGAGGGGCGGGTATAGTGAAAGTGTTCTTAAGTTTTTCTAAACCGTTTTGCATAGTTACCTTGGTGTTAGATTTCAATTTTTAAAGGTTTGAAGGCTCATCACACTTGATTTGGTTAGCCGAATGCCTTATCAAGTGGGCTGAGTTCAAAACACAACAACCAAGAGGACAACGTTATGCGTCAGGTTGACATGGTTAGGCTTGACTTATCAACGGGAAAAGCGGAGAAAACAAAGGATTGCGTTGCCGAAGAAGTCCCCCTCCAAATCTCACTTAATGATGTTTACACGTTTGTGATTTGGTGTTCTCCCTCGCAGTTCAAGGAGCTCGCGGTTGGCTACCTGCTTGCGGAGGACATTTTGAGGTCGGTTGAAGAAATCGAATCCTTAAGCAGCGACGAGAAAGAGAATCGTTGCCAGATTAAGCTGAAGGAAAGTGTGGATTTGGATGAGCGTATGAAGCATTCACGCCGAAGCACCCGCATCATCCCGCTGATTAAAGCCAGCACATCACCCTACCAACATGACGAAAAAATACCCGCCGTGAAGTCGCCGCTGAAGGTGAAAGCGCAGGTCATCCTCGACTGCATAGCCCAGATGAATACCCGCGCCAAAGGCTTCAAAGAAACGGGTGGCTTGCATGACTCTGGCATTTTCAAGACAGACGGCACGATGGTTGCTTTCTCCGAAGACGTCGGCAGGCATAACACGGTTGACAAAGTCATCGGCGAAGCCTCACTGAACAGGGAAGACTTCAGCCAATGCTTCATGATTATTACGGGTCGGGTGCCCGGCGACATGATTTACAAAGCGGCGAAAGTCGGCTTACCCATCGTAGCGTCGGTGGCGGCGGTTCTTAACTCGGGAATTTCTTCTGCCGAGAAAGCCAACATCGCCCTCGTAGGCTTCGTCCGCGGAACCCGAATGAACATTTACACTGGAGCAGAAAGAATAATCCTGTAGGTGACCCGATGCACAGACCCGACATTAAGAGGCTACCTAAACGCGGCGACCCGCTGGAAGCGCAAAAACGGCTGCTTGAAGCCGCACACGTAACCAAACTGCATAGCGAAGCTATCCCGTTAACGGAAGCTTTAGGCAGAGTCTTAGGGAAAAATGCATTTTCGGAAGTTAACATCCCAGGTTACGATAAAACCTTCATCGACGGCTACGCAATTAACCCTGCCCTGACCAAAGATGCATCGGTCAACACGCCTGCAGCGTTCAAGATTGTTGGCAAGTTGTTCCCGGCTGACTATCCCACGGCAATTGAGCTCGGGCTCGGCGAAGCGGTTTACGTTGCCTGCGGAGCACCCATCCCAAAGGGCGCGGCTTCAACCGTGAAAGTGGAGGAAACCAGACTAAGCGGCGACCAAATTCAAGTTCTCCGCCCAATCAAACCCGGCGAAGGCATAATACCGCTCGGCGACGACGTACAGAAAGGAGCTTTACTTATTAAGAAAGGACAGGTTCTGAGACCACAAGACCTTGGGCTGCTCGCATCCATCGGGTTAACGAAGGCTCAGGTTTTCAAGAAGCCAAAGGTCGCCATCCTCTCAGGCGGAGACGAGCTAATCAGACAAAGCCAAAAAAACCCCGAAAAAATCGCCAACAACTACGCTCTTGTTGTCGCTGGGTTAGCTTCGGAACTTGGCGCTTCAGCGGCGCTGCTGGGAATTATGCCTGACTCCTTGGATAAGGTGCAAGCTAAAATCGGTGAAGCCTTGGCGCAGGCGGATATTGTCCTTACCATCGGCGGCTCCTCGGTCGGGGTAAAAGATTTTGTCCCAGACGCCGTGAACGCGCTTGGGAAACCAGGCGTTGTGGTTCAAGGAATCCTGCTGCGTCCCGGCGCGGTTTCAGGCTTCGGCTTCGTCAGCGGCAAACCCGTAGTCATGTTGCCTGGGCACATCGGGTCATGCATCGCTGGCTTCTACCTTTTCGCTGCACCCCTAATCAGCCTGTACGCTGGCGTGGAAGGGGTAGGAATGCAGCCGCGTTTAACCGCCGAGCTAACTGAACCTTTGGATTCTGGTCCGCAGTACCGTTTTCTGCTTCTGCGCCTAAAACGGGTAGCCGACAAGTTTTTGGCTGAGCAGGTTGAAGGTGGCTCAAGCGCGCTAACGACAATTGCCAAATCAAACGGGTACACCATTGTTCCGCCGCACACCACGCTGGCGAAGGGCAGCAAAGTGGAAGTCAACCTTTTTGGCAAACTTGAATTGTCTGCGATTGGGTCTTAGGCGACTTTCGACGGGTAACGGTGCATGTGGCTGTGCTTCCCCATAGCCCACGACTCACACCATGCCTTGTCAGCTAACGCGCGTTCAGCAAGCAGCAAGCAAAGGTTTTCGTCATGCATTTGTGCCTCTAATCGATAGCTATTTGCCGCCTTCACGAACGCTTCTTTCCCGTCAAAATCCACTTCCGCAGCCGCTTTCTGGTCAACCTGCTTCGCAGACAACTTAAGCAAGGCTTCCCCTTGATTTTCCCAGCTTACCGCCGCCCAAAAAAATGAGTCGCAAACCTCAAAGTTCCTTGCGCAAACGGCGAAAGTTGACTCTGCCTCCGCCAACTTGCCTTCTTCAACCATTTTGGCGCCCTCTTGCAGTCGATGCAAATCTGGAATTGCGGGTTTGCCCAGCGTTAGGACGAGGTTTTGTGTGACTGAGCCGTGTGCTCGTCGGGTTTGTAGCCGTTTTAGGTCTTCTTTGGAGTTGATGTTGATGAAGCTTTTCAGTTCTGGGTCAAGCGATTTAATTTCGTTCACTGGGGAAACAAGCAGGAGTTTGCCGGCGCCTCTCTGTATGTCGTCTGACCGTGGACGCCGAAGCTTACACAGCGTCTCGGTGATTTCCAACCCCTTCTGGCGCTCCAGCACCGTCAGCAGGGTTTCAAGCCTGCCGTTAGGCCACATAGGCGTAGCCACGTCGAAACCTTCGGCTTGACTAAACAGGTAATCTGCGACTTTGGGCTGCAGAAAAGGCATGTCGCAGGGCAACGTGAGACAATAAGGCGCCTGAACACGTTTCAGTCCCGACATGATTGCAACGGTGGGTCCGCTAATCTCGGTTTTTTCGTCAACCACGACGCGAACAGCATTTAAGCCGTGTTTTTTGAGGATTTCACCGTACCTTGCGCCGCGTTGTTCATCGTTTACGCTTACCGAAACCTCGTCAACGATGCCCTGCACGTTTTCAACGGCGTGAATCAACAGGGGCTTACCCGAAAGGGTGGCGAGCGCCTTGTCTTCCCACTTTTCCCCGCCTTTAACTTGGAAACGTCGGGCTTTTCCACCTGCCAATATGAGTGCAGCCCGTTTAGTCAATCAGTTTCCCCTCAATCCGCGGTTTTTGCGCTGGGTTTGCCTAGGCGGTTTTTGATTAATTCGACGAGTTTTTGTCCGTCTTCGGGAACTCTGATTATCGGTATTTTGCGGTATTCCTTGTTTGTGGATTTTGTGGCGACCACGCCTGCAATCGCGATGATTGGGTCAACCGTGCCTTCAAGCGTCTGCTTGAGTCCATCTTCGTCTTTTGCCGTGACGATTTTGGGCACGTCCTGCCTTTTTGCGATTAAGCTGTGGAAGCCTTCGATGAAAACAACATCCAGCTTCTCATTCTCAAGCAGGGCGATTATTCGGTCGAGATCGTTGAGCGCCATCTGGGTTTTCTTTATGATGTCTATTTCTTCGGGCGAAATTGCAACGATGACTTTTGAGCCTGCCTGGGCGTAGCGCCAAGTGTTCGTGCCTTCTTTATCCATGGTGAAGCCTTTGTGGTGAACATGCTTAATTGATCCGATCTGGTAGCCTTCTGCTGACAGACGAGAAATTAAATATTCTAACGTGACCGTTTTTCCTGAATCGCTGACCCCGACGGCGGCAACAACTAAAACCGTACCCGATTCACGCTCCTGACTGAAAAAGCTGCCTGCTTGGTTTTATAAATTGTGCTTGACTTCGCAGTTCAGACTTAAAGGAAATGGCCTCCGCCGAAGTTTAGCATACGTATATGTCTACTACAAACTTAACCCAGTATTGTCCCCACTTGTATTCAGGGATTGGAGCAAAGATTCTGAAGGGTCCACCTTGGCTTGTCGGCAGATACTGCCCGTTTTCTTGGTAGCCAAGCATCATCGCTCCGTCTTTGACTTGTGCCAATGTAAAGTTTTGTTTGTAACCGTCGATGCCGATGAAGCAGACTTGGCTGGCTTGGCTGGAAGCTTTTGCTGCCTGGAGAATATCTAAGATCGGCATACCCGTCCAGTCTGCGGTTACGTTGGGTGCATCTCCAGGTCTGAACTCTCCGCGCAGGGTTTGTGATTGAAAATCAGTCATGTTTTTTCCAGTAATTACAAGTGGGTTCGCTACGTCACCTGTAACTGAGACAGCCCATGGTTCACTTTGGATTTTTGCGACCTGCTCAACCTGGAAATTGGCTGCAAAATGAGGCGCGACAAGTTTTACGGGACCGCCGTTTTGACTTGTCATCCATTGACCGTTCTTTATGAAGGCAAGCACAATCACATTATAACTGTAGCTGTAAGGGAAGTAGGTGCTGTTCCAAGCTTGAAAAGTGTTCAAGGTCGCCGACTGCCCTTTTTCGCCAATTATGTTTAGTGGCCCAGCGTCCCAAGAAATTCCTGTCGTGTTGCAAAACTCGAGAAGCGTAACTCCGCAGTAAGTGGCGTTTTCGCTTTTCACGATTACGTCTGTTAGCGGCATCTTTGATATTTGGTTCAGCGTCCAAGTTTTTTCTTGGCTGAAGTCGCCTGTAACTTCAATTTGCCACTGAGGAATCGCACCCGCCGGCAGCGTCAACTCGTTTTTGTTTGACTGCGAATTGTTTCCTACTATTTTGGCGTAGTAGAGTGAGGTGAATGCTGCGAGGATAATTATCGTTGCTATGGTTATGGAGAGGATTTTTGTTGTTTTCTTCATTTTTCCGCTTCTTGTTTGTTGCTTAGTTCTTTTTTCGGGGTCAACGATATGATTTAATAGTAACATCGAATTGTTAGTTAATTTCAAACTAAAAAGCCTACCGCCCAGCTTGGAAGAAGAAATATGAAAAATCATGCATTAACCTGCATTTCAGTCATAGTATTAACCGTTCTTTTAACCGTTTCATTCGCAGCAGCCGTCAGCCCAGCCTGCTTTGCCCACGCAGAAGCAAATTCAAGTTTTTCAATAGTCTGGATAACCGACACCCAGTACCTTTCAGAAAGCTACCCAACATACTTTAACAATTTATGTCAATGGATCGTTAACAACAAAGACGCCTACAATGTACAAATGGTAATTCACACAGGCGACATAATCAACGACGACGCAAACCTAACTGAATGGGCTAACGCGAACGAGTCAATGAGTATACTCCTAAACAACGACGTTCCCTACTGCTGGGACGCTGGAAACCACGATTACGACTCATCCTGCTGGGTAGGCAACCAGTTTACAGCTTTTAACCCTCAAGCTATGCAGTCAAAACCCTATTGGGTCAGCGATGACTTTGAAGGCATGAACACAGCAGTTCACTTTGACGTCAACGGCTGGGACTGCTTAATCATAAACATCGCATACCACGCTAACGATTCAGTGCTGGCTTGGGCCAACAACCTTTTGAACGCTTATCCGCAATCCCACGCCATCGTGGCAACCCATGCATTCATCAATCAACAATGCAACTACGATTCTTGGGCGCTAAACTTCAAAAAAACAGTTCTGGATACCCACTCCAACGTGTTTTTGACTCTAAACGGACATTATCATCCCGCCGCGGGAAACAGAACGGAGGTCGGCGGTCGCTACGAACTACTATATAATCAGCAGGACTCCAAGAACGAAACGGGCGCTGACAGCGCCAGAATTTTAACCTTTAACACCGATAAGGGAACAATTGATGCCCAAACTTACAATCAACTCACAAATCAGTTTCTACAAGACCCAACCGACAACTTCACTTTAACGACTAATTTTCGCAACAGCTCAGCTGTCGGAAACGTCCCCGAGTTTCCAGCGAGCACTTTTTTAGTAATTCTTGTGTCTGCGTCTACCTTTTCCATAGTTGTCATTAGCAAGAAAACTAAAATGAAAATCTGGTTGGAGGCTGCGACCAGACGCCAACAAAGCTTCAGTGGTTTGTTCGGCTTCTTCATTTTTTGGGTTTTTGCAATGGTTGGTCGCTCAATTAAGCCGATATGATTATATAGTAATATCGATAAATCAGCCGTGAAGGAAAATTCAAATGACCTCTCAACCAAAAACCGGCAAACTTAACAAAAAAATCTTAGCCTCAATAATAGTCATAATAGTCATCGTCGCATCCGCATCGGCAGCGGCACTATACGTAATCTCGCAAAAATCCACGTCTTCAAAAATCACCCTCCCAACATTATCACTCACGCTTAAAGGCGCTAACGGCCAACAAAAAGTCCTAACAGAAAAAGACGTTGCAGCCATGCAATCATACACAGGTAAAGGCGGATTCGAAACCAGCAACGGATTGATTTCTGAAACTGGCACCTACACTGGCGTGCAAGTCACAGCGTTCTTGAACCTCGTCGGCGGAATGACAAGTACTCAAACGTTAAACGTGACAGCTTCCGACGGGTACTCCATAGTTTTCACCTACGATCAAGTGAACGGACAAGGCTTCACGACATTTAGCCCAACAACTGGAAGCCAAGTTAGTGCGACACAATCCTTAGTGATGGTTTTAGCCTATTCTGTTAACGGAACAATATTCCCATCTGATGAAGGACCACTACGACTCTTTATGCTGGGTTCTGAAGGGCTCCTAGTAGAAGGCCATTACTCGGTGAAAATGGTAACTGGCTTGCAAGTTCTGGGAAGCACCTCTTCGTCACCGTCCCCTACAAGTTCGCCAACAGCTTCTCCTTCAGCGACAGCATCGCCTACCCCCACAGCTACTCCAACCCCAACCCCCGCTCCATGGAGCCTCGTATTTAATGGCACTGTAGCAGTTACAATGTCTGAAGCGACGTTTGCAACTCAAGTTACGCAGAACACCACAAGTTACAACGATGGCGTCACCAACTGGAGTGGAACGCCTCTGCAGCAACTTGTAGTGTGGGCTGAAAACAACGGAGTTATCAGCAGCAGCGCCTTAGCTCAAGGTTACGTTGTTGAAGTCATAGGTTCAGACGGTTACACCAAAGCCTTCAACGACAGCCGCATAAGCACAAACAACCCCCTAATCGCAAACACAGCCAATGGCTCAGCATTGACAAGCAGTTACGCTCCGCTGGCACTCGCAGGCGCAAGCTTAGCCAATAACGAGAAAGTTAGTAAAATTGCTCAAATCCTAATCCTGCCTATACAAGATTGCAGTGTAACGATTGTTGGAGCTAACGGCAAGGTTACGTTGTTTTCAAATGACATTGCGCTGATGCCCTCGGTGACTTATTACGGTGGCTCTTACAAGAGCAGTTCAGGAGTATTCAACAACGGCAGCTATACCGGCGTGACACTTCTGTCGCTTTGCAACTTGGTCGGCGGAATCACAAGCAGCAACAGCATTAAAGTCACGGGTTCAGACCTCTACAATGTTACATACACTTATGCTGAAGTAGCAAGCGGAACTGGCTTCTCCACGTTTGATTCCTCTGGAAACTCGGCGACCCCAACGCAGCCATTATACCTCATATTAGCTTACTGGCTCAACGGCGCTAACTTACCCGATGGATCAAACGGCAGCGGACCATTGAAGACCATGGTAGTAGGCGCCGACGCCTTAAACACACCAGGCAACATCGCAGCAAAATACGTTATCCAAGTAACCATAAGCTAAGACTATGAACGGTTAATTTAGC